>NZ_JH992901.1:2654279-2888511 GCF_000315565.1 Mastigocladopsis repens PCC 10914 | reverse complement strand
ATTCTCAGAGACTTATTCTCAAGATATACATATTCTTCAGTTAGATAATGGAGCGTTTCATTTTAGTCAGCATCTCAAACTACCAGAAAATATAGTTTTGTTATTTCAGCCTCCGCATACACCTCAAGTTAATCCAATTGAAAGATTGTGGGAGGAGGTTAAAAGGCATTTAACTTGGGAAAGCTTCTCAACTTTAGATGAATTAAGAGAATTTATTTGGAAGCGATTGGAACAATTAAACACATCAATCGTTGCTTCTATTACAGGTTGGGATTTTATTCTTGATGCTTTATTTGTATCAGGCTTTTCGTGAAATGGTATGAGAATGGGCATTCATTGGTTCATCTGGAGGAATGTTTTTTCTTAAGTGCAAGTCATTATGTAGGTAGCGAGCTGATTCAGGTGCTAATTTTTGCAAATAGACTTTGATATCTTCTAACAATCTTTCTTCATATTCGTTGATGGCTAATGCTGTGGTTGTATGACGAGAAAACACTAAAATTTGACCGTTTTGAATGGGATATGATGCTAGAATAGCCTCAATTTGCGGCGTGATATTATAAATATGAATTCCTGGTTCTGTTTCGATTTCTATTAATTTCTTAATAATTGTCATGTCAATTTCGCGTTATTGATTTTGAAATTGGTGTGTGGGCATTGTTCACCAAATCAAAGTGTAGGAAACAAAGCATGTTTTTCCTAACTGATTTACAGCGGTTTGCAATTGGGTGAGGTACACAAAGAAATAATGAACCACAGATGGACGAGCCAGCGCCTTGCGGGGGTTCCCCCCGTTGTGGCGACTGGCGTACAGATGCACACAGATAAATTAGTACTTTATTCAGATGAGAAGCGCTGTATAGTTTAAAGGGAGTACTTTACACTGTGTTAACGCACCCCACAAATTATCGCCTGCAAACCTCTTACGAATCGATCAATTCCTTCTTTTGCTGTTTCTTTTTGTAGCGCACCATAACCAACACGAAGATAACATCCGTCATTCATCCCAAAAGTCGTACCTGGAATCACTGCTACTTGATGTTCGCGGATGAGTCGTTCGACGAGTTCAAAAGCATTCAATTGAGTACGAACTTTAAGGAAAAAATAGAAAGCACCATTAGCAGAGGCAATAGTACACAAGTCTTGTAAACTGTTGAGGGAGTCGAGTACGACTTGCCTGACTTGGGCGATCGCCGCAATATGATTCTTCAAGTAGTCCTCGTTTGCCTGCAACGCCCCTAAAGCTGCATACTGGGAAATCACAGGCGGACAAATCACAATCGTATCTTGGACTTTTTTAACGGCGACAAGCAGGTGTTTGGGAATCACCATATAGCCAATACGCCAACTAGCAAAACCATAAGCTTTGGAAAGGCTATAAAGGGAAATGGTATGCTCGTTACTTCCAGCGAATGCACCCGGAGAAATGTGTTTTGCTCCGTTGTAGGTAAAGTATTCATAAGCTTCATCGCTGATGTGGTAGATACCATGCTGGCGGCAAATTTGATTTACTTCCCGTAACGCTTCTTTTGAATACACAGCCCCAGTAGGATTATTGGGGGAAATCGTCACCACTGCTCGTGTTTTTGGGGTGATAGCAGAGGCGATCGCCTCTGGACGTAGCTGGTAATTTTCATCACATTTTACCAACACTGGATGACAGCCAGCCATTGTAATTGCCATTTCATGATTGAAATAGTAAGGCGTATTGAGAATAATTTCATCCCCTACCGAAGTGATGGCAAGAATAGCATTTGTAAACGCCATATTGCTACCTGCGGTGACGACGATGCAGTTTTCCTCATTGATTTCAATCCCATTAAAGGCTTGCAATTTCGCTGCTAATGCCGTTCGCAATGGAGGAATTCCGTCAATATCTTTGTATAAATGATTCGTTGGTTCAGCTAAGAATTTAGGCAAAAATTCTATAGCTTCGGGCGGTGGACTATAGGAAACAACGCCTTGTCCAAGAGAAATGGTTCCGGGACAGCTTTTAATCAGTTCCGCAACAACCGCAATCATCGGCGATTGAACCGCCTGCATCCGAGAGATGAAATCCATGCTTTGTCACACTTAAGCTATCTTCAATTTTCTCTCAAAAGTGAATCTTATAGAAACTCATGCCAATTAAAGTAGCCTAAAATGCAATATATATGTTTTTATTCATGACTCCTGATGAACACTATTACCCTCAACCTCAAACCTGTCATTGAATTAACCGACGAGCAATTTTATCAACTTTGTCGGAGAAATCCTGATGTAAAATTTGAACGCAGTGCTAAAGGAGAACTTATTATTATGCCCCCAACGGGAGGAGAAACAGGAAACCGCAACTCAGAAATTAATGCTGATTTTGTTATTTGGAATCGCCAAACTAAGCTTGGCAAAGTATTTGATTCTTCAACTGGCTTTAAACTTCCCAATGGTGCTAACCGTTCTCCGGATGTTACGTGGATAAAACAAGAAAGATGGGATACTCTCACCTCTGAACAAAAAGAGAAATTTCCCCCAATCGTTCCTGATTTCGTTTTGGAATTAATGTCACCCACTGATACTCTACAAAAGACACAAGAAAAAATGCAAGAATACATGGAGAATCAAGTCAAACTCGGCTGGTTAATTGATAGAAAAACCCGCCGAGTAGAAATATATCGCTTGGGGCGAGAAGTAGAAGTTTTAGAATCACCAACAGAACTATCAGGGGAAGATGTTTTGCCTGGTTTTATCCTCGATTTGCAAACTGTATTTTAAACTTAGGAAGAATAAAAACTCAACAATAAACCTCTTGCAAAAGTTAATTTTATGATAATTAAACCACAGATGAACACAGATGCACACCGATAAATCATCTGTGTTTATCGGTGTGCATCTGTGGTTAAAAATATTTTTAATTTTACTTTATTGGAGGTCTAATGAGTAATAGGGCAAGGTATCCGCTCCTACGCACTTAGTAGTTTTTAAGCCGACAATGGCGGTGGAAACCGGATATCAAAATTAAATTGCTCTATATTTGCTGAGAGATGAATCGGCAAAACAGATTCTAGATTTTCGTGAGGACGGGGAATAATGTGATGAGAAAGTATCTCACCACCATTCACTCGCGGTACCGCCTCAAGTCCTGCTGCTACAGCAACATTGATCTCACCCACTTCTCCCCGGATAAGCACAGTAATTCGCCCTAAATCAGTATTTTCATAGCCAACAAGGGTGATGCGGGCAGCTTTACACATAGCGTCCCCGGCTTCTATTGCTGCGGGAACCCCATAGACTTCAATCATACCAAGTGCCAATGTCATGCTTGCCCACTTTAAACACTTGCTACAACTTTTGGACTCTCTTGATGCTCTCGTTCTCCCGCGATTATCATCTTGACTTTACCAGCAGGAGCAAGAGTCACTCCTCGTCGTTGTCCTTGTTCTGGGCGATCGCTATCCAGTGTAAACTCATAGCGTGACAAGAGTGTTGCTAAGGCTAGCTTCATTTCAAACATCGCTAAAGCTTCACCAACACAGCGACGGACACCACCGCCAAAGGGCATAAATTCATAAGGAGAAAATTGACGTTCCAAAAAGCGTTCCGGTTTAAACTGCTTGGGCTGCGGGTATAAATCTTCACGTTGATGTACAAGGTAAATACAGCCAAACAGTATTGTACCAGGCTCTAACTCATATCCTAGTAGCTCAACGCTTTCTTGCACAACCCTAGCAAAAGTCAACATTGCTACAGGGTAAACCCGTAAGCTTTCATTACAAACAGCTGTCAGATAAGGTAATCTAGCAATGCTCATGGGATCTGGTGAATCACCGAGGGTGTCCAGTTCTTGAAGCAGTTTTTGACGGACTTCTGGCAAACGGTGAATCCAGTACAGCGCCCAAGCCATAGCCGATGCTGTCGTTTCATTTCCAGCCAACAGCAGAGTCATCAACTCATCGCGCAACTCTTGAACCGTCATCGGGTTCCCCTGTTCATCCCGCGCAGACATTAATAAAGAGAGAATATCAGCGCGATTTGGATCTGGTTTTGCACGGCGTTCCGCAATTTCTGTGTAAATTAATTCATCAATTTGCTGCCGCAAACGTAAAAACCTTCCCCAAGGACTCCATTTTCCTAAATCTTTTTGTAGGAAGGGCAAAAACAGGAAGCTAGAAGCAAGTGGTGATTCAAACACATCCATCATTAACTGAAGTCGATGCTTGAGTTGTTGGTAACGTTCTCCTTCAAGCAAACCAAAAACAGCCTGTAAAATGACTTGCAGGGATATATTCTGCAATTGAGTACGAGCTGAGAAGGGTTTTTTGTGTGGTAATTGACTAAAGACTTTTTCAGTTATATTGCAGATTATTTCACTGTAAACTCGCATGCGATCGCCATGAAAGGGGGGCATGACGAGTTGGCGTTGTCTTCTATGGCGTTCACCATCTAGCAAAAAGAGTGAATTATTGCCTGCTAACGGTAGCAAAATTTTGTTCTCTTCACCTAAGGCAGCAAACTTTTTTCGATCATTCGTTAAAATTTCCTGAATTGTCTGGGGGTGCTGCACAAATACCACTTGACGTTTAGACCTGATTATTTTAGAAGTAAAAATGTCGGGATATTGCTGAACCGCTTTTTCCATATATCCTACAGGATCAACAATCCACTGAAATCTCTGGATAATAGAGGGGGTTGTGATAGTGTTGGTTAGTTTCATTTGTTGTTTTCCTATAAAATTGTGTTAACAATGACTTCAAATTTTGAGTTAGTGTTCGTCTGACATTTACTCTATTTTAAAAGGCTTAATCCAGCCGAACTGTATGGCAGTATCGAGGGCATATGCTGCTAACCCAAACCACAAAATACTTTCAACTGCTAGCACCACTAAAGGCAAAACACTGCTAGAACAACAGAGCATAACATCCACTTGGGCTAAACCCCGTACCAAACCAAATGCTAGCACTCCCCCAGCTTTGAGTTGGAAATTTTTATCTGAACGAATGATATAGCGGTAGGTGACACCAAACAGCAAGCCACAGAAAACTGCAATCCCAGCACTCACAAACGAGTGCAAACTTAGAGTATCGATTCTCAAACTGCTAAAAACTTCATCATACTTTGCCAGTACTAGACTGTTTACCAAAGTAGTGATGAGGAAGGCTATCATCAGGCACAAACCCCCTATTATCGCGGCTTTGAGGGATTCAATGCGTTCTGCCATGAGCTGATTATCCAAAATGTTGTTCACTGAGTCCAAACTTTAGTTCAGAACATGGTTCTAGTATTATTAATATTAGAGTCGTTTCGTAAATAACTTTAAAAGTACCACTATGGACATTTTGACACTAGGTTGGGTTTCTTTACTGGTTGTTTTTACTTGGTCAATTTCAATGGTAGTTTGGGGTCGCAACGGACTCTAAGAGAATCGTGGAAAGTCCATTCCTGAGTATTTTGGCTTTAGTTGCTGCGGTACTGCTTGTTGCAGTCACAGGAGGTGTTGGTTATTTGACACTAGCAGATTGGCGCGATCGCCGTCTGCGAGCACAAGAAAAACGCGAAACACGACGCACCACTCATTCGAACACTGCTCCTAAGCTTAAGAAGAAAAAATAATTTTTCTTGAAATTTCGCGCAAAGGCGCTAAGACGCAAAAAGTTTCTTAGCGTCTTTGTGTATTTGTGCTTTGTTTCTCTGCCAAAGAGGAAAAGTGCGTAGTATGATTAATTAGTAGGATAGAAAGGTAATACTGATGGTCAAAATCACAATTACCTTATAACTCAGTAATCTTTCAGCAACAAAGGAGTAAACTCAAAGAATGATTCGACTAGAATCTTATCAAGTTTAATCCATATAAATAATTACCGCTGATATAGAGAACGGGCAAAATCTAATACTTCCTGCTTACGTTCTTCAGATAAATAGTTAATTACAGCAGTAATCCGTTCCGAGACTGGTAACCAACTCTTATTTTTAGCTTTCCATATAACTATAAATTGCTCAGATGATAAATTACAAAGAGCTAAAGTTTCTCCTTCTTCATTAGTAAACTCAACTTCATAAGTATTATTATCGTAACATTCTACAATCGCCCCTCGGACTCCTGCATATAGGTTATCTTCTGGCAAATTTACTAACAATTCAATCAGATCAAATAGTTCTGGTTCAGTCATTTTTTCCTCCGAACATAGAGCGTTACTAACCTAGCGCTATCACTGTTGGGTTCTACTATCCAACCTGTACGAACAATCGAGCGCTGTCCTTGTGTCCCCGTAATATCCAAATCTACAGTGTAGCGTTGTCCATGCTCGTCGGCACGCCCCAAAATTGCTTCAGCATCTAAGGCTTGAGTCGAAATTTGTTCTAGCAGAAGTTGATAGTTATCTATAGTAAAACCTAAATCACGCTGAAACATCACCGCTTTATCAGCACCTACGGGGTTGTCTGTGTTAAGAGCGTAATTTGTTAGCTTGCGAGGATCTATAACAATGCAACTAACAATATCTCCCAGCTTCATCCTTGTTTACCTTCAATTTTAGCGAAAGCTCATCAATTGCTTCATTCTTCGCTAACTAACGCTTGCATCGCTCACTAACGAAGCTTAGATTTGATGCTGCGTGACTTTTTCACAGCCTTATTTTCAATAATTTTAGATTATTGAGAATAACGAACGAAAAATCAGGGCTTGAGGAAACCCATAAAATGAGCTATTCCACATACCCTGAAAAGCCAACTGTGATATCACCTTCTCTATCAAAGACATGAATCACTTGAGTGAAACTGCTTACAAGGCTTTCTATCAAAAAAGCTTGCCTCAAGAGCATCATACTCCCAAGGCAAGCTAACTCTCTAATTCTTCCTCTGCGCCCTTGGCGTCTTGGCGGTTCGTTTACAACTGCTTCACCTCAGAAACCAACTTCGCCACCATATCCTTAGCGCTACCAAAGAGCATCGTGGTTTTATTCTTGTAGAACAAATCATTATCTACACCAGCAAAACCCGCACTCATACCGCGCTTAATCACAATCGTCTGCTTTGCCCGATCCACTTCCAAGATGGGCATACCATAAATTGGACTATTTGCATCACTCCGCGCCGCCGGATTCACCACATCATTTGCCCCAATCACCAAAGCCACGTCCGTTTGATCAAATTGGGGATTGATATCTTCCATATCATGCAACTGCTCATAAGGCACATTCGCCTCAGCCAGCAACACGTTCATATGCCCAGGCATTCTACCAGCAACGGGGTGAATCGCATACTTCACATCTACGCCCATGCGTTCGAGCTGATCTGCCAACTCGCGTACGCTGTGCTGCGCCTGCGCTACAGCCATCCCGTAACCAGGAACAATTACCACAGAACGGGCATAACCTAACATCATCGCGCCTTCTTCGGGATCGATGCTGCGGACAGATTTATCAGTTGTTCCACCAGCAGCAGCACCACTACCAGATGTAGCCCCTGAACCAAAAGCACTGAACAGCACACTAAATAAAGAGCGGTTCATTGCCTTACACATAATCTCGGTGAGGATTAAACCAGATGCTCCCACCAAAGCACCAGCAATGATCAACATATTGTTCATCACCACAAAACCAGCAGCAGCAGCGGCTATCCCCGACAAGGAGTTCAACAGCGAAATCACCACCGGCATATCACCGCCGCCAATGGGGATGACAAACATTACACCCAATACCAGAGAGACAGCCACGACTCCTAAGAACACGGGTAAACTATCCGGTGTGATGATTAAATAAGCGCTACCTGCTAGATATGCAATCAGGAGAAGAGCGTTGATTGGTTGCTGCAAAGGAAATGTAATCGGGGTACCGCTGATTAAACCTTGTAACTTGGCAAACGCCAGCATACTACCCGTGAAGGTAACACCACCAATCAACACATCTAACAGCATTGAGATGTTGACATCCAGGGGTATTCCTTCACCATTTGCCAGCAACCGCCAAAATTCAGCAACAGCGACAAGTGCTGAAGCTGCACCACCCAAGCCGTTGAGTAAACCCACCATTTGGGGCATTTCCGTCATTTGGACTTTGTAGGCGGCGATCGCCCCAATTGCAGAACCAATAGCCAACCCCACCAAAATCATTTCGTAGTTCAACACCTGCTGATCTAGCAGTGTTGCCACAATCGCTAACAGCATCCCCACGGCTGCAACAACATTACCTTGTCGCGCTGTCGCGGGTGATCCCAGCTTTTTCAAACCCAGAATAAATAAGGACGCAGCGACTAAATACGATAGCTGAATCCCAGTTGGTAAAAAGTCGCTCACGCCTTAATCTCCTTTTTCTTGAACATTTGCAACATCCGATCTGTGACGAGGAAACCACCCACCACGTTCACAGTTGCCAGCACTACAGCAATCAAACCTAAAATGACTGACAAATTCGTCTCTCTGGCACCAGAAGCCACGATTGCCCCAAGTACAGCAATGCCAGAAATGGCGTTGGAACCCGACATTAAGGGTGTGTGAAGAGTTGGTGGGACTTTGTTGATAATTTCAAATCCTGTAAAGGATGCCAAAACAAAGACAAATAAAGCAGCGATTAATGCTTCTGTCATCGATAAAAAACTCCTGTGGAAATTTGCTTGTAGTAAGCGCTTAAGCGCTTACTACGAACTGACTACCCTGCTACGCCGCTTAAAGCTTGTAGGGCATCCTTCACTCGCTGGTTGCGAATCTCTCCTGCATGAGTCACGCAAGCAGCATCGATGATGTCGTCGGCAAAGTTGACATTTAAAGCATTGTCTTTTGTAATCAACAGTTGCATCAACGATGTCAAATTCTTGGAATAGAGTTGACTGGCGTGGACTGGCATCGATGATGGTAAGTTGATGGGACCAATGATAGTAACGCCGTTCCACACAATATCTTTGCCGGGATCAGTGCAGGCGCAGTTACCACCTTGTTCGGCGGCGAGATCCACAATCACCGAACCTGGTTTCATCTGTGCCACCATTTCTTCAGTCACTAAAATTGGTGCTTTTCTCCCAGGAACTTGAGCGGTTGTGATCACGATATCAGCATTTTTCACGTGTTCAGTGACGACTTCCTGAGTGCGTTGTTTGCTCGCCTCAGAAATTTCTTTGGCGTAGCCTCCGGCGGCGACGGTTTCTTCCTCGAGTTTGACTTCGACGAATTTTGCCCCTAAACTTTGAACTTCTTCTTTGACGGCGGGGCGAATGTCAAAGGCTTCTACCACTGCTCCCAAGCGTCTAGCTGTGGCGATCGCTTGTAAGCCAGCAACACCAGCACCCATAATAAACACTTTTGCAGGCGCAATTGTACCAGCTGCTGTTGTCAACATGGGGAAATATTTTGGTAATGCTGCTGCACCAATCAGTACCGCTTTGTAACCGGCGATTGATGCTTGCGAAGATAACGCATCCATACTTTGTGCTCGAGTGGTGCGGGGGATCATTTCCATGCTGATAGCAGTTACCTTGCGTTCTGCTAGTTGCTGCGCTACAAATGGGTTCCCTAAAGGATTGAGAAAGCTAATGAGCACAGATCCTTCCTTGAGCAGGTCAATTTCTGAGCGTCCATCTTCTCTCTCTTGAGGTGGGCTGACCTTCAGCAGAATATCTGCTTCACCCCATAATGTAGCGGTATCAGTTATGACTTTAGCTCCGGCTGCCTCATAGGCTGCATCAGAAAAGAAAGCCCGCTCACCTGCACTCCTTTCTACCCATACTTCCAAGCCTTGTTTGACCAATCGGGCAACGGTGTCAGGAATTAATGCCACTCGACGCTCACAAACTTCAATTTCTTTGGCAACTGCTATTCTCATGCAATCTCCTTAAGATAAATACCTATTTTCTGCAAGCTGTGAAATTTTTCAGGGTGAGGCAACAGGCGCACTTATAGTGTGCATAGACAGCAGCTATTAGCAGTTGGTTTGACCAGTCAACTTAACCTTCGCTCTCACAATCTACAATTACCTACGCAAAGACTCAATTTCGTTCTTACAGGATTTCAAGATTCCAATGTTTTTGCAAAAAGGGTCATCTATTGCACATCCTATGCTACTCCCCAAATTTTGCATCTTTGTCTTCAACTTCTTTTAGGGATTTAACAATTTTGTTCTTCTTTTTTTACATACTGCAATATTAAGAAAATTTTCAAAAATTATCCCCAAATAATCTTAATAAATCCTGCATTGAGTACAACTTGTTTTAGCCAGTATAATTCAAGTTAACTACCGATGTTACTATTGAATGACTCAATTTTTATAACAAGTTATATATATTTCTACACATTTAGCAACACAATGACATCTCAACGTGTTTTTCGTAAGTTCAAATTCAAAAATCCTGAAAACCAATTCTAATAGTATAAAAAGTAACAAATAAAAAAGGGCTATCCCTGAGAAATACTGAGCTTGACACTTTTGTGAGCATTTTACGTCTATTATCCAAATGTTCAGTAGTAAAGTTTAGTTACGATGAACTTTTAGTCCCAGTTATTAAGACAAAAGATCTATATCTGCTTGAGGAGCTTAACCATGCGACGTTTACTTTCTACTTTGGCTTTGACTAGCTGTTTGCTGGCTGGGATCCCCGCCATAAGCTGGGCACAGAATTTGCCTGGGTGGACTCTATTTAGCGGTGTCAAAAGCGAAAATCAGCTACCATTCCGCTTAGATTTTGGTGGTCAAACCAATGGCTGGGATAGGTACAGACTGAAAATTTCTAACAAAAAGCTGAAAACAGCAGTTGGTCATTTTGTCATTTCTTATCCTGAGTACTACAAAGGAACCTTTGACCCCAAAAAGGTTGAGGTAAAGGTTAGGGACAAAGAGATTGCATTATCGGAAGTGAAGTGGGATAAAGAAAATCGCGTCATTGAAATTTATCCCCAAGAAGCAATACCAGCAGGTAGCAACGTTGAGGTGGTTCTCTCTAACGTAAAAAACCCATCTTCTGGCGGAATTTTCTATTTTAACTGCTCAGTTCAGTCTCCTGGCGATGTGCCGCTATCGCGCTACATCGGGACATGGATTATCAGCATTAGTTAAATTAAGAGTCAATAGTCAAGAGTTATTGGACTATTGACTACTTTTTGGAAATTTAAGTGATACAATTAAAAATTGTGACTTTTTTTATAAAAATTGTCTAAGAGGATAAAAACATGAAGAGAACGTTGGAAGGCACTTGCCGTAAGAGAAAAAGAACCTCTGGTTTTCGCGCTAGGATGCGGACACCAGACGGTAGAAACGTGATCAAGGCTAGGAGAAGAAAGGGACGCTACCGTTTGAGCGTTTAGGGCATTGAGCGAAACATAGCAGCAGTGGCATTGCCCAAAGCAAATCGGCTAAAATCTCGAAAAGATTTCCAGGCAGTTTTCCGGGAAGGATTCCGTCGTCATGGTTCACATATGACATTAAGAGCCTTACGACCATCACCTTCCTCCAAGCCTTCTGAGGATACTGTTCCTGAAATTGAAACAAAAAACACACCAAGTCTTACTCCAACCCGAATAGGCATTTCGATTAGCACAAAAGTCAGCAAACGAGCAGTCGTTCGCAACCGCCTGAAGCGGCAAATTGCAGCAGCTTTGCATCAATTGTTGCCTCAAATATTACCAGGATGGCGGATAGTGGTTGTTGTGAAACCAACAGCAGCAGAATCTAAGTGCGTAACCCAACAATTTCTGCAAGAATTAGAGCAGTTGTTGGCACAAGCCGAGGTGTTCAATGGGCATTCGTGAAGACGTTTATTTTGAGGGTGGTCCCCATATAGGGGATTTAATCACGAACATATTGATTGGGCTAACCATTGTTGGTCTACCATTGACAGTCGGGGCAATTGTTAGGGCATTGTGGCTGCGCTACCGCATTACTGATCGCAGGATTTCCGTGATGGGTGGTTGGATGGGGCGCGATCGCACTGATGTGATTTACTCAGAAATTGTCAAAATTGTCAAAATTCCCCGTGGCATTGGGTTGTGGGGGGATATGGTAATAACTCTCAGAAATGGTACCCGTCTAGAAGTGCGGGCTATTCCCAAGTTTCGGGAAATTTACGACTACATTGAAGAAAAAGTCATCGCTAGAAATCCCACCTATGTGGGCGCTAAGAAGTGATGGAAAGTGGGGAATTGTTAGTTGTTAGTTGTTAGTTGTCAAAAAGTACCACTACCCACTACCCACTAACCACTAACCCACTTGTCATATAATGTGCGGCTATCCGTAGTACGAAGCTAGTCGCATCTAAATCATGATTTAGATAAATTAGATTAAGTCAATTTACAGTATCTCAGGTTGAATTCAGAATAATGGATTTTGGTATCGGGTTTCTCTCGAACAACGTAATGCTGCCGATCATAGACTTGTTCTATAGCATTGTGCCTAGCTATGGATTGGCGATCGTGGCATTGACATTGATAATCCGCTTCGCGCTCTATCCCCTGAGTGCTGGTTCAATTCGCAATATGCGGCGGATGCGGATTGTGCAACCTCTGATGAACAAGCGGATGCAAGAAATTAGGGAGCGGTATAAGGACGATCCGCAAAAACAGCAGGAAGAAATGATGAACGTCCAAAAAGAATTTGGCAACCCGCTCGCAGGTTGTTTGCCACTGCTGTTACAGATGCCAGTTTTACTGGCACTGTTTGCTACTTTGCGGGGTTCACCTTTCGCTGGTGTCAACTATAGCTTAAATTTGCAAATCCTTCCTGGTGAACAAATCGAAAGAATTCAACCGCAAGCCTTTGCCACTGCCCCACAAAACATCTATGTTGCTGAAGGGGAACACGTTAAGGTAAGTGCCATCCTTCCCGGAGGCAACAAATTAGCGGTGGGAGAAAATACGAAGATAGAATATCAAACCCCGGAAGGCAAACCATTCCAGGCACTTTTAGCAGAACACCCCGATAGTCAGTTAATCCCCGAATGGAAAATTACTAAAGGGGAGGAACGGATAAAAATTGATGCTGAAGGCAACATAGAAGCCTTGCAGCCAGGGGATGTGACCATTCAGGGAACTATTCCTGGACTCGCCGCAAGTCAAGGATTTCTCTTTATTGATGCCTTAGGTAGGGTTGGTGCAACTGATCCAGACGGCACCATTCACTGGGATATCGTCGCTATGGTGGTACTATTTGGTATTACCCTTTACGTCAGCCAAATCCTTTCCGGGCAAAATTCCACTAATGCTAACCCGCAGCAGGACACCGTAAACAAAATCACCCCGGTCATCTTTTCTGGGATGTTTTTGTTCTTCCCCTTGCCAGCCGGGGTGCTGATGTATATGGTGATTGGTAATATTTTCCAAACACTGCAAACCTATATTCTCACGCGCGAAGCTCTGCCTGAAGAACTACAAAAAATTGTAGAGACTCAGGAGAAAGAAGAACAAAGCGCACAAAAAAAGGCGTTGCCGTTTGAGCCAAAAAGTTCTAAGAAAAAGACTACAGGGTAATGATGACAGACAGTCGAATGCAACGTGGTCAGGAGTGGTTAAAGACACTGCTGCAACTTAGTGGACTATCTGTTGATATTGAAGGTGAGCTAGAAACAACCCCCAGTCTGGACGAGGAATCTCAAGAACAGGATAGTTACTGGTTGACGATTGATCAAACCAACCTGATGCCAGAACAAATCGAGATTTTAACTGGTCCCGATGGTTCAGTGCTAGATGCAATTCAGTATCTAGCAAATTCTATTCTCAACCTGAGTCAACCACAACAAGAGCAAGCCTCCTACACTGTTGAGTTAAATGGCTACCGTGTCAGGAGATATGCAGAAATTCGCGCAATGGCTGAAGCAGCAGCCCAGCAAGTGCGCTCCTCAGGTCAAGAAGTAGAAATCAAGTCACTCAGTTCAGCTGAACGCCGTCAAGTTCACACATTATTTAAGGAGTTTGGTGACTTAGAAACCTTCAGCCGAGGGAAAGAGCCGCATCGTCACTTGGTTGTACGCCTTGCATCAATGGAGATGGAATAACTAAAAAGTGAACTGTAGGGGCGCAAGGCATTGCGCCCGTACCAAAGTCAAGAGTGAAGAGTTAGCACCAAACTCATGATTTTCATAGAATTCATATAAAAAGTTTCGGAAATCCGAATTTAACAGTTATAAAACTTATTTCTATAAAAGCTAGACTTAAATATGTATTAACAGCTGCATCGCTGATGATACACAGAGTTTGTCGTGAGGATGTCTCACAACTCCCATGGACGCAATTTATATTCCGCAGCTTACTAAAGCGCCACAACGAACAGAAGAAATTCAAGTCACAGAGTTTCTGCCCGGTCTGGACACTCTAACACCAGTTCGCGGTCGTATCAGCGTGCAGCATCACGGTAATTACTTAGAAGTCTCTGGTCAAGCAGAAGCCATCATTACCTGTACCTGCAATCGTTGCTTGCAAAATTACAATCAACGTTTAACGGTTGATACTAAGGAAATTATCTGGTTAGACGAAGCAGCTAACGAAACAGATGACCTGCCTTTAGAACGGGAAATCGCTTTTGATGATTTAGTAGAAACCCTCTCACCTGACGGATATTTTTATCCCAGTGAATGGCTGTACGAGCAAATGTGCTTGGAATTACCTCAACGACAATTGTGTGATGCCAATTGTTTGGGTATTCAACCAAGCACTGAGAGCAAATCAGATAAGTTGGTTGACAGCCGTTGGGCTTCTTTGGAGGCTTTGAAAAACCAATTACCAGGATCATAGATTGGTGGGTTTGTAGTAAGCGCTTCAGCGCTTATTACAAATTAGGGTTGACTTTTGCCAAGTTGACAAGATATCATATATATAATGGAAAAGGTGCGCGCAGGTAAACTCAGCCTTTCAAGAATTGTAGTTCTTATATATAGATGCTGGAATAAGCCCCGCAGTAGTCGCTACAGTATCAGCGGTGCAGCAGTAGAGTTAATTTCGGTTATCTTCGATTCAGCGTATTTGATAAAGGGTTCATAATTAATAGAGGTGGCGAGTTCAGCAGCCTGATGCAACGACTCAAGAGCGGCGTCTCGTTGTCCCAAGTTTAATTGTGCCTTAGCGATAAAGTAGAGTAGATTGCGACTTTGGCTGTAGATATCGCCAATTTCAAGGTAAAGGTTTTGAGCTTGTTGGAGATATTCTAGCCCTTGAACTGGGTCATCTTGTAATTTGCCAAACTGTTGCAGAACGTTTGCTTCACCCAAGCGATCGCCAATATCGCGGTAGAATGCCAATGCTTGTTCGTAACGTTCTAATGCTTCGCTGCTACGTTTGAGGAACTGCAAAACATTGCCAATCGCTTTTAAGGTGTTTGCTTCACCCAAGCGATCGCCAATATCGCGGTAGAATGCCAAAGCTTGTTCGTAACGTTCTAATGCTTCGCTGCTACGTTTGAGGAACTGCAAAACATCGCCAATCGCTATTAAGGTGTTTGCTTCACCCAAGCGAGCGCCAATTTCGCGGTAGAATGCCAAAGCTTGTTCGTAACGTTCTAATGCTTCGCTGCTACGTTTGAGGAACTGCAAAACATCGCCAATCGCTATTAAGGTGTTTGCTTCACCCAAGCGTGCGCCAATTTCGCGGTAGAATGCCAATGCTTGTTCGTAACGTTCTAATGCTTCGCTGCTACGTTTGAGGAACTGCAAAACATCGCCAATCGCTTTTAAGGTGTTTGCTTCACCCAAGCGATCGCCAATATCGCGGTAGAATGCCAATGCTTGTTCGTAACGTTCTAATGCTTCGCTGCGACGGTCGAGGAACTGCAAAACATCGCCAATCGCTTTTAAGGTGTTAGCTTCACCCAAGCGATCGCCAATATCGCGGTATATTTCTAGTGCTTGCTGATAACAATTGTTAGCTTTTTTGACCTCATCTTTCAGTTCAAAATACAGATCCCCCAACTTTTTCAAGCTATCAGCTAAATCAGCCTTTAACCCCAACTTTGTTTGCAGCGCAATTGCCTTTTCATACGCCTCAATTGCCAATTGACGTTCTTGGGCACTGTCATAACGTTGTTGATAAGCTTGTGCCAAACTGTCGTACAATGTTGCTAGTATGGGAGATTCCTTGCCTTGAGCTTCAATTTGTTCAATCAGTCGTAAGATTTCTTCTAGTGGTAAACCAACCGTTTGCTTTGGTGCAGTCGTCGAGAGAGTTCTTGATACGGAAAAATTCTCTCGTTCCACGGTTGTAGACTCGCGGGTAAACCAAAACACTCCACCGCGCCAACTCCAAAAATCTGGTGCGCGTTCTGCCAAGCGAACCAATATTGGTTCAGTTATCCACAGCACAATTGGGAAGCGAAACTCTCGCAGTGCTTCTCTTGTCCATTGTAAGTAGCCAAAAAACCTGTCTTGCTCAGATTTTGGTGCATCTAGCTTCACTGATAGTAACTCGTCCACTCCCAAAACTGTAATCACAGCAGGTTTACCCTGCTGCAAATCTGGCTCTTTTTCTACCAACTGCGCCAGCGCATAGCGTAAACTGGGGTCTTGGTTGCGTACCCGCACCCGATAGGTGAGAAAGTCTTGCTGTTTGAGTTCTGTTTCGTATTGTCGAATAAGATTTTCGCGCAAATTACGGTCATCGCAAACTGCAATCAGCAAGTTAAGAATACCTTGGCTGGCTTCCAAGGCTACGATTAACTTCAGATAATTCCGTTGATTTTCAGTTACATCATCAACTGTTGTCATTCTGCAATCAACTTCTTGCGCTTGAGTAGATCCACCACAATCGGATGGACGTCGTACCACAAATCATCGTTTTCATATTCTAGTACATACAGTCCGTGCAGCAGCGAGAGAAATTCCTCACTTTTGGCATCTTTTGGTGTGAGGTTTTCGTAGGTCGTTACTAATATGCTATACAAATTCTCACCCAAAGGACGAGCAAACTCATTCCGCAAATCCTTGACTGCTAATTGGAGAATTTCATCATTAATTTTAATATCGGTTCGCTCTGGTTCCGAACGAATTAATAGTAAACATTGAGAACAACATTCTCTAGCAATTCGCACTAATTCACGTACCACACCACCACTTTTAAGAACAATTTTTCTGGCGGTTTCTGGTTCAATTAATTCTTCTGGTATGCGCCTTTTAAGGATTTCCAGAAACAAATTTACAAATTTTTCCTTCGGGACTCCGTCTTGTTTGTGAATATCTTCTGGTTTAAAAAATTTACAAACTGCCATTAACAGAGGACGCGATACGAGTGATTGTAAAACCGCAAGTAACTCATTGTTGCGGATTGCTGAAATAGGAATGGTAAAAACTATCCTAAATTTCGGTAAAAATAAAGAATTGATATTATTTTTGTAAATATCCTCAACCAAACCTAAATCAAGTTTGTCTAAGTCATCAATGACTACCAAAACTTCCTTTTTTGTATCAGCTTGAATGATAGAGGCAATTTCATCAGCTTTACGAGCAAGTTCAGAAACTTTGCGTTCGTAAGTTTTTTTAATTTCTTCCCGAAATGTGGCTTCGTTTTTCAACTTGGCGGTGATAAGTTTGAGCCACTCACCACCCAGTCCTAGCTCAGATTTCAAATCTTTGGTGACTGTTTCTGTTTGCGTAGTGGTAAACCATTCTCGTAAAGTTTTTTCGGTTTCTTTGGATATTTGGACTCCGTTTTCTGTTGCTTTAGTTAGCAGAGTCAAAGCAATGGCATACAAGATATTAACGTGATTAACATCAGACATTTCAATCAAATCAGCAACAGAAAAGAAGGCAACAAAATATCCTTGTTGCATCATCTTTTTGGCAAATTTCGCTAGCAAAGTAGACTTGCCACAACCTCGGTGTCCTGCAAAAATAAGCTTACCGTTGGGAGGTGCATCTTCGACGGCTTGCTCTAAGCGGGCGATTGTATCATTGGCAAAATCAACTCGAAACGCTTCAATCTGTCTTGCAGTGATCAGCGGAAAGAGTTCTAGAGATTGATATGCTTTGCGAAATCTTTCCAGCAAAGATTTGTCCATATTCGTTCTTCCTGCGATGCTTCGATGATCATACCTTGTCGCCCTCAACAAGATTCCCGACAACTTTGGCGAAGTCGGGAATCTGAACCTGATAAATGCAAAAATTGGAGAAAGTATGACAGAGGTTGTCTGATGACATCCACTACTACCCAACATTTGCTCACCTTTGAGGAATATCTCGCTTATAAGGATGATACTGATAACCGCTATGAACTGGTGGACGGTAGGTTAGAACTGATGAATCCACCAACGTTCAGGCATATTTTGATTGCTAAGTTTATTGAAGGACAGTTGGATGGAGAAATTCGCCGTCTTGGCTTACCTTGGCTGTGCTTTCGGGAGGCTGGGATTAGAACAGGATGGCGCAAGTCGAGACTAGCGGACGTTTGTGTCGTGGCTGCGGAACAAGTGACAGATATGCTGGATGAATCTGCTGTTTGTCAAACGCCACCACTGCTGACTGTGGAGATCATCAGCCCAGAGTCTATCAAACGCGACTATCGCTATAAGCGTTCTGAATATGCTGCTTTGGAAATTCCAGAGTACTGGATAGTAGATCCCCTAGAAGGAAAAGTGACAGTCCTGTTGTTGGAAGAAGGACTGTATGAAGAATCTGTTTTTACAGGTAAGCAGTGCATCGCCTCTCGCACTTT
The DNA here is from genome assembly GCF_000315565.1 of Mastigocladopsis repens PCC 10914. NCBI lineage: Bacteria > Bacillati > Cyanobacteriota > Cyanophyceae > Nostocales > Symphyonemataceae > Mastigocladopsis > Mastigocladopsis repens. The sequence goes on along the minus strand of NZ_JH992901.1, from coordinate 2,869,931 downwards.
CCCAGAGTTGACTCTTTCCGTAGAACAAGTTTTAGCAGCAGGTAAGGTTGGTGAATGAGTTGACTTTTCACTTCTGCTGTGGAAAACCTCTCTCCAAACCTCTCTCCTACAAGGAGAGAGGCTTTGAGTCTTACTCCCCTTCCCTCGTAGGGAAGGGGTTGGGGGTTAGGTATTTCGTGGATTTTTCTACATGGCGTGAAAAGTCAGGGTGAATGAGTTGTTAGAAGCATGACAAACCTGAACAATGAGAGAAAGAACTAACAACTTACTCCAAACATCTACTTATGAGCTTCCGTGACGAGTTTAAACTCCTATTACGCGCCCGCTACCCTTTAATCTACATTCCAACTTACGAAGAGGAACGGGTGGAAGCCGCTATCCGCGAAGAAGCAGCGAACCAGGGTAATCGTCCAGTGTATACTTGGGATTTTGTGGATGGTTATCAAGGCAATCCCAACGATGCGGGGTTTGGGCGGCGTAACCCTCTACAAGCTTTGGAATTAGTCGAAAAACTCCCAGCTTCTGCGCCTGGGGTGTTTATTCTGCGAGATTACCATCGTTTTTTAGAAGATGTGGCGATCGCCCGCAAACTCCGCAACTTCGCCCGACTCCTCAAGTCCCAACCGAAAAATATTGTGTTGCTGTCGCCAAGAATTGCTATTCCTGACGACTTAACCGAAGTTCTTACTGTCCTTGAATTTCCTTTACCCGCAGCAGCGGAAATTAAAACGGAAGTGGAACGCTTGTTAGCTGGGACTGGTAACTCCCTTTCTGGTAAAATATTGGATGATTTGGTGCGCTCTTGTCAAGGGCTATCGATGGAACGCATTCGTCGGGTTTTGGCACGCGCAATAGCTACCCACGGGGAACTGCAACCAGAAGACGTGGATCTAGTTTTGGAAGAAAAGCGCCAAACGATTCGCCAAACCCAAATACTCGACTTTTACCCAGCCACTGAGCAAATTTCTGATATCGGCGGACTCGATAACCTGAAAGACTGGCTCCTCCGTCGGGGTGGAGCATTTACCGAAAGGGCGCGACAGTACGGATTACCGCACCCCCGTGGTTTAATGTTGGTGGGAATTCAGGGAACTGGAAAATCGTTAACTGCAAAGGCGATCGCCCATCATTGGCACTTACCTTTGCTGCGTCTGGATGTGGGACGATTGTTTGGGGGTTTGGTGGGTGAGTCGGAATCTCGCACGCGACAAATGATACAAGTCGCCGAAGCTCTTGCTCCCTGCATTTTGTGGATTGATGAGATAGATAAAGCCTTTTCGGGGCTTGGTAGCAAAGGTGATGCGGGAACTACTAGCAGGGTTTTTGGTACATTTATTACATGGTTAGCCGAGAAAACCTCACCTGTGTTTGTTGTTGCTACCGCCAACGATATCCAAGCGCTACCACCAGAAATGCTGCGAAAAGGGCGGTTGGATGAAATTTTCTTTGTTGGTTTGCCGACTCAAGAAGAGAGAAAAGCAATTTTTACTGTGCATTTATCTCGACTGCGTGCCCATAACTTAAAAGATTACGATATCGATAGGTTAGCTTATGAAACGCCTGATTTTTCAGGAGCAGAAATAGAGCAAACTTTGATTGAAGCAATGCACATCGGGTTTAGTCAAAATCGGGACTTCACCACCGATGACATTTTAGAATCCGCCAGTCAGATTATACCTTTAGCACGAACCGCCGTCGAGCAAATTCAAAAACTGCAAGAATGGGCGGCGGCTGGTAGAGCGCGTCTGGCTTCCAAACACAGTCCTTTGAGCGATAGCCCGTATATGCGAAGAGGGTTTTCTGGAGGAAAACCCTCTTCCTGAGTTGCACTCAGGACAAGATGCCTCCGGCATCTTGGCGCATAGGGCGCGCTACGCCATCGCATTCAACGCCAGTTGCAATCAGGAGTTATGAATTATGAATGCTAAAAAGGAGTCAGAATATACAACTCAGAACTGAGCTTGGGACTCCACCCACCAGGAGATAGAGTTGTAAGAAGGAATAAGTTTAACATTGGCTTTGTCCTCAAGGGGAGGCGCTTCGTAGCGGGACGTTACCGTAGCCTCTGCGTAAGGAGAAGCCCGATCTTAACCGCAGACTCATGACCCACTCATACAGAACTAAAGCTGAGTTCTAACTCCTGAGTTCTGAGTTCTTCTTAAAAATTTTCATAATTCATAATTTATAATTCATAGATTTGTAGGGTGAGGTTATAACTATGATGATTGTTAACGTACTGAAATATACACTAGGAATTTTATTGGCGATCGCTATTTTAGCTGGTAGCGGATTTGCTACTGCTCTGTATTTCATGAATCGAACCTCTGCACCCCCCACCAAACCCATTTTTGCCAATGATAGCCCCTCTGTGAAAGGGCAAAAACCAAAAGTTCCAGTGGCTAAAGCAACCAAAGCAGCTTCTAAACCTGAGGCTAAGGGTGAAGCTTCTCCTAAACCAACCCCCACTCCCACGACATCTCCTAAGGCTACTGAATCCCCGAAGCCGTTACCACCAGGAGCTTATCAAGCGCGTGTCACTTGGAATCAAGGCTTGATTGTGCGAGCAGAACCGAACCAAGATGCTGAACGTATTGGTGGAGTTGGTTTTAATTCAAGAGTTATCGTTTTGCAACAAAGTGAAGATAACACCTGGCAAAAGATTCGCTTAGAAGATGGCGAAAGTCAACAAGAAGGTTGGGTGAAAGCAGGTAATACCCAGAAAGTTGATCAAGAGGATTTGCAGCAGACAGAACAGCCGGAGCAAATAAACCAATAAGTAGATAAGTAAAATAAACAGAACTGCGTTAAGAAATGTAAAAACACCGGAAACTCCTGCCAAGGACTAATGACTAATCTGAACGAGTTAACTTTATTTGTGCCGACCTACTTAACAGTAAAACATTTACGCGTAACTGCTAACCGTATGCATAAATGGATCACGTTCCACCTTGACTGTCCTGATCAACATCACCTACTGCAATCTGCCAAACTACCCTAAACGATTGGAATGATTCTTGTGAAATTCTTTCCTCAACCAAGGCATTAACGGCTCGCTTGAAAATGGCATCCAAGTCTCGCCAGATCTCTAGACTTTCGGATTCTTTGAACTGAGATAACTGAGATGGTTCTTGCAAAGTTTGTCGCGTATCTTTAGGAGCTAAGGCATTTTGGAGAGTTTCATTTAAGTTCGCCTTAAGCTTTTCGTTTTCAATTTTTTGTAATTCATCTAAAGATATTGAGCCAAAAAATTTTTGCCACCAGCCATGAATCAAGGACAATAATTGGTTGTGCAAACGTTTTTGCCGAAACTGGTTGTGCAAACGTCTTTTATCAGACTTATCTAAAATTTCTATTGCTTTTTGAGGAATCCCATGAAAAATTTCTTCTGATGCGTTTTCAGGTATCTTTTCAATTGCGTTAACAACTTTCCGCCAAGTTTTGCTAAAAGACTTCAACGAATCATTTGAAATCAATTTATCACTATGATCAAGCTGGGCAATTCTTTTAACAACTAAGATTTTGGCAGCTTTTTCAGTAATGACATCACTCAATTTTTTCAACTTATCAGTGTCATTTGATTCCTTAGCATTTAGATATTCAATGACTGCCTGAACACCATCTGAAGCGTCCATCAAGACAGTCACTTCTCGGATATAGTCATCAGCTTTATTTTTGCGCCTTTGCTCACGCTGTTTTAACCGCAACCAAATCCAAGAAACCACGGGAATCGCAAAACTAACAATCAGAGTTATGATAATCTCTATAACTCCCGAATTCTGCTCCCACCAAGAAGGTTTTTCCCGGTCGTAGTATACTTGTGCGCCTTCATGGATGGGCAAACCAATTCCTTCAAAATTGTTAGGGGGACTCATATTGGCTGCCAACGGCATTTCCTTCACGAGTTCCTGTTGATGCTCGTACAGAATCTTAGTAAGAAGGTGAATCACTTTTGTAGGGACATCCTTGTGTGCTAAGAGTAATCTCTGCACACTCACCGTTTTCATTTTTTGCTTTTGGTAGTCGGGAATATTGTCAGGTCCATTGTTGGGAATCGGATTTTCTCCGCCTCGGTAAGCTCCTTTAGGGATTTCCGTTTCTTCCAAATAAGGGTTTTGGATTTTTATCGCGGCGGCTTGGTCAATTGACACTAACCGCACCTGACATTTTTCATCTGTGAGGAGTTCACGGATTTTTTGATTGCCCATAGCACGGACGTAAAACACCGCATCAACTTTTTTTTCTTCGCACAAGGCTTTTTTTATGTCTCCATTTTTCTCATCAATTTCCACCAGTCTGACTAACTGTTGGTCTTTTGTTATCAAACCGTAATGTTGCATGAGAAATGCAAAGGACTTGATTTGACCACCTTTTTGTGGTGGCATTGCAACCGACCTATTCTTTAAATCAGAGACATTTGTGACATTAGAATCAGCTCTAACGATTAACTGATACATATCTGGAAATAACAAGGTTACAACTTGAGCCTGCTTTAACGGTGCTACAGAATCTAGAACCACACGCTTACTTTTCTCTGACCACAAGGTAGGCAAGTCCTTCATCACCAGAATATCCGCTTGTGCCGTCGCTAATTGTGCGTCGTTATTTTCTAACTTTTGCAGGTTTTCTTCTGTCCCTTGAGGAGGAGCAGGGTTGTTTAAGACAGTAAGACAAATCTTGCTGCCTCGCGACCACAAAAAGGTGGTCAAATCAAATTCTTGTTCAGAAGAATTTTCATCTACTAAACTTTTCATCTTCTCTGCAAAGAGATAACTGTCTCCACCTGGTAGCCCAGCTGCAATCTTTAGACATTTATCTTCCTTAGGGAAGATAAGCAAACTAATACCCAAAAAAATAATCAGTCCAATACCAAATGGAATGATGAACCATATGCGGCGCTTCATTGGTTTTCCTTTTTTGGTAAAAGTGTGGAACTTCGATGAGTGCGGACACTCACTTTACTCCAAGCCAAACTCTAAAGGACATTTGAGTAAAGTGTTTTACCATCCATACCTAAAAATCAGATACTTGTGGGCGTAGCATGGAGCATACGCAAAAGTTTCCGCAGGACACAAGTATAGGGTTGTATACTCTGTTTTTCTAATAGGGACTACCACCAGGCAGTTGTCGATTTCGGAAAAAGTAGAAAAGTTTTTTTACCAAGGAAACTGGTATATTTTTTTATAAGTCACTTTATGCAATTAAGTCAAATGAGGGCTTAGTTGCTTGCTGTATGAAACTGTCGTAAATAGTCTTTTTAAGATTTTCTTTATGTAACGTATCAAACAGCAAAAATTTTGCCCGACAACCGTGAAATCACTGGATAAATAAAATTTAAATTATTACAAAACTAATTGTAGAGGATTGGCTATCACAGAAGTTTGTGAATAATTGTATACACAAACAACTGACGAACGCCCTGTATGCGGTTAAATTCACAACAGGGAAATTCTCTAAACTAACAACTTGAAACAACTATGGAAAAAATTGGTTTTCTTCAGCTTGTCTCAGCTAACGAGGCATCAGCAAGAAATGAGGATGTTCCTGTCCGAGTTAATTTCGATTTTTTTGCTGAGTTAAATTGGAAAAAACTGTCTAGCGGTGTTGCAATACACCTTTTATCTGTAACACTGACTTTGGCAGTTCTCAGTATAGCGGAGCGTGCCTCAGCACTTGAGAAAGGAAGTAGTGGATCTCAAGTTTCAGAAATCCAAAGGTGTTTGAGCAGATTGGGCTATTATAATGGTCCGGTGACAGGCAATTTTGCTTCCTTAACTGAGAATGCTGTCATTCGGTTCCAGCGAGCAAATGGACTACCAGCTATTGGAGTTGTCGGTCCTAGAACTCAACAATTGCTACAATCTCAGTGTCAAAGTAGAAGACCTAGTGGGAATACTAGCGGTGATCTGCAACCAGGTAGCACAGGTCAAGCCGTCACCAGATTGCAGCAGAATTTGCGGCGTTTAGGTTACTTTAATGGTCCGATAACAGGCTACTTTGGTTCAGAAACACAGCAAGCAGTTATTAGATTCCAGCAAGCGCGTGGAATACGTGCTGATGGTGTTGCCGGTGCCAGAACAAAAGAAGCAATACGTCTGAGTCTTAATAGAAATAATTCCCCTGATAATAATTCCCCAAATGGCATTGGTGGAGATAGCTTGCCTAATGCTTTGAATTTGGGTGACTCAGGTGGTCAAGTAAGAGAATTGCAACAGGATTTGCAGCAGTTGGGCTACTTTAGGGTAAATCCAACTGGCTATTTTGGTCCAACAACCCAAGACGCTGTGGCACGTTTTCAGCGAGATTATGGAATAGCACCCAACGGTATTGCAGACTCACAAACGCTAGGAGCAATAACGACAGCTCTAGCAGGAGGACAAAATTATGGGCAAAGCTATGGGCAAAGTTATGGACAAAATTATGGACAAAGCTATGGACAAAGCTATGGGCAAAGCTATGGACAAAGCTATGGACAAAGCTATGGACAAAGCTATGGGCAAAGCTATGGTTGTTCAACAACAACCGGAGATATTTGTTTAGGTGAGAGGAGTCAACGAGTTAGCGTTGTGCAACAACGTTTGCAGAATTTAGGATTCTTTAACGGTAATGTCACAGGTTACTATGGTCCAGCAACTAGAGATGCTGTCACTCAATTTCAGCGAAACTATCAGCTCGAAACAACTGGGTCTGTCAATTTTCAAACCTGGCAAGCATTAGGGTTAAGCAATAATCCAAACAATTCTACAGGATGGAATCCTAAGCAGGAGAATCGCTATGTCGTGGTCGTACCGATTTCTAGGAACGAGACTTTGAACGAAGTGCGACAGTATATTCCTGAAGCTTTCCCCGCTGAATCTAGACTGGGTCGTTATGTAAATGCTGGACAATTTAGAGAACGCTCACAAGCGGAAGAGTTGTCTAAATGGTTACGTTCGCGTGGGTTAGATGCACGAGTAGATTACTTCTAAAAGTTATAAGCTATGAGCTAAGAGTGATGAGTTAAGATTTCAAACTCCTGAGTCTTAACTCTTAACCCTATTGCTCACTTCTAACAAAATTGAAAGATAATGGCAGAAACTCGTATTGGAATTATTGGTGGCAGCGGTTTATACAAAATGGATGCCCTCAAAAATGTCGAAGAGGTGCAAGTCCAAACGCCCTTTGGTTCACCGTCTGATGCTTTAATAGTGGGAACTTTAGAAGGTACGCGAGTCGCTTTTTTAGCGCGTCATGGTCGCAATCATACGCTGTTACCTTCCGAGTTGCCATTTCGCGCCAATATCTATGCAATGAAGCAACTGGGTGTGGAGTATTTAATCTCTGCCTCAGCTGTTGGTTCATTGAAGGAAGAAGTGAAACCACTGGATATGGTAGTTCCCGATCAATTTATTGATAGAACGAAAAATCGGGTTTCAACGTTTTTCGGTGAGGGAATTGTTGCTCATATCGCTTTTGGTGATCCAGTTTGTAAGAATTTAGCAGGGGTTGTCGCAGAGGCGATCGCCTCTCTAAACTTACCCGATGTTACTCTGCATCGTGGCGGTACTTATGTGTGTATGGAGGGACCAGCATTTTCGACAAAAGCGGAATCAAATCTTTACCGCAGCTGGAGTGCAACGGTGATTGGCATGACAAATTTGCCAGAGGCGAAGTTAGCACGGGAAGCAGAAATTGCCTATGCCACCCTAGCACTGGTGACAGATTACGATTGTTGGCATCCAGATCACGATAGCGTGACGGTGGACATGGTTATTGCTAATTTGCAGCGAAATGCAGTCAATGCTCAGAAAGTCATTCAAGAAACGGTGGGGCGTCTGAGCGACAACCCACCCTCAAGTGATGCACATTCGGCGTTAAAGCACGCGATTTTGACCAACCTGGAGAAGGCTCCAGCAGCCACTAAGGAGAAGTTGGGGTTGTTGTTGAAAAAGTATATGTAGAAATGAACCGAACATAATACGAAACCTATTTGCAATTATTTCTTGTCGTTTTTCAGCAAGAAGTGATACCACCCTGGTAGGAGTACTATTAGGGTGTTTCTTTTCTTGTAAATACCTATAAAGTAAGAAAGCTTTTAGAAGCTACCTTTTTTGTAATCTACGTCTCATAGCAGATATTGATTAATACCCCAGGGCAGAACTTACCACTGAAACCGGGTGTTATTATTTTTGTCAGTGGTGGATGGATACGGTGTATACAGTAATAGTTCAAAACTAAGATGCCTTGTCTACCATCACAAAAAAAGCTGACGTAACTCACAACGTACTTATGTCGTCAATCTAGCGCCAGAAATACCTCTAGAGGCGATAATAGAACTGTGAGGAGAAAACGGAAGCAAATTGTATCAAAAAGGGGAAAATATTATGAAAATCAAACTTCTAGCAGCTCTAACCTTAGCAACTCCCCTGCTCTTAACGACTTCAGTTAAGGCTGCTAATCCGCAACACGTACAAAAGCTAATTTCAACTGGGGAATGTACTAGGTGTGATCTATCAGGAGCAAACCTCAGTGGTGCTCATTTAATTGGTGCTGACTTGAGAGATGCAAATCTCAAGGGAGCCAATCTGACAAAGGCAAATCTTGAAGGCGCTGATCTAACGGGTGCTAATTTGGCTGGAGCCAACTTAACGTCAGCTTTCGCAACAAATGTTAATTTCAAGCAAGCCAATCTTAACCGTGCGAATTTCACTCGTGCTACGATTCATGACTCCAATGTGTATGGGGCGTCAATGAATGACCTCAATATTACCAATGCGGAAATATTTAACACAGGTATCGGCATCGGTGGTGAAGATGCAGAAATTCCCGATTGGAAATAGAACTTGTCGCACCTTCAATAATTGGAAGTAGGGACTAGTACTCTGTCAAGTTTGAATTAATAGGTTCGTAGTTGGCGCTAAAGCGCTTTAGCGCCAACTACTATAAAGATTTTTGAAGACCCAACTTATTTTTAGTGTCTATTCAGTATAAGTAATAACTTTTATTAGGGATAAATAGTACATAAATGTGTTGATTGAGGATAACAGCTTAAGATAGCTTAAATATCGGGTAAAATCGGCATTTAGACTAGTATAAATGAAAGGTGGAGTGATTTTGGCACGATTTGCACTTAGATGAGTGCCATGACTAATCACACGGCGTGGGATAATCCTAGATTGAGGATTCTAGTTCATCAAAAAATGAATTTAGAATGCTATTTTCAAGTCATCCTACTAGGATATGACTGCTACTCTCTGGCTAGCTCTCTACCTTGTAGTTGATGAAGTAGTGGTTGAGGGACAATTATGGTTATAGACAACTAGAGCCTATTTGTACCCTGAAGTCAGTTGTGCTGATGCGGTGGTGCAACGCCTAGTTAACAGCATTGTGGTTATAAAAGTAACTACCTCGTGAAAATTATGGAAGCCCAAATGCAAGAACCGGAAATTGTGGAAACTAAGTCTCCAGAGGCAACAATGCCAACCATTAACAACCAAACAGGAAGCATAACCAAAGTCCAGCCAAGCGCGCAGTCTCAAGAGCAATGGCTAAAATACGGAGAACAAGTTTCTGGCTTTTTAGCGACACTGCCCGACTATCTAGGAAGCTTTTTTAATAGATACAAACAGCCCCTGATTAGTGTTGGTTTGATTGTGACAGCAATTGTTGCTGTGAAGGTGGTCTTGGCGGTATTGGATGCTTTGAATGATATTCCCTTAGTAGCACCTACCTTTGAACTAATTGGTATTGGTTACTCTGCATGGTTCGTTTACCGCTATTTACTCAAAGCTTCAAATCGGCAAGAGTTAACCAATGAAATTGCAACGCTTAAATCACAAGTTGTTGGCAAAGTTCAAGAAGGCTAAATAGCTGCTATTGATGCGGTGCTACAGCCATTGCGGCTGATGCGCTCTCAATTGCTTCTGAAGTTTTGCCTCCCTAATTTTACGCCCTCAGACCGGAAGTCTGGGGCTAAAATAAAAAAGCCTGCCTACGCAGGCTTTTGGTTTATGAGGTTGTTGAATTTTGCTTGTACTGCCAAGCCTATCAACGCGCTGTCACAATGCTTTGAGATTTGATGGATGGCAATTTTCCCATTCGCACCAAAGCTTGATGAACCATAGCAGCTACCTCAGCACGGGTAGCTTCTTGATTTGGAGCAAAGACTTGTGGGTCTGGATAGTTCACCACAAGACCATTTTCTGTAGCCGCTGCTACTTTATCAAGGGCGTATTTAGGAATATCTTTGACATCTTTGTAGACACTTAAAACTTTAGCTGGGGAAGGAGGTACTTTCAGATTCAACCCACTAGCAAGAGCAACTAAAACTTGTACTCGCGGAATCTTTTGCTGTGGTTTGAAGGTTGTGTCTGGATAGCCTTTTAAAAATCCAGTACTGAGGGCTTGGTTAATCGCTGGAGTTGCCCAAAATTCTGCTGCTACATCTTTAAAATTTGTTGCAGTACCACCATGTCTTTTGTCAAAGGCTTGTTGCACAATGGCAGCAAATTCAGCACGGGTTACAGGCTGATTAGGTCTAAAGGAGTAATCAGGAAAGCCTTTGATAATCGCACGAGAAGAAAGAACGTCAATAAAACGTCGTCCCCAAAACTCAGCAGGTACATCTGTAAAAGCGAGTGGTGGGGGAATTGTTGGCAATTTTTCACCAGGAGGGATCACAGAATATTGTTCTGTAGTTCTCGTCTGAGATGATGACGGGTCTTCTGTTTGTAACGGGTCTGGGGATAAATTAGAAACCGGAGGTAACTCATCTTTAAAAGTATTCTCATCAGTTGGCGATCGAGTTACTGTTGGTTTAACACCAGGAATAATAAATGAAAGTTGTTGCTCAGGAGTAGTAGGGATAACCGGAGTTATAGAAGAAGCAGAGGGAGTAGGGGAGGGTGACACCAAACTAGTTATGTTCCAACCAGAATCCCTACGGGAAAATGACCAAAATAGAATAAATCCGATGGTTGTAAACGCAACAAGAATACCAATAAATTCATCAAAGCCAAGGGTATTCGTTTGAGATGACTTCGGATCTGAAGGACGCATATTTGTCATCTTTTAGGAAATAGGGGAAAGGGAATAGTTTATGGGTTTTAGGTTATGGGTTTTAGGTAATAGCTTACAACTGTGCAGTTACGGATTCGTTAAATTTTCCCTGTAACCTGTACCCTGCCCCCCATAACCTTATATTCTCAAAGCACTCGTAGCAAGCTGGGAATGCTATCTACTGCTGTGAGGGTACGAATTTCTGTCAATGCTTGTCGAAAACCGCCTTCTGGGACATCGTGAGTGACAACAACAATTTCTGCCAGTTCTCCCTGAAAACCTGTTTGGACAATTGACTCCAAGCTGACTCCGTGATTGCCAAAGCAAGTTCCCAATTTACCAATCACCCCAGGTTGGTCTTTTGTAAGAAAACGAGCGTAAAATCGGGTGACCAGTTCTGCTATCGGCACAATTTGGCAGTAGTCTTGATGTCCGCAAGCAAGCAGTGGATTTGGTGCTGCTGTGCTATTTTTGAGTACTGCTACTAGGTTCAAGATATCCGATGATACAGCGCTAGCTGTTGCCCCAGCACCAGCACCAGGACCAAAAAACATCACCTGTCCGATGGGTTCGCCTTCAATGAGAATGGCATTGTTCACGTCGTTAATGCTGGCTAGGGGGTGGGTTTTAGGGACTAAGGTGGGATGGACTCTGACTGAGATGGGGGGAGGAGATGAGGGGGAGAGGGTGGCTCTTTTTGCAATTGCAAGGAGTTTGATGACAAATCCCAATTTTTCGGCATAGGCAATATCTGTCTTGCTGACTTGCCGAATCCCCTCACAATAGACATCTTCCAGCTTAATGCGTCCACTAAAGGCTAATGATGCGAGGATGGCGATTTTATCTGCGGCGTCTAAGCCATCCACATCAGCAGTTGGGTCAGCCTCAGCATAACCTAAGCGTTGGGCATCAGCTAAAACATCACTGAAGTTACTGCCTTCTGTTTGCATCCGCGTGAGGATGTAGTTAGTCGTGCCGTTAACAATGCCAGTGACGGTGTGAATGCGGTTGACACTTAAAGACTGCTTCAAGGGTTGAATCACTGGAATACCACCACCGACGGCGGCTTCCAGCATGACGTATACTCCAGCTTGGTTAGCAGCGCTGAAGATTTCATCACCAAAACGGGAAATTGCTGCTTTGTTAGCAGTTACCACATGCTTACCACTTTTAATGGCTTTGAGGATGAGCGATCGCGCTGGTTCCAGTCCACCTATGACCTCGACAACAATATCTACCTCTGGGTCAGTGACAATTGCCTCTAAATTTGTTGTCAACACGGACTTTGGCAGTGTGACTGCGCGGAGTTTGTCAGGCGATCGCACTCCCACACGGTAGATTTCTACTTCCTGTAACAACGGGTGACGAAAACCCCTATCTTGTAACAATTGCACCGTACCTGTCCCTACAGTGCCTAATCCCAGTATTCCCAGCTTTACACCCACAAGCCTTACACCAAATTCAGTGCTGAGTGCTGAGTCCTGAGTGCTGAGTAGTTATAAGTCATTAGTACTTTTTTACTTGGCACTCAAAATTCAACACATTTCATAAATATAAATAAAAATTGTAGGGTGGGTACTGCCCACCCTACTAAAAACTACTCAAAACTCAGCACTCGGCACTCAGCACTTAGTAGGTTTCTACGTGCCAGCGACCAGCTTTCTTGAGGTTTTTCTGGTAATCACTCCAACTGACACCTTCTTTTGCAGCAGCAGCAGTCAGCGCTGCATCAATACCATCTTCCATACCTCGTAAACCGCAGATGTATGTGTGGGTTTTCTCTTCTTTAATCAACTGCCACAGTTCATCTGCGTGTTCTGCCACGCGGTCTTGGATGTACATTCTGCCGCCTTGGGCGTTTTTCTGTTCGCGGCTGATGGCATAAGTGAGGCGGAAATTATCGGGATACTTCTGTTGTATTTCTTCGAGTTCTTCTTTGTAAAGGATGTTGGGAGTTGTGGGAATACCAAAAATCAGCCATCCAAACCCCTTAAACTGGTATTCTGGGTTAGCTGCTCTTTCTTTGTCCTTGAACATCCGCCACAGGTAAGCCCGCATAGGCGCGATACCCGTTCCTGTCGCCATCATAATAACTTTGGCATCTTCATCAGCGGGTAACAACATTTCTTTACCCACCGGACCCGTGATTTTCAAGTCGTCCCCTGGTTTGAGGTTACACAGGTATGTAGAGCAAACACCGTAGACTGTTTCCCCTGTTTCTGGGTGCTTGTACTCCAACTGGCGGACGCAAAGTGATACTGTTTTGTCATCCACATCATCGCCATGACGAGTTGAGGCGATCGAATACAGTCTGAGTTTTTCAGGCTTGCCGTTCTTATCCAATCCGGGTGGGATAATGCCGATACTTTGTCCTTCTATGTACCGCAAATCACCACCAGAAAGGTCAAACTTAAGGTGCTGAACAAGACCAATTCCGCCTTCTTGTACTAACGCTTCATTAGATATGCATTTACCTATAAATGGAGCGTTCGGACGGTAAATATTTACGGGAACGTTAGCGTGGGCATCTTTTTTGGCTTTCGCTTGAGTCATGGTGTTGCCTTCTTTGTCCTTTTTCTTAGGCTGTTGTTCAGCTACAGGTGTGGCTTTACCATTTGCTTGAGTGCTAGCAGTCTCGGCTTCGCTGTTAGCACTTGCTGTGGAGGCTTTTCCATTAAGTTGCTCCAAAGCAGTCATAGGCTGGATGCTAACAATTTTGCCGCCTAGGCGAGTGATGCGCCGCATTTCCTGATTCATGCGGTTGTAAGGTACTCTGATGAATACACTGCCACTCTTGCGAATTGGGTAGTTCGTTTTATCAGTTTCTTCGCTCTGACGCAGACCCACTACTTCGTACACGAAAACGCGGCTACCTGATTCTGTGTTGGCAGCACCTTCAACAGATCCTTTAATGTACATTCCTTCTACCACTCCGATGTCTACTTAACCTACTCTCAAAAAAACCCTTCCCGGCAGACACGCCAGCTTTAGTTTACCTGATTTTGGGCTTTTGAAAACTGGCACCTCGGGAAAGCTATATGCCCCTGTCAATACCTTGCTACGTACACTCAACAAAGACCTACAGGCATAGTAAAACACACACCCGTTCACCTTCTAAGGTAGAGGATAAGTCCTTTGGAGAATGTTAATAATGAGTCAATTTAATCTTTTTTTCTTGAAGTTTTCTTGAAGTAGCACCTCCTTAAGAGGGAGATGGCTTATGACTCCTCATTAGGTATATACCCCTCAGCGATGCTTAACTTGGAAAGTGCCAATCACAGAAGGTATGAATGCGATTAGTTTTACTTCCCCAATTTTGTTTGCATCCCAATATTCCACAGAAAATTTTTTTGGGAATTTTACTTAGAAGATTATTGGCTGAATTTGCATCCTCCATTATGGGTATTTCCATAAATGGGGCAAAGTCCAGCTTGCGAATTCTGATAGAGGGAAACCTCACATAAGCAACTAAAATAAGTTTTACTTGATGTGAAAAATCTGTCAACCACTATTACTGTGATGCAAGAACGCTCAATATCATATTTGTGAATATACGCATTGCTGGCAAAAATCTTGCTATTTTCGTCACTTGCTCAATCATTTGATAAATTCCTGATTTAATATCTGGATAAGTTCTCTCTAATGAGAACTCAAAGGTGTCTATTTTCTGTACCAAAAAAATTGAAAAGAAAAAACTTCCATATAAACTTGTTATCTATATGGAGTCACAAGCAAAGACTTCACATTACCAAGCCACTTATGGGTGGTTGTAAAAACTTTAATCAGCCCTTACTTGAGTGGAAAAGTAATTGAAAGGAAATACCAACAAGCCTTGTATGGAGTACTTCCTTCTGTTACAATCCAATATAACACTAGGATTAAATACTTAGCAGCAACGAATTCAGATTGGTCAGACGGGTATCTGCCGCTACTGTGTTGTTAGCCGTCTACTCTGTCATAGCGCTGTTGGAGGCGAGAACACAGGATAAACCATTGGGGTAGACTCCTGGCTTGAGAATTGCTGTAAGAAAAATTATTGATTGATTCATCTTTAGTATCTAGGGGAGATTTATGACTAGTAAGCCGGAACGCGTGGTATTGATTGGAGTAGCTGGAGACTCCGGGTGCGGTAAATCTACTTTTTTGCGTCGTCTGATAGATTTATTCGGTGAAGAGTTAATGACAGTCATTTGCTTAGATGACTATCATTCCTTAGACCGTAAGCAGCGCAAAGAAACAGGGATAACTGCACTAGACCCAAGGGCAAACAATTTTGACCTGATGTATGAGCAAATCAAAGCGCTCAAGGAAGGTCGAGCAATTGATAAGCCGATTTACAACCACGAGACCGGCATGATCGACCCACCAGAACGAATCGAGCCAAATCACATTGTAGTCGTTGAGGGGCTGCATCCTTTATATGATGAGCGGGTGCGCGAACTCATCGATTTCAGCGTGTATTTCGATATCAGCGATGAAGTCAAAATTGCCTGGAAAATCCAGCGAGACATGGCAGAACGTGGTCACCGCTATGAAGATGTCTTAGCTCAAATCAATTCCCGTAAACCTGATTTTACAAAGTATATTGAACCACAAAGAGAGTTTGCTGATGTGGTTCTCCAGGTATTGCCCACAAACTTAATAAAAGACGACAAAGACCGCAAAGTACTGCGGGTACGTATGCTCCAGCGGGAAGGAAAAGAAGGCTTTGACCCAGTCTACCTCTTTGATGAAGGGTCAACAATTCAATGGACTCCCTGCGGACGCAAGCTGACCTGTTCTTACCCTGGTATGCAACTGTACTATGGCTCTGATGTGTACTACGGTCGCTATGTCTCTGTGTTAGAGGTAGATGGTCAATTTGACAACCTGGAAGAAGTCATTTACATCGAAACTCATCTGAGCAAGACATCCACCAAGTACAAAGGTGAGATGACTCAGTTGTTACTCCAGCACCGCGAGTATCCAGGTTCTAACAATGGGACTGGTTTGTTCCAAGTATTGACAGGTTTGAAAATGCGTACTGCCTACGAACGTTTGACATCTAAGGAAGCAAAGCTAGCTGCTAAGGTGTAGTTAAAGTAGCTGTGTTTGTGTCGAAGCTGTTGGGGGTGCTTACGGGTGTCCCCCGATTTTTATATATCTATAGGGAAAAGGTTACAGATTTTAGGTTTCATTCAGCTTAGATTTTTCCCATCCCTGTCCGCTGTCGCTTATTCCCTCAACAAGGATAACAAAGTAGCCTAACTTTTATCTATCTTTAAAATAATCAGTCTTAGGTAGTAATTTTTGTGAAAGTAGCATAACTACGAAGTGTGATTGTAGAAATCTTGTTATGATTGCAGATTAAAGTGGCTGAACTAAACGAAAACGTTTAGTCAGTTGAAAAACCTTCTATGGAGGAATTACACTTGTCTCGTCGTTATCTATTTACCTCCGAGTCAGTTACTGAGGGGCATCCAGATAAAATCTGCGATCAGATTTCTGATACCATTCTAGACACCCTACTCTCACAAGATCCTAGTAGTCGTGTTGCTGCTGAGGTTGTGGTTAATACCGGTTTAGTATTAATCACTGGTGAAATTACCACCAAAGCCAATGTAAATTATGTGAATCTCGCCCGCAAAAAAATTGCCGAGATTGGTTACACACACGCTGATAACGGGTTCTCTGCTAACAGCTGCTCAGTGATTGTAGCGTTGGACGAACAATCTCCTGATATTGCCCAAGGTGTGAACACTGCTCAAGAAACCCGCGAGCAGAATAGTGATGAACTATTCGACACAATTGGAGCAGGCGACCAAGGTATCATGTTTGGCTTCGCTTGTAACGAAACACCAGAATTGATGCCTTTACCTATCTGTCTGGCTCACCGCATTGCTCGCCGACTGGCTGCAGTTCGTAAAACAGGTGATTTACCGTACCTGCGTCCTGATGGGAAAACGCAAGTCACCATACTCTATGAAGACGGACGACCTGTAGGTATCGATACCATCTTGGTTTCCACCCAACATACAGCTACCATTGGTGATATCACTGATGAAGCAGCAGTGCAAGCCAAGATTAAAGAAGACCTGTGGTCAGCGGTGGTCGAACCTGTATTTGGAGACATTGATGTTAAGCCAGATGAGCAAACTCGCTTTTTAGTCAACCCCACAGGTAAGTTTGTCATCGGCGGTCCTCAGGGAGATTCTGGCCTGACCGGACGTAAAATCATTGTTGATACCTACGGTGGCTACTCACGACACGGTGGTGGAGCCTTTTCTGGTAAAGACCCCACCAAAGTAGACCGCTCTGCAGCCTACGCCTGTCGGTATGTGGCGAAAAATATTGTCGCCGCAGGGCTAGCAGAAAAATGTGAAGTCCAGCTCAGTTATGCTATTGGTGTCGCACGACCAGTCAGCATTATGGTGGAAACCTTTGGTACAGGCAAAGTCGATGACCAAATCTTGCTGGAATTGGTCAAAAAGCATTTTGAACTGCGTCCGGCGGGCATTATCCATGCCTTTAATTTACGCAAATTGCCAAATGAACGAGGCGGACGTTTTTATCAGGACGTCGCGGCTTACGGTCATTTTGGGCGCAACGATCTAGACTTGCCTTGGGAGCGTACCGATAAGGCGGAACTGTTGCAGCAAGCAGTTAATAATTTACTGTCAGCAGCGGTTGTATAAGTACAGTGAAGAGTTAGGAGCCTAAATACGTTTAACTTCTAGCTCATCTGATTTCCCCAACCCCCCGCTCCTCGGGGGGCTATTTCATAAAACATTTTTTAAGGTTTTTTAGAATCAGACCTTGCAGTGACAGTATTTGTGATAGTATGCTACCCTACCCACGGTGGCAACAGACTATATACTCTTGCCGAAAGAAGCATCCTATTGCCCGATGAAGGTGACTTTTGTTTACAGCAAATAAATGTCGTTAACGTTCATATTAAAACTCCTCAAATATAATAGGAGTCGTGCTAACGACTCGTGATTGAAGGAGAAGTGAAAAATAAAAGATGTAAACAATTGTAAAAAGAGAGCATAGCTTGCGACAAGGGCAGAAATGCTTGTCAACGGCTAAAAATAAGCCAAAAGGAACAAGCAAGTACAATCTCTCAAAAAGGATGAAAGATGCAAACGCCTTTTGGGCGGCTGCTTTCTACAGGTTAAGATAAAGACAATTTATAAAAAATTTATATTTTATCCTTTAAATTTTAGCCTTGATTTCATACATCAAACTTTATCCTTAAGTTAATAATCGCTTTGCTCCTGTTAACGAAGAAGATAATGATAATGTAGTAGGTGTTAATCACAAATTGAACAAAATCTTAGCTTTGATACAAATACTGTGATTTTCGCGGGAGGGCAAGGAGATTTGAGGAATGCAAACTCAAAAGCCAACCGCTGTTGACAGCAATTCGGAAATAAAACAAGTGTCAGCCGATCAGCCCTCGACCGACGAACTCCCAACTATAGAATTTCCCTCCCGAGGGAAACTTAAGGCAAGTTCTTGGCGCATTCATCAGAAAATTGGCTATGGGTACTTTCTAGCAATCGGGATTGGCTTTTTAGGCTCACTGACTGGGTTGGTCATATCCAATTTTTATTTGGGGATAGAAACTAAGAAATTAGGGCATGCCCAGTTTCAAACGCAAATGCTTGGGAACTACAAGGATGCGTTGACAGAGGCACAATTGCATAGCTCAAACCTGGTTGCTGTAGTAGAAGATCCGGAACGCCTTTCTAGTAAAAAAGCCGAATTTTTAAAGAGTGTTGACAAAGCCAACGACATTAAGCAACAAATTACGGAATTCGTAGACAGCAAGCCAGGAAAGTTAGCCGCAACGGAAGACACTATAAGAACTATATTGAAGGATTACTCCACTAACCTAGACTCTTACGTTAATCAAATTGAGTCAATTTTGCAGCAACTAGACCAGCAGCAACAACAGCAACAGCAGATCTCCTCAGTAAGAAACGAGTTGCTGACAATTATGACTGGTGAAACAGCCTTACGCCTAGATGAGATACGTCAACGATTGACTGATCGCTTGCAACGAGCACAACAGCAAGAGCGGGAAAGAGCAAAAGATGTAGAGGTAGCAAAAGGAGTCGAGAGATTAATCGCTATAGTTAGTATGCTGCTGTCGGTAGCTGTAGCCGCAATAGTAGCATGGCGTACTTCTCGGGCGATCGCCGAACCAGTCATCCTGGTCACTCAAGTCGCCGAACAGGTTGCGAAAAAATCTAACTTTAATTTGCGAGCGCCTGTCAGCACCGAAGATGAAATTGGATTACTAGCCAAATCTCTCAATCGTCTGATTGAACGCGTATCAGAGCGTACAAAAGAACTACAACAAGCAAAAGAACTTGCAGAAGCAGCCAGCAAAGCAAAAAGTCAGTTTCTTGCCAATATTAGCCATGAGTTACGCACACCGTTGAATGCCATTATTGGCTTGAGCCAACTCCTGCGCGACGATGCTATTGATTTTGGAATGTCAGAAGATTTTATTGATGACCTTGAATCTATCAATGGTGCGGGTAGGCATTTACTGGCATTAATCAATGACATCCTCGACTTGTCAAAAATTGAAGCGGGGAAAATGACTTTCTACCCAGAGACATTTGAACTCGCCACCCTCATAAATAACGTTGTTCTCACAGTCAAGCCTTTGGTGGAGAAAAATAGCAATGTCTTAGCAGTGGAGTTTGATGGGGAACTTGGCATCATGTACACCGACCAAACTAAGCTCAGGCAGGTACTGTACAATCTGTTGAGCAACGCCGCCAAGTTTACCACTAACGGCAAGGTGACGCTCACGGTCAAGAAGGAAATCCTAGACATACACGGGAACCATGCTCCTGGAATCATGACATTTACTGTTGAAGACACAGGCATTGGTATGTCCTATCATCAACAGCAGCAGCTATTTCAACCCTTTACCCAAGGGGATGCTTCGACAACGAAAAAGTATGGTGGTACTGGACTAGGGTTAGCAATTAGCCGTCACTTTTGCCATATGATGGGTGGTGAAATTTTTGTCAGAAGTGAACCCGGAGTAGGATCAATTTTTACCGTTCGCCTTCCACTTATAGTTAGGGAATAAGTTGCTAGGCATTATTTATACAGGGATAACTGGTCTGCATCCCATGCCACAATAGGGACTGCAATTTGTTTGTTGCCAATAGCCAGGAGTGAAGCTTGTGAATCGACCCCCTAACCTTGGTGTCACTATTTTCTTGTATATTGCTGGTATTCTGCTGGTGATTTTAGCTATAGTTCTTTTACTACAAGCTTTTGGAGTGTTGAAGAACATTCCCAAAGAAGTCATTTGGGCTTTAGTGCTGTTGTCAGTTGGTTCGGGTATTCTGGCAGGTATTCGCAGTCGAAGGTAATTCTTGTCAACTTTTTGCATTCCTCATTGATTGATGGAGTTTCGTTAGGATAGTGTAGCCTAAGCATTAGCTACCTTGTCTGTACTGACTCTATTTAAAGCTAAGCGATACCAGCCTCCTAAGAACTCCTCACGCCCATGACAACAACCACTGACTTCCTCAGTCACCTCAACCCCAGTCAACGCCGCGCTGTTGAACATTACTGCGGTCCCCTGCTCGTTGTTGCTGGTGCGGGTTCCGGCAAAACACGAGCGCTGACTTATCGCATTGCTAACCTCATTTTGCAACACCGTGTTGATCCAGAAAACATCCTGGCGGTGACTTTCACCAACAAAGCCGCACGGGAGATGAAAGAACGTATTCAGAAGTTATTTGCCGAACACTTGGCAATGACTCAATACAATGAGCGGTTTGATTTGTTGCCAGAATACGACCAAACCAAGCTCAAGTCGAAAGTATGGAAAACCTTTATCAAAGATATGTGGTGCGGTACTTTTCACAGTTTATTTTCTCGCATTCTCCGCTTTGATATCGAAAAATACCAAGACGAAAAAGGACGCCAGTGGACGCGGAATTTTTCCATCTTTGACGAGTCCGACGCCCAAAGCGTTGTCAAAGAAATTGTCACTAAACAGCTTAACTTAGACGACAAAAAGTTTGAACCTCGTTCTGTCCGTTACGCTATCAGTAACGCTAAAAACCAAGGTTTATCACCCAAAGAATTTGAGAGGGAGCAACCCAATTATCGCGGAAGGGTGATTGCAGAAGTTTACAATTACTATCAAAGCCGACTCGCAGAAAACAACGCCCTCGATTTTGATGACCTCATCCTCGTTCCTGTGAGATTGTTCCAGCAAAACGAGCAGGTTTTGGGTTATTGGCACAACAAGTTTCGCCATATCCTGGTAGATGAATATCAGGATACCAACCGCACTCAGTACAATCTCATCAACCTGTTAGCCACAAATGGTGAAACTAAAAAGAGTGAATGGGACTGGACAGACCGTTCAGTTTTGGTGGTGGGTGATGCTGATCAATCAATTTATTCATTTAGAATGGCTGATTTTACCATCTTGTTGGACTTTCAGCAAGACTTTGGCGACGGCTTACCGGATGAAGATACGCGCACAATGGTCAAGCTGGAGGAAAACTATCGTTCCTGCGAAAATATTCTGCAAGCAGCAAACCAACTGATTGAAAACAACACCCAACGTATTGATAAAATCCTCAAGGCAACAAGAGGTGCAGGTGAGGAGATTTATTGTTACAAAGCAGACGATGAAATTGCCGAAGCAGATTTTGTCATCAACCAAATTCGCACTTTAGAAAATCAGCATCCAGAGTTGAATTGGGGTAGTTTTGCCGTATTATACCGTACGAATGCCCAATCTCGACCTTTGGAAGAGTTATTAGTTCGTAGTAATATTCCTTACACAGTAGTTGGCGGCGTGAAGTTTTACGATCGCAAAGAAATTAAAGATATAGTGGCTTACTTGCGGGCGATCGCCAACCCAGCCGATACACTGAGTTTAACGCGAGTCATAAATACTCCCCGGCGCGGGATTGGTAAAGCGACCATCGATGCATTGAATAATGCCGCTAGAGAATTAGGCACAACTCTGTGGGAAATCATAAGTGATGAAACATCAGTAAATACATTAGCAGGACGTTCTGCGAAAGCTGTCAATAGCTTTGCCCAGATGATTCGTAACTTGCAAGAACAAATGGAGACGGTTCCAGTTTCTGAACTTGTGCAAGGGGTGTTGGAAGACTCTGGATACATCAAAGACTTGCAAACACAGAGTACGGATGAAGCAGAAGACAGGTTGCAAAACGTCCAAGAATTATTCAACGCGGTGCTGCAATTTGAAGAGGAAAATGATGATGTTACCCTGCAAGCCTTCCTTGCCAGTACTGCACTTAGTTCCGATTTGGATAACTTAAAAGAAGGACAAACAGCAGTTTCACTGTTAACCTTACACGCTTCCAAGGGGTTGGAGTTTCCTGTTGTGTTTTTGGTAGGAATGGAACAAGGGCTATTTCCCAACTACCGTTCAATGAACGATCCAGCAGCTTTGGAAGAAGAACGCCGCCTGTGCTACGTAGGAATTACTCGCGCCCAAGAACGGCTGTATTTAACCCATGCCCGCGAACGCCGCCTTTACGGGACTCGGGAACCAGCCATGCGATCGCAATTTCTTGACGAATTACCCGAAGAATTATTAATGACTCGACATAGAAACACTGTTGCTTACACGAAAGGTGCTGGTGGTAGTTCGTCGCAACGTACAACCCAACGCAAACAAGGAACTGCTGAGAGTTGGCAAGTAGGCGAAAAAGTTCTGCACAAAATTTTTGGCGTTGGAGAAATCACTCACATTTTTGGAGCAGGAAATAAAGTTTCTCTAGCGATTAAATTTGACAGTTTGGGTCAAAAAATTATTGATCCAAGGGTTGCACAGTTGCAACGAGTGGAGTGAAAATTTTCAGTTTATAGAGATGCGCCATGGCTGGTCTCTACAATTATTTTATCTAATAGACTTCTTGCACTCAATCCGGTTTAAAGATATTTAGAACCACAGATGCACACAGATAAACACAGATAATTTATCTGTGTGCATCTGGAGGACACTGCGTTGCGGAGAGCAGCGCCGTGCGGGGGTTCCCCCCGTTGAGGCGACTGCGGAGGGTTCCCCCCGTTGTAAGCCCTTCGGGCACGCTACGCGTTGGCGCAGCCTGTCCGCAGGACTTACGCGCAGCGTCTGCGCAGGAGATAGCAAGTGTCCGTTGTTTATCTGTGGTTTTTTTGATAAACATTGACTGCATGCAAGAGGTTTAACACCGTTTTGGGTTATCAGTTATGTTTTTACCGCCACTCCTTTATAGAAATAGCCCATAATTGCTGGTAAGTTTTCAGCCTGAAACTGTTCGACTGTGACTTGGTTGAACTGGTTTTCAACCAAGCGTTTGATATCGCGATTGAAATGACAACCATCAGCAATGACTTTTTGCACTGGAGTTAAACGATTTTGCCAAACTTGAACTTTAGGATTATCGCTCAATCCATGTTCAATAAAAAAGAATCGCCCTCCTGGTTTGAGCACCCGATAAATCTCCTGCAAAGCTTGCTGGACATTGGCAATGCTACATAATGTCCAAGTACTAACGACACTATCAAAGCTTTGATCTGCAAAGGGTAAGTTTTCGCCATTCAGGACGTGATTTTCTACAGTCAAATCCGAAGCCTCAATGCGTTTCAATGCCAGGGCATTCATCCCAGGATTAGCATCAACTGTCGTGAGCTTTTGAATATGTTTAGGATAGTAAGGCAAATTTAATCCTGTCCCAAAACCAATTTCTAACGTTTCCCCTGTCACCTGTGCCAAAACTTTCTGACGGTAGCGGGATAGGC
Source organism: Mastigocladopsis repens PCC 10914 (assembly GCF_000315565.1). Taxonomy (NCBI): domain Bacteria; kingdom Bacillati; phylum Cyanobacteriota; class Cyanophyceae; order Nostocales; family Symphyonemataceae; genus Mastigocladopsis; species Mastigocladopsis repens. The sequence goes on along the minus strand of NZ_JH992901.1, from coordinate 2,846,102 downwards.
TTGCATCAGACATCGACCAATCCAGTAAGCGAGGCAGAACGAATTGGGAGTAGAGATTCATAGGGTTGTCACTAACCTTTAAATATTTGGAGTCGGAAAGAGCACTTCATACCCTACACTTTTACTTTGTTGTCGAAGATCCTCGATAAATTCGCTCCATCTGCTCCTGAGAAAGCCGTGTTATTGGAAACCCTTGATCTACTCTGACGGGAAGTTCCTGAGGCGGTTCAACCACCTCAGACTGAGTTTTAGTGGAATGGATTCCCCCATTGCCACCTGAAACCTGGTTCATTCGTGCCTCATCTATCTCCAAAGCACTCAGCTGGCTTTGGGGCGAGACATAGGCGTGCTTTTCCTGATCGTATGCCAAAACTTCTCCTGTCTCAATGTGATAAATCCAAGCATAAATTTTGAGTTGCCCTTGGTAGAGCTTAGAGTGAATCACCGGATACGTCCGCAAATTCTCAATTTGGGTAAGCACATTTTCGGCAATCATAATTTCTAGCAGTTCTTCCCCCGAATACTGGCTATAGTGGTCTAGAACCAATCGTCGGGTTGCCTCTGCATACTTCAGCCAGTCATGCACGAGCGGCATTTCGCCTCGCAGGCTGTCTAACTTCATTAGCCCTTTCATTGCGCCACAATGCGAGTGACCACAGACAATAATTTGTCGAATATCTAATGCTTGAACAGCATATTCAATTGTGGCACCCTCACCACCATTGGTTGCTCCAAATGGTGGAATAATGTTGCCGGCATTACGGATGACAAATAATTCACCCAACTCGGCTTGCGTGATTAGGTTTGGATCGATACGCGAATCTGAACAGGTAATCAACAACACCCTAGGCTTTTGACCATGAGAAAGTTGTTCGAACAGTTCTTGATGGGTGCAAAAATAGCTAGCTTTGAATTCACGCAAGCCTTTAATCAATTTCTTCATAGAGCTACCTAAACGAAGAGGTAATATTCTAAATTTTCCCAAAGGATGTCTACTGTCGTATCAGAGTTTTATCAATCAATACGGTTCAGTTAAGATTGATGTATAAAAAATCACGTGTGTAGAGACGCGCCATGGCGCGTCTCTACATTGTGTTCCTGATAAGGATTCTGGTCTTATCTGAACGGTATTGTTTTATAAATTTGTTAATGCTGCTTTTCGCAACACTCCTCGTGCCACAACAGATACAGCGCTTCTCATCTGAATGAAGTACTAATTTATCTGTGTCCATCTGTGGTTCATTATTTCTTTGTATACCTCACCCAATTGCAAACCGCTGTATCTCAAGCAAATTGATTTAAAAAAAAAGGGGGCTTGTAACATGATTGTTCGGGGCTAATTAGCCCTACACCCCTACCCCCCTATACTCCTATACCCGCTCCCGTTGCGGGCTTGGTCAATCATCAAAAATATCAAAAATATTGCTTAAGTATATACGTAATCGCCGCAGAAAAGGGCGTGTATCGTCCATCTGCATCTAGTTTCTGATAACCCACAGCAAGGAGTTGTATCTCTGCATCTGTTAACCCTGCTGTCGCCTGCAATGCCGCATCAATTGCTGCACGTCTCATCTTTCTCAATTTATCAATACTGAGTGCTAGTTTTTGAATTGTGGTTTTAGCCGCTATTTGCTTATCTGGGTCATCTGTCGGCAGAATTTCTCCAAAACCAGAGTACTTAAAATAATCTGCACAATTGGGATCTAAGGGGGAAATCATCAGTTCCTCATCGAACCAGGCTTGTTTTTTGTGTCCACAATGCACTGGTACGCGAGGTCTGTGTTCATCTTCGCCTTGGCATGAAGCTATGAGATTTGTATACTCAAATGTCAAGTGTTTATAAACACTCTTGGGTCTGAAGTGTTCAATATGACATTGCTTTCTAGCAATAGACATACCACAGTAACCACAAATGAACCCTTGCTCCTGTAGTAGAGATTGATAGACCTCATTTTTTATTGACTGAGGAAAGGATTTCCAATCAGGTGTTCTTTTCCCCAATTTCTGCTTCCATTTCGTTAAGATATCGGGTTCTTTAACCTTTTGAATATATTTCATCGATTTAGAATTTCCTTGCGTCGGATAAGGACATCTGCTCGTACAAACTCCGGATCGTCTTCTCCAATTTCATCAGCTAAATTTTGGCGCAATTGCTTGGCGCTATCGAGATGTCCCTGGTCAATTAATCTGAACAAATCACGGAGATTATCTTTAATTTCCTGTGGTCTTTCAGATACACCCATGAGGTCTTCTAGAATCTGATTGCTATCTCTGCCAAACGAATTTTCAGGTTGTTCAGTAACGATACCATCAGGTGTCGCTTGTAAGAGGTAGATGCTATCAGGTTGGACATGACTCACCACCTGTGGCGAATGGGTGGTAATAATAAACTGACAATTGGGGAATGTTCTGATCAAAGCTGTAATAACTTGTCGTTGCCATTTGGGGTGTAGGTGCAGTTCAATTTCATCTATCAAAACAACACCTTTCCCTTGGAGTGGATCTGCTAAACCTGGGTTAGCAATTGCCAAGCGCCTTGCCAAATCCCCCACCAATGCTAGTAAGCATTTTTCGCCATCAGATAATTGATTAACGATGAGTTCCTGACCTTGTTTTTTTATAGTCATCCGTAAGGGCGATCGCTCAACTCGTAAGTCAGAAAAATCTGGTTGCAAAGATGCGATCGCACCTCTTACCGCTTCCAACTGTTTGTCTCTATGGTTGGGGTTATCTCGTCGCCATTCATTCTCCAAATCTTCCCTATTTCTAAACCATTCAAAGAAGCCTTTAAAGTCAATTCTTCCACCAGTGAGTGCTTGGTCGTAAGCATTTCTTTGAGTAAATAAATGTTCCTCTGAAATCTCCAAAGGCATATCAAGAACAGCACGATTCACCGGATAGTAAACTGCCAAAGGTATGCTAGCATTATTGCTTTGTGCCAACTGCCCATTTATTTCGTCAACCGCCGTTTGTAAATCTCTTAAATGGTCTTGACTCACTTCATCAGCTTCTATCTGACTTAGCACTTCTGAGACGACTTGCAAAGCTTTTGTCAAGTCATTACCGCGCCTCAACTGTTGCAGGCGTTGTCCGCTCATACCATCTAACAAAGATTTGATAGCCTCTAACCGCGTCTCGCCTGCATTTCTAGTAGATTTGCCCTCTTCCCGTTCCAGGCTTAAAGACCACGTTATGTCTTCCCCTCCGTTGAGAGAAATCGTAAGTTTAATCTGTGTTTCTTTGCGTCCATTCGTTATGTCTTGTTCGCTTAAGGAACGTGTGGAATCATCAGAACCTTGAATCTGCCCTGTCAACTGTGACAAAAGAATAGCAAGACAATCAAGTATCCTTGATTTTCCTACACCATTAACACCGATAAGCACAGTTAGACCCATTTCATTGAAATCGAGCGTCAAATCGCCGATTCCACGGAAAGAATTCATTTTTAGGCGCTTGACTTTCATAAAAATTAAGCTGATTTAAGTGGAATAATACCTTTATCAAATACGCGGTTATCGGTGCCGATACCACTAATTTCTATTCTATCTGCATAAACCTCATAGGCGGCAAAACTCAACTTTTCTGCCGAATATTCTGTCCATTCCGAACGACCAACAGGACGAGTACCAGCACCACCACCACATATTAAATAAGTTGTTCCATTAAGAGAACGAGTACGTTCATAATGGTGTTCGTGTCCATTTATATATAGTTGAACACCATATTTTTGAAACAATGGAGTAAAGGCTTTAATAAAAGTTGGATTGCTGCCATATACACCTGATGCATAAACTGGATGATGACCAAAGACAACTTTCCAAGGTGCATTGGAGGCGCTTAATTCTTGCTCTAACCATTTTAGCTGCTTTTCCCAGTCAGCATTGGTGTTAGTATCTAAAGCAAAAAATTGCACATTATCGCGACGAAATGTGTAGAAACGACCCCTCATATTAAAGCCAAGATACTTAAGTTGAAGGTCGCCGTTGGCAGTGCGGATATCATGATTTCCTAAAACAGCCTGAAATTTCACACCTTGCTGAAGTAACGGTGCATAGGGACGCTCAAAGACTGCACCAATTTTTTCCATTTCGCCATTGGTGTAGATATTATCACCAGCTAAAACTACTAAATCATAAGGATTTTTGTTATGATGCTGAGTCATTGCCTTAGCTACGGCGTACTGTCCTTGATCTCCAGTACCAGTATCCGCGACGGAAACAAAACGCAGTAACAAGTCGTTTTTGGCTGGATTAAGAGGTATTGCCGCCTTTGATGCTGCAATACCAGCATTTTTGCCAGCTTGACGAGTGACACAACCTAGAAATCCTACACCAATGGCGCTGAGGCTACTTAAGAACAAAAATTGACGACGTTTCAGCTTCATAGATTACCAAATTCAATAAATAGTAAAGTATAGCCGAGGCAATGAAGTGATAAATTAGGGCTGAGGAGGCTGCACCCACAAGAATAAAGTCTCTTGTCTTTGATTCGCAGCTGTCGGTGAAAGTTCCATGTCCCAAGACAATCAGAATTCACAACCACCATTCTCCCCTGAACCAGAAGCCAATCAGCCGCAACCGACGATTGAGCCACAAGCGAAATCTCCCCAAAAATCTGACCACAGAGTCCAGCCAATTTGGAAGGCTACAATTATCCAAATTCTGAGAGGGACGATTGGGATTTTAGAATCAACGGTAGAGCAACTGGAAACAGGTTCTGTCGGGACACGCCGTAGCACTTCTCTAAACGGATGGAGTGCAGCTTTAGGCAAAATCCGCTCCTTATTACCAGCCAATTTATCGGCAAAGTTCTCAGATACGGCTTTAACAGGGATAATTGCAGGAATTGCTGTGATTCTGGTTTGGACAACTTCTACGGTGTTTGGTGGTAAGCCTACCGAGGTGGCGACTGTTCCACCTACCCAGGAAGCACCTCCCGCAACGATAACAACTCCACCAGAGGTGGAAACACTTCCCACACCACCAGCCGCTGAGGAAACCCCGCCGCCTGTAGAGGAAATTACACCGCCAGTAGCTGAAGAAACCCCGCCACCAGTGGAAGAAACTCCGCCACCAGAACCAGAACCGGAACCTACTCCCACCCCAACCCTGGTATTAACGCCTGAGCAAACCTTGATTGCAGCTATTGAAAATCAAGTGGCGGAAATTAGCGATCGCTTTGCCTCGGGTTTGATACAGTCAATTCAAGCTAACTTCCATAACAGTAGTCTTGCTGTGACAATGAGTGATGAATGGTATAATATCAAACAATCGGAACAAGACAAGCTATTAGCACAGATGCTACAACGTTCTAAAGAACTGGATTTTAGCCATTTGGATATTGTTGACTCACAGGGTAGGTTGGTAGCACGGAATCCTGTTGTCGGTACAGAAATGATTATTTTGCAACGGCGCGCGACAAGTTGAAAAGAAGTTACGGGTGTGGTCAACCCCTTTTTCCTACGGAGAGACGCTAAGCAAATAATATTTAAAACCACAGATGCACACAGATGTAGGCTTACGCCTACATCTGTGGTTTTATCTTTATACAATTGACATTTTCAAGACAGGTTTAGTTCAGTTATTAACCGATGTGTTGCAAAAAACCTGTTGAGCCTTGCTCCTAAAAGCGTATCGCTATCTTACCGAAATGCGCCCCACTCTCCATGTACTCCAACGCCTGTCGCGCTTCTTCAAAGGGGAACACTCGGTCAACAATGGGTTTGATACCATGCAAAGCGATGCTCCCAAAGGGAGCCGCCCAAAGGGCAATCGCCCGGTTCATAGCCTCAAACATAGCACGACTACCGACATAGATGCCTTGTACAGTAATACCTTTGTGCAAAATCGACACTGTACTGACATCTGCGCTTAACCCAGTAAGCACCCCAATCAAACCGATATACCCGCCATAGCGGACAGCTCGTAGCGACTTGCTGAAAGTTCCTGCACCACCAACTTCTATAATGCGGTCAACTCCGACTTGATTTGTCAGTTCCCAAACTTTTTCATCCCAGTTGGGTGTGGTTTTGTAATTGATGACTTCAGATGCTCCAAGTTGTTTCAACTTGTCTAACTTCACGTCACTACTAGAAGTCGCAATAACTTGCGCCCCCATAATTTTGGCAAACTGCAGCGCAAACACAGAAACCCCTCCCGTACCTTGCACAAGCACGGTATCACCAGCTTTAAGCTTGCCATCCGTTGTCAGGGCGTTCCAAGCTGTCACCGCAGCACAAGGTAACGATGCTGCTTCTTCGTCAGAAAGGTTTTCTGGTAGATGAACAACGCCGTCTTCATGGAGCGTTACATATTCAGCTAAGATGCCATCAATAGCACCACCCAATGCTGATTTTGATTTGTCTAGTGAGAAATCCCCTTCTAACCAGGTTTGCATGAAGATGCCCGCCACGCGATCGCCCACTTTAACTCTGGTCACTCCGTCGCCAACAGCAACCACTTCCCCCACCCCATCAGAGAAGGGAACAAACGGTAGCTTTTGCTTAGATCCATATGCCCCTTTTATAGTCAACAAGTCCCGATAATTGAGTGAAGCCGCACGCATCTTCAGAAGTACCTGCCCTGCCTTTGGTTGTGGTTCTGGTCTTTCAACGAGTGTCAATGCATCCAGACCTTCTTTAGACTGAACTTCCCAAACTTTCATGGCAGTTTCCTGTTGTTTTTTCTACTGCTTACTTATCACAAATTGATCCAATTTTGCTTGGTCTTACTCTAGCGAGTTGCTGCACGCCGAACGGCACTCCAGTAATAATGGTCATAGAGGTGCTGATATCATCGACGCTGATTTTTTAGAATCTAAGTTACAAAATGTTAATAGGTTGTAGAAACTCGATGCTCACGTTTGTGCAACCTGTAAGCTCTTTGAGATAGCACAAATTACTATGTCTTTGTCATCTTCTGAAGAACAACGTTTCTCGCCCCTCTGGCGTCAAGTGACTAGCCATGCGCTGGTAGCTGTCTTGAGTGTGGCATTGACCTTGACGACTTTATGGGCATTTCCCAACCTGCAAATTCTTCGCTCGTCTCTGCCAAGTGCTATCGCACCGAGTACGACCACAGTAGAAACTACTGCATCTTCAACAGGAGCTTCTCAAGAAGAAGTTGCTATTCGCAGTTTCGTGACGGCTGCTGTGAATCGAGTTGGTTCCGCAGTTGTGCGAATTGATACAGAGCGTATAATTACCATGCGTGCGCCTGACCCGTATTTTGGAGACCCCTTCTTCCGGGAGTTTTTTGGTGACGGCTCATTTTCCAGAGTGCCTCAAGAGTACCACCAACGCGGGGAAGGGTCTGGTTTTATTATTGACCCCAACGGCATGATTCTCACCAATGCTCATGTTGTCAGTGGTGCTGATTCTGTCACTGTCACCCTCAAGGATGGACGTAAGTTGCAAGGAGAGGTGAAAGGAGTAGATGAGCCTTCAGATTTGGCGGTTGTCAAAATTAATGGGAGAAACTTGCCAGTAGCCCCCCTCGGTAATTCTAAAGACTTGCAAGTGGGTGACTGGGCGATCGCCGTTGGCAACCCGTTAGGGTTAGACAACACCGTCACCCTAGGTATTATCAGCACCCTGAACCGCTCCAGCGCTCAAGTTGGCATCCCTGATAAACGTTTGGACTTTATCCAAACCGATGCAGCCATCAATCCTGGTAACTCCGGCGGTCCTCTGCTCAATGAACAAGGTGAAGTTATTGGCATCAATACAGCTATTCGTGCTGATGCTCAGGGAATTGGGTTTGCCATTCCCATTGACAAAGCCAAGGTCATTGAAGATGCTTTGGCTCGCGGTCAGAAAATTTCTCATCCTTACATCGGCGTTCGGATGATTACCCTCACGCCAGAACTAGCAAAACAATCCAATAGCGACCCGAATACGATGATCACGGTGCCGGAAATTAACGCTGTGCTGGTGATGCAAGTTATACCTAACAGTCCGGCTGCTGCTGCTGGCTTGCGTCGGGGAGATGTGATTACCCAAGTTGATGGACAAGCAATAACGACTGCTGAACAGTTGCAAGACTTGGTAGAACAGAGTCGAATTCATCAGTCCTTGCAGGTTACGGTACAACGAGGTGAACAAACTCAGCAGCTGACTGTGCGACCGGGTGAACTACGGGAAGCCGCTTCTAGCTAGCATATCTGTCAAGCCCTAGTTGTTTACAACCGGGGCTTGTGAAGTACCCCAACTAAGCAACCCTCAAGTTGGGGCTTCCAACTAAAACAAAGACTTAGGACGGTTTTATTCGTCTATGGCTTGCGCCACGCTTACGCGAACGGAATTTCCCGTGTCAACCGCCAACGCCTCTCCATGCAAGCATAGTTTGGTCTTATTGAGCTGCTAACTCTATTTTAAATATTCAATTAAGCTATAAATCACAACTCTTTCACATACCCTCTCACCAGATAATCAATACCAGTGATAGCGGTGCCGACAACAACCGCATACGCTCCTAAATCAATAGCGCGACGCGCCATTTGGGGTGAAGAAATACCTCCTTCACAAATCGCTGGAACATCTAACATTTGTACCATCTGGGTGAGGAGTTCCCAGCCAGGGGGAGAAAGATGCTTGGTTTGTGCAGTGTAGCCAAAAAGAGTTGTCCCCACAATATCTGCTCCAGCTGCTACAGCCGCTTTTGCCGCTTCGATTGTGTCTACATCTGCCATTACTAGTTTGCCTAATTCTTGATGAATTTTGGCAATGATATCTGCTATTGTTTCACCCCCAGGTCGATTTCTGCTAGTCGCATCTATGGCGATGATGTCTGCTCCCGCTTGTGCCACAGCAGCAGCATGGTGAAACTGTGGTGTGATGTATACATCATAACCAGATATAACTTGTTTCCATAATCCAATAATTGGTACTTGAACTCTTTCTTGTACAGCACTGATGTGAGCAGGAGTATCAATCCTCACTCCAACAGCACCGTTGTTAACAGCAGCTTGCGCCATTGCTGCTATAACCATTGGTTCATGCAGAGGCGATTCAACAGGCGCTTGACAAGATACGATGAGTCCGTGACGCAGGGCTTGAATTAAATAGTCATTTGTCATTACTTTTCTTCCTCCACTCCCCCACTCCCTTCACTCAACACTCCAGACTCCCCACTCAGTCCTGAAGTCGGCTGGACTAGTATCCAAACGGTGAATACTGAGCCAACACCTACGGTGGATTCTACTTCAATTCGACCCCGATGGAGTTCTACAAGTTGTTTAGTTAAAGCTAAACCCAGTCCAGTTCCTCCGTAACGGCGGCGGTAGGGTGTATCGAGTTGGTGAAATTTCTCAAACAGTAGGGATAACTGTTCTTCTGGAATGCCTATGCCAGTATCCTCTACTTGAAACACGGCAGTGTCGTCTTCTACCCAAAGACGTAAAGTGATATGACCACCTTCTGGCGTGAATTTTATAGCATTACTTAATAAATTCCAGATAATTTGTTGCACTCGCCTTGCATCCGCAGTAAATATGTCACGCTGCGGGTTGAGTTGCACATCGAGTTTGAGATTGACTCGCTGGGTGGATGCTTTTTCTTTGAGCGCGTTGACTGTGGATTGGGCTATGTTGACTAATGAAAATTCTGTAATATTTAAAACTGCCTTACCCGCCTCGATTTGCGATAAGTCGAGGATATCATTAATCATTTCTAGTAAATGTTCTCCACTATCGTGGATAGTTTGCAGATAATCCCGTTGGCGCTGACTTAACTCACCAAAAGACCAGCGTAACAAAGTGGAAGACATTCCAATGACATGAGTCAGAGGTGTGAGCAATTCATGGCTGACAGTGGCAAGAAATTCACTTCTTAGACGGCTGGCGGCTTCAGCAGCAACGAGGGCGTCATGCAACGCCATTGTACGCTCAACAACTCGTTGCTCCAGAGTTTGTTTTTCTTGAGTGAGCGATCGCATTAACTCTGCTTGGTAAATGGCGATTCCAAGTTGTTCAGCAACAGAACTGAGCAAAATTTTTTCACTTTCACTCCAAAGACGTGGAGTATTGCACTGATGAGCAATCAACAGCCCCCAAAGTTTTTCCTCATACATAATTGGGTAAGCTAGCTTTGAGCGGACTTTGGCTTCCTTTAAAAAATTCAATAAACACTCTTCTAGAGCATAAGTTTTTTCCACATCATCTACAACTAAAGTCAAGCCTTGCCTATACTTTTCCCAACATTGGCGTATTTGTGCAAAGCCATTTTCGTCTTGGAAATTCAACACTGACGGAATATCATCATTAGCACGGACTTCGTAGATAATACAACCAGCTTTGTCAAGTAACTCTTGCTCTGGGGTTTGGGACGATGGGGAGGTTATTGACTCTTGACTCTTGACTTTTGACTTTTGACTTTTGACTTTTGACTCTTGACTCTTGACTCTTGATTCCTCAAATTTGTAAACTACGAGCCTGTCTAATTCTAAAAATTCTCGTACTTTTGCAACTGCTGTTGCCATAATGACAGGTAAATCCTGACTTTTACGGATTTGAGTTGTGACCTGATTTAACAGTTGCTCTTGAGCAATCTGTTTTTTCAACGCTTCTTCCACTGGATGACAGACAGAAACGTGCGGATAATTTGGGGAAGATGATTCTGTTAGCTGCTGGTTTGGCTGTGGCAAAAAATACTTTAATAACAAAAGTGAGAATTGACTTTGAAGCGTGGCATCATTAGGAACGGGAATTTGACGATATTGTTCAAGCTTTTGGTAGTTATGGGAATCTCGCTCAAACAAATCTCTCAAGTTCAACACGAAGGAGGCGATCGCTTCTGGATCAAAGGTCAAGTTTACATTCAGTTCTCGGTACTGAGAGCATGAGGGAGATAAGGGAGCATTTTCTTCCCCTGCTTCCCCTGCTCCCCATCTCTGGTCATAGGAACCCACAAGCAGTGCATTAAACTGTTCAGAAACCACTACAGTAAACCTTTGTACCTGCCATTCTTGAGGTATGTGAATCCCTGTCATCACAGCTTCTGTAAGTACCACCGCCTTTCCCACTGTTTGAGCCATCTGCTGCAATAATTCCCCAAGCTGATCAAAAACATTACTAGGCAAAGTTCGAGAAAAGCTCAAATCGCGAGAACTAGGCATTGTTCCAAAGAGGAGTGAAAGGGGCGTGCTATTGCTGAAAAATTTGTACTGTGTTTTAACCAACAGTTTAAGACGGTAATACAGGATTATGCATCGTATTAGTGCCACATCGGGAGGATGGAATCCTCAGTCGGAAGGCGTAATTTTTTTAGAACAAACCCCTGCTCCCATAGTGTTTCTTACGTCTGCTGATACCGACATTCAAACTCTGGCGGCTGCTGTACCTAAATTACCCACGACATTTCCTGCTTTAAGAGTTGCCAACCTGCTGCAATTGCAGCAACAAGTAAGTCTTGATAACTATGCCGAAAAAGTTTTAGAGTTCGCTCAGGTCATTGTCCTCCGTCTATTAGGAGGGCGTTCTTACTGGGCTTATGGCTTAGAAGTTGTGCAGGAAATTGTCCAACGTAATGGTACAACCCTAATTGTAATGCCAGGGGATGACGCAATAGACCCCGATTTAATCTCTCACTCTACCCTACCTCTGATTACTGTGAATCAGGTATGGCGCTACTTCAACGAGGGTGGAGTAGAAAATATTCTCAACGCGCTCCAGTTTATCGCCGATACTTGCTTTTCAACTTCTTTTAATCCTCCAGTAGCGCAAGTTGTTCCGCGTGTCGGGCTTTATGAGTGGGAAAAAGGAGTGGAGGGAGTAGGGGGAGAAGAAACTTCCCCATCTCCCCTCACTTCCCCTACTTCCCCGACTCTTTCCAAAGTCGGTATACTCTTCTACCGCGCCCATTATCTAGCGGGAAATACCAAGGTCATTGATGCTTTATGCGATGCTTTGGCAAAGCGAAATGTAACACCAGTGCCAATTTTTGTTTCTTCTTTACGTGATACTGATGTTCAAACTCAGTTGTGCGAGTTTTGTCAACCCAAGGACACTCAGCAAGTTTCGCTGCTGCTGAATACCACTAGTTTTTCTCTGGCGCGTTTGGAAACAGAAACACCGCAGATTGATTTGTGGCAAAAATTGGATGTGCCTGTGTTGCAAGTTATCCTTAGTAGTGGTTCGGTTGAGCAGTGGGAGTTGCAATTTCAAGGGCTTTCACCTCGCGATATTGCGATGAATGTGGCGCTTCCAGAAGTAGATGGGCGAATCATCACTCGTGCTGTATCTTTTAAGGCGGTACAAACCAGTCATTCGTCTCTAGAAACTGATGTGGTGGTTTATGAACCAGTGAGCGATCGCATTGAGTTTGTCGCTTCCTTAGCCGCCAATTGGGTGCGCCTGCGTTCTAAGCCACCTGAAGAACGTCGCGTGGCGTTGATTTTGGCAAATTACCCTACCCGTGATGGACGCCTAGCGAATGGCGTGGGATTGGATACGCCAGCGAGTTGTGTGGAAATTCTTCAGGCTTTGCAGTTGGCTGGGTATGGGGTGGAAAATTTACCTTGTACTGGGGATGAGTTGATTGAATGTCTGACTGCTGGGGTGACGAATGATCCGGAAGGTAGAGAGTTGCGTCCGGTGCTGCAAGGTGTTTCTGTAGATGAGTATGAGGAGTATTTTGCTTCGTTACCAGAAGCTGTGCAGAAAGGAATTGGCGCAAGGTGGGGAAGTGTTTTTGAAATGAACCGCGAAGACACGTTCGCGCAGCGTCTCCGTCAGGAGAAGGACGCCAAGAAGGAAGAGGAGCAGAGTTTTGCAGTTTCTGGAATTCAACTTGGTAACATTTTTGTGGGAGTTCAGCCAGCGCGGGGGTATGATGTTGACCCAAGTTTGAATTATCATGCGCCGGATTTGGAACCAACTCACGATTATTTAGCTTTTTATTATTGGGTGAGGGAATGTTTTGGCGCTGATGCTGTGGTTCATGTGGGGAAGCATGGAAATCTGGAATGGCTTCCGGGGAAAAGTGTGGCTTTGTCGAGTCAATGTTATCCTGAGGTGGCTTTGGGACCTCTTCCCCATTTGTATCCGTTTATTGTAAATGACCCTGGTGAAGGTTCGCAGGCTAAACGTCGCGCTCAAGCGATCATTGTGGATCATCTGACGCCGCCTCTGACTCGTGCAGAACTTTATGGTCCTTTGCAAGAGTTGGAAAATTTGATTGATGAGTATTATGAGGCGGAAAGTTTAGATCCAACTCGTTTGCCAATCATTGGCGATCGCATCCGCGAACTGGTTGTCAAAGAAAATCTTTTCTTGGATTTGGAATTAAAGTATAAAGCAAAAGGTATAACACGAAAACAAGAATCTTCTGTTTCGACGTTTGACTTTTCTGTTTTACCTTCGCTTGATGGTTATCTTTGTGAATTGAAAGAAGCTCAAATCCGCGATGGATTGCACATTTTTGGGCAATGTCCTCAAGGGCGACAGCTGCGAGATTTAATTATAGCGATCGCACGTCTTCCCAATCGCCATCATATTGGATTCACCCGTGCTTTGGCTGAAGATTTGGGCTTAGATTTCGACCCCCTGACTGCTGATTTCAGTACTGGGCTATCAGTCCCAGATATTCAGCTTTTAGCTGACAAGACACAACACTCCTGTCGTACCGTCGGCGATGCAGTTGAATTCTTAGAACAACAAGCCGCCGAACTTGTAGAAAAACTCACAACTCACAACTCAGAATTCACAACTCACAGCTTACAACTCAGCGCTGTTCTCAACTGGATACGCACCAAGCTTCTCCCTTCTTTACAACAAACGCACCAAGAAATTACCAACTTGTTACGCGGACTAAATGGCAGCTATGTCCCTAGTGGTCCCGCTGGCGCACCAACGCGGGGTCGTCCGGAAGTTCTGCCAACAGGTAAAAATTTTTATTCTGTGGATATCCGTGCTATACCGACAGAAACTGCTTGGGATGTCGGTAGAAAAGCGGCTGAGGCACTCATTGAACGTTATGCACAAGAGCAAGGTGAGTATCCAAAAACACTAGGATTATCTGTGTGGGGAACTGCGACAATGCGGACTGGGGGTGATGATATTGCCCAGGCGCTGGCTTTACTAGGCGTGCAGCCTGTATGGGATGGTGCAGCGCGGCGAGTAGTGGATTTTGAAATTTTGCCGCTTTCTATTTTGGGGCGTCCTCGTGTGGATGTTACGTTACGAATTTCTGGTTTCTTCCGGGATGCTTTTCCCAACTTGATTGATTTATTCGACTCCGCAGTGCAAGCGGTGGCGGCTTTGGAAGAACCGCAGGAGCAAAATCCAATAGCCGCTCAAGTTCGTCAAGAGACCGATTTGTGGACAAAACTTGGTTTAAGTTTACCAGAAGCAAGAGTGCGATCGCGCTACCGTATCTTTGGCTCTAAGCCAGGTGCGTACGGTGCAGGACTCCAAGGTTTAATTGAAGCGCAAAACTGGATGGATGACCAAGATTTAGCTCGTGCCTACATCAACTGGAGTTCCTATGCCTACACCTCAGGAAGAGTAGGGGAAGTAGGGGAAGACAAAGACAAATTAATCTCTTCATCTCCCTCCACTTCCTCCACTTCCTCCACTTCCTCCACTTCCTCATCCCTTCAACAAGGACGTTCAGCACCAGAAGCATTTGAAATGCGGTTGCAACAAATGCAGATAGTGTTACAAAACCAAGACAATCGCGAACATGATTTGCTCGATTCTGATGATTATTACCAATTTCAAGGTGGTTTAACAGCTGCGGTACGTTCTCTACGGGGAGAGAATCCCCAAACCTATTTTGGAGATAATTCCATTCCTGCTCAACCACGAGTCCGCCAACTCAAAGAAGAAATCGCACGAGTGTATCGTTCTCGCGTAGTGAATCCTAAATGGATTGCGGGAGTGATGCGCCACGGTTACAAGGGTGCTTTTGAAATGGCGGCGACAGTGGATTATTTATTTGCTTACGATGCTACGGCAAAGTGTGTGGAAGACTATATGTACCAAGGGATAGCCCAAGCGTATGTGTTTGACCCTGTTGTTTCAGAATTCATTGAGCAAAAAAACCCGTATGCT
This sequence comes from Mastigocladopsis repens PCC 10914, assembly GCF_000315565.1. Classification (NCBI taxonomy): domain Bacteria; kingdom Bacillati; phylum Cyanobacteriota; class Cyanophyceae; order Nostocales; family Symphyonemataceae; genus Mastigocladopsis; species Mastigocladopsis repens. Next base: position 2,831,054 of record NZ_JH992901.1, on the reverse strand, counting down.
CTGCGTGATATAGCTGAAAGATTGTTAGAAGCACATAAGCGCGGTTTATGGCACGATGTAAATATACAAACACTGGAACATTTGCGAGACATTGTTCATCAAGCCGAAGCAGCCATAGAAGAGAAATAAGTGGTGTAGAAAAAAATTATGGATAATCTTGCGTATCTACACGTAGCTTCCGTCTACGAAGACTTACCCTCTAGTGAATTAATTTCCCTTAGCCGTTTGTTTAAGAAAGCAGCAGCACCTGATTGGAACCGTCTGTCTGGTAGGGCTTGGAAGTATATGCTACCTTTAGCCCTGGCCTTGTCTGTTCTTACCTGTGTTAGTAGTGCTTTAGCACTAGAAAAAGGCGATCGCGGTCCTTCTGTAAGAACTTTACAACAACAGTTGAAAAGAAGCGGCTTCTATCAAGCTCCTATAACTCAAGTATATGACACCTCTACAGAAGATGCTGTACGCCGCTTCCAAAGAACTGCAGGCTTAGATGTCAACGGTGTTGCGGGATCAGCCACTTTACAAAAATTAGAGGGTTGGCGTACCTCTTCTGAGAGTTCCCAAGCCAGAAAAACCAGCACCCGTTCTCAAGCTAGAAGAATTGATGATGAAAATTCTCAAGCTAGAAGAACTATGATTGAGAATTCGTCAGGTTCTAGCAAGCGCCGCACTTCTAACCTTCTTGAAAGAGGAGATGAAGGTGAAGATGTCAAAGTTCTGCAAGAACGATTGCGAGTCGCAGGTTTTTACACTGGTAACTCAACAGGAATATATGGTCCAATTACTGAAGATGCTGTTAAGAGGTTCCAAGAGGCTTATAACTTAGCTCCTGATGGGATTGTTGGACCAGCAACGCAAGCAAAATTACCAGATCGTGGTCTCGGTTATGGTGAAGATGCACCTAGCAAAGCGCGTACTAGTGGAGATAGACTCGGCTTGGGCGATCGCGGTGAGTCGGTGAGAGTTCTTCAAGAACAATTAATTAAGGCAGGATATTTAGAAGGAGAGCCAAACGGTTACTTCGGTCCTTACACCGCAGATGCTGTACGGCGGTTCCAAGAAGATAATTACCTTGCGGCAAGCGGTATTGCAGGTCCAACGACCAGAGCTAAATTGCACAGCTTGGTAAATCCTGCTGCTAGAAGTGATTTTAGTGTTTTGGAAATTCAAAGACGATTACGGGATCGGGGCTTCTACAAGGGGGACCTGAACGGCGTTATGGGCAATGACACACAGCAAGCTATTAAACAAGCACAAGAATTTTACGGTATCAGTCTAAGTGATGTCAGAAGCGGACGCTTTTAGCATCCGCTTAGGTGTTGCTGGTATCGATACCTAACAGTTTGCCTACTTCCCATGACGGTAAGTTGAAAGCCCCTAATGTTTCTCAAAGTCTTTGAAGCAAGCGCTTTCCCCAATCGTAAAACCCAGGTGCTAAAGAGGCATCAGTGCCCTTTGGCACTTGGGGCAAACAGCATGGATTGTCAACTGACAATCCAGCAGCTGATAACCTTCTTTTTGTGCAGTTTTCGCTCCAATTTTTAAAATCGAGTCGTTTTTGAACTCGATGGTCATGTTGCACCTTACACAAATTAGGTGATGGTGGTGATGGGGGTAGGGTTGATTGAGTTCGTAGTGTTTATGTCCTTCTCCCAGTTCTAGCTCTCGCAAGATTCCCATCCGCGCCATCAACTTGAGAGTGCGATAAATAGTCGATAGGCTAATTCCCTCCCCTTGAGTTTCTAGCCTTTCGTAAAGGTCTTCAGCACTGAGGTGTTCTCCTTGCGGAAGTTCTTGAAAAATGTGTAAAATGACTTCTCGCTGGGGTGTTAAACGCCAGCCACGTTCATTAAGTTCTGCCTTGAGTGAGGATGCTGTGTAGACTGTCATACTAATTTTTCTCAACAAAGCCCATTAGTTGCGAATATAGCAAAAGTTTGGACTAATTTGCAATAATCAAAGCCTATTGAGAATTATTGCTAAATGTTCAAGGATAGATAGTCAAACCTTAATCAGGGTTCAGAAAACAAGCGATCCCCGCCCTCATACATGTCCTAAGACAAGGGATGGAAAAACTCTCATGTCATTAGATGAAAATAAGTTGCCATAAATGAGTGAGAAGTTTTGGGAACGGGGATGAAGTTAGTCAACAGTTTAAAGCCAAAAACCGTTTAAAACAGGCATCTTACTTTCTGTGTAGATTGTATAAATTTTATGACTGGTAACAATTGACAATTGACTATCAACTAACTAGCTCAAAGACTCCAAGTAGTCACGGATGAGATTGCGCCGCTTGGGTTGGCGCAGCTTCTGCAACGCTTTGGACTCAATTTGCCGTACCCGTTCCCGTGATAAATCAAGAGCGCGTCCAATTTCTGCCAACGAATAAGGATGACCATCTGCCAATCCAAAACGCATCAGAATGACATCACGCTCACGGCTAGTTAAATCTGCCAGAAGATTATGCAAATCTTTATGTAAAGATTCTCGCATTAGTGTTTCTTCTGGGGTTATGGTATCGGTTTCGAGTAATTCTCCTAATTCTGTGTCTTTGTCCTTACCAACTTTTGTTTCCAAAGAAACGGAACGAGGAACTCGCAGGAGAACTTCCCGGACTTGTGTAGGTGTCATTTCTAGCTCTTGAGCAAGGTCTTCCAAAGTCGGGGTACGACCTTTTTCTTGTGCAATTTTACGTTGAGCTTTTTTGATTTTGTTGAGCTTTTCTGTAATGTGAACAGGTAGGCGGATAGTGCGGCTAGAAGTCGCGATCGCTCGTGTGATTCCTTGACGAATCCACCAGTAGGCGTAGGTGCTGAAGCGATAACCCTTGGTTGGATCAAACTTCTCAACTGCTCGTTCCAAGCCTAGAGTCCCTTCTTGGACTAAGTCCAACAATTCCAAACCGCGATTTTGATACTTCTTGGCAACGGAGACAACCAGGCGAAGATTTGCCTTAATCATGTGTTCTTTTGCCTGGAGTCCATTGCTTTGAATTTTCTCCAGTTCTTCCACAGTCATTTTGGCAATTTCAGCCCAACGCCGTTTCCCAAGCCCTATAATTTGCTTAAGCTCGAACACCTCTACACCAGCAGTACGAGCCCACCGTTCTATGGAAGGACGATGTCCCAGACCGGATGCCAAACGCTCCTGAACTTCAATGAGCCGAAGATATGGTGCAATAACTTCATCTCCTTGCTCGGCGGCTTTAGACAGAAGTATCCGCATCCGCAAGTAGCGCTGGACTTTTTGAGCTTCTGAAACTTCTTCATCCCGCCCTAACAACCGAACCCGACCAATTTCCTGAAGGTATAGACGTACTAGGTCTGTGCTCTTACGGTTAGGATGAGTAGCAAAACTTGCAGGGTCAACAGAAGCTATCTCTAGATCATCCAGTTCATCTATCGGCAACTCACTTTCGTCAATTGCGAGTTCCGGGTCAAAGACCTGGTGGGACTGTTTGCTATTGTAGGCGGCATCTGCGTAAAAAGATGTTGCTGGCATAAAGATTCGTCTCAATGGCTCCAGGTAACAATAGATGACGGTCAGCTAATTAACTGTTGCTATTGTTCCCGTGATTTTTGAAGAACTAACACGGTTGAGGGTGACCTTTAGGTTTTTTTTTCAAAAAACCTGTACTGGTTTTTGTTGACACAGTGCCTCCGAAGGCTCGGTTGCACTACCTTTCCCATGAACCAATAGCTATTCAAATTCCCTACGGGGCGTTAAATTACGAATGACCTAATTAAGATTTGAACTTTCACATATTTTGACTGTCACTGGGGCAGCAAAGTATAAACATATATCAGTGAAAAGTCCTATTTTTATATGCATAGTCATATCTACATGAATCCCAAGGTACTTTCCTGAAGATTTACTAATTTTCCTTCAAGAATGATTAGTCCTGTGATGGCGGTGCAGGAAATGGGGAAGCCGAGGAAGTATTTTCTTCCCCCACCTCCCCATCTTCCCCTACTCCCTTACTCCGGCTTCATACCTCGCAGCATCAGTTCTAAAAGCGCTTGTCGGGGTGTGACTTCACCTTGGAGTAAGCGATAAACTTGCTCGGTAATTGGCAGAGGAATCTTTTGCTGCTTGGATCGCTGCACCAAAACCTGAGTGGTGTTAATTCCCTCAGCAGTTCCTTCTAAATGGGCGAGAATGTCTGTCAGTGTTTTACCACAAGCCAACTGGTAGCCAACTTGGTAGTTGCGGCTCAAGGGACTGTTACAGGTTGCGAGCAAATCGCCCAAACCGGACAAACCATAAAATGTTTCCATGTTCGCACCCCAGTGGACACCAATGCGAACCATTTCTGTTAACCCACGGGTGACTAAAGCAGCTTTGGCATTGGTTCCCAACTGCAAGCCGTCACACACGCCAGCGGCGATCGCCATCACATTCTTGAGTGTCCCCCCCAGTTCCACTCCCAAGGGATCAGAATTGGTATAAACCCGAAAACGATCAGAAGAAAACACCACTTGCACTAATTCTGCCGCTGAAGCGACACTGCTAGCAACGACCGTTGCAGCAGGCAATTCCTGTTGTATTTCTTTAGATAAATTGGGACCAGAGAGAACAACGACTGCATGGGTAGGGAAAGCTTCTTGCCAAATTTGTGAGGGTGTACAAGTGGTTTGAGGATCTAAGCCCTTTGTTGCTGTCACAAAAATAGTCTCTGGGGAAACGGGCGAAGAGACTAGTTGAGACGTAACGGCTCTCACACCCTTCATTGAAACAGCAGAAAGGATCATATCAGCACCTTGTATTACCGTAGCCAGCGTTTCGGAACTCCGACGCGACCACACGCGCACTTCATGACCATTAGCCTTTGCCAGAACTGCAAGAGCCGTCCCCCAAGCACCGCCACCTAAAATTGTGACCAATTTTTGATTAGTCATTCGTCATTACTTACAGCGGTTTGCAACTGGGTGAGGTACACAAAGACATAATCAACCACAGATGGACACAGATGGACACAGATAAATTAGTACTTCATTCAGAACAGAAGCGCTATATATATTTTCTCCCCCTACTCCCTCCACTTCCCCGACTCCCCCTACTCTCTCAGCCGGGGGTAACGCTCCATCAATTCCCTCACTTGCTCTGCATGATAGGAACTTCTTGTCAAGGGTGAGGAAACAACTTGTAAAAATCCTAGTTCTTCACCGAAGGCTCTCCAAGCAGCAAATTGGTCTGGGGTGATAAATTCATTCACCTTCAAATGTTTTTGACTGGGTTGAAGGTATTGCCCAATGGTCAAAATATCGCAATCCACGGCTCGTAAATCTCGCATAACTTGGCGGACTTCCTCATCGGTTTCGCCCAGTCCCACCATAATACCGGATTTGGTGTATACCCAAGGTGCAAGTTCGCGAGAACGCTGCAACAATTCCATTGTCCGTTCATAGTTCCCCTGCGGACGTACGCGTCGATACAGACGAGGAACAGTTTCTGTGTTGTGGTTGAGAACTTCTGGTTGTGCTTGGAGAATCAACTGTAGCGCCTCCCAGTGACCGCACAAGTCGGGAATGAGTACCTCAATAGTGGTTTGGGGTGAGATAGTGCGAATAGCTTCAATACATCTGACAAACTGTGAAGCCCCTCCATCTGGCAAGTCATCGCGGTTGACAGAAGTGATAACCACATGATTCAGTTTCATGCGGCGTACAGCTTCCGCCAGTCGTGCTGGTTCCGTAGAGTCCAGTGGTTTGGGTTTTTTCTCAAAGTCAATATCACAGTAGGGACAGGCTCGTGTACAAGCTGGTCCCATAATTAAGAATGTCGCTGTCCCAGCCTTAAAGCACTCACCAATATTTGGACAGGACGCTTCCTCACAAACCGTATTGAGGGCTAAATCCCGCAAAATTTCTTTAACGTTACCAACGCGTTCCCATTGAGGCGCTTTTACCCGCAACCAGTCTGGTTTAACACTCACAATCCGCTTCTACCACTTTATTTGTACAAAGTAAATGCTAGCAAGGTTCATGGGTTGGTGGATGAATTTGCATACTGCTTTGTCATTCAGCACTCTTTGTGATATCTTATATAAGAGTTATTGTGCCGGGATGTGGCGCAGCTTGGTAGCGCACTTCGTTCGGGACGAAGGGGCCGCTGGTTCGAATCCAGTCATCCCGATTGGTGTACATTGGCAAATTATATGTCGCGATTCGCAAATTCGTGTTGTTTTTCGCACATTAATGTCGCTTTGGTGGTTTTAATATAGGTAATTTAATTACACTAAGTTTTCGCAAATTAATGTGCAGACGGTCTTGATATGAAGTTCATTTCACCACTTTTGTAATGTAATGACGAACTTCAGAATCATCCCGAACGAAGTGCGCCTTTCAACCTTCCCATTGAAAAATGTATCTGTGAAGTAGCAATAACAAAAATTGCTATTCTCCTTTAACCCACCCCTAGCCGGGATGGTCGTTGAAACTTATGCAATCTAACGATTTGGTAGCCTATGAAGACTTGAATGTGAAAGGGTTGGTACGTAATCGTCATTACTGCAAGTCAATCAGCGATGCTGGCTGGTCAACTTTTCAGTCATGGTTAGAGTATTTTGGTCATAAGTATGGAAAGGTAACAGTTGCTGTGCCTCCCCACAATACAAGCCAAAAATGAACGAAGTTCAACTTATTGATGAATCACCAACAAACCGAGATATTAACTTATGCTAATTGATAAAATTATCCAAGAACTGCGAGACATTCCCGAAGATAAATTAGCAGAAATTTATGCCCTAATTCACTACTTTCGCCTGGGCTTAAAGGAAGAGTTATCTGCTGAAGAAACACCCAATGAAATTGTAATTGAAGGTATTCACCAAGGCATACGAGAGGCGTTGAGTGGACAAACTATACCCCTCTCGGAAATGTGGGAAGGTATTGATGCAGAGTGAACCATCGCCCATTCAAATTGCTCTTACACCACGTTTTAAAAAGGATCTACGAGAACTTGCTAAAGGCTATCGTTCAATTCGTAGTGATTTACAACCATTAATTGAGCAACTTCAAGCAGGTGAAATCCCTGGAGACAGAATTGCTGGAGTTAAATATCAGGTTTTCAAAGTTCGTCTCAAAAATAGCAACATTCAAAAAGGAAAAAGTGGAGGCTATCGAGTCATTTATTATCTAAAAACTGCTCAAGGAATCATCCTCACTACATACAATTTATTCTAAATCCGATATTTCTGATGTTAGTAATGAAATCATTGAAGAAGCGATCGCACAATATGAAAAAGAAAATCAAATAGTTGACAGTGGACAATTAACAGTGGACAGTGAATAATTTTAGCTGAATTTAAACTTGCTGAAAGAAACTAGAGTTTATCAAGAAGCGAAAGAAGAAGGTAAGGAAGAAGGAAAACTAGAAACCAAATTGGAAATGATACCAATTCTGACTTTTCTCAACTGCGGTGTAGTGGATCGCCTTCTCACCTTCGATGCTGCCCAAGAATTGATTCCAGAGGCGAACTGTAAGCTAGATTTTGTTTATTTAGAAACTTCTGGGCTACGAATCAATATATGTCCTTTCTCACCTTGTTGAACAGCCAACACCGCTGGACGTTCATTAGGTTTTGCATTTGGGGGCAATGTTTGAAACAAATAAATCCAGCCGCCACGTTCTAGGAGTATGCGCCAAACTCGTGGTTGATTGGGATTGCTAGTATCATTATCTTCCCTGCCACGCAGGTCATCGAATAAACCTCTATCTCCTATAATTCGGTAGCCTTTTAAAGCTGGATCTGCAAACACATCATCAAGTTTGCGTCCTAATGCAAATTTTTCTTCAGGTGTAATTAAGGTTACAACAGGTAAGGTGGAATTTTGACCAGCGTCTCGACGAGCATCTGCAATGCCTTGCCACCGAGCCAACCAAAATATGAAAATTAATACCCAAGATACTATAACTATTTCATTCACCAATGAGCGCAAAAAATCAACCGAACGCAGTTGCACAAAAGTAAAAGTCGCCAGAGAATCTAATTGTTTACCTATCCATGAACGCCTACGTTGGGTTGCAGGGATGACTCGATTTGATCGAAATCGCTTGAATGTGTTAACAAATGCTTCAGTTATTATCCAAATGAGCCATAAAGTGAATTGAATCGCAATGACCGCTAGGAGAAAAGCGAATACGGTTCTCAATATTGCCCAACCATCTCCTAGAAATATTTGTAGGGGAACAAAAAGAAAAGACTGTGCCGGAAAGTCGAGGTTAGTGACTTCTAGTTGAAAAAAGTAGAAATATGACCAGCGGTAAATCCAGCCTGCAAAAAACAGCGCAATACCCAGTAAACCAACGACACTGGCAAATTTACCTAAAATATTGGTTTCCTGGCTAGGTTGGGGAGCTTGGGTCACAAAAGCATTCCAAAAGTAAAGAAATTGGCAATTTTAATACAGAATTGTACAACTTGTAGTGTCGTCTATGTCATTCTGAGTGGAGCAAAGCGGAACGTAAGCGCAAAGCGCACGCTAAGAGCGAACGCGCAGCGTGTCCCCTTGGGACTCAGAATCTCCGAGATACTTCGCTACACTCCGTTTCGCACCCTGCGGGAAGCCGCAGAAGCGTCTACAGTATGACATTCTCGACTTTGCGTAAGTCCTGAGTACTATCTATCAATTCATCAATATTATTTGCCTTATTTTACGGAAATTTCTTAAGTTGTTGAGAAGTATAACTAAAGAAAGTGAAATGCTATAGAAAACACTTTTAAAACTATGAAACCTTATTTTAAGGGATTAGTTGTAGCAGTTTTAGCTACGGTAACAGGACTAGCAGCAAATTTCCAAGCTGTTACTGGTCAGAATGTAGAAAAGAAAAATTTCTTGTTGACACAAGCACAAGTCCAAGTGCAGCCAGTTGCAGTTTCTGTAGCGTTACCAGAACTCGCACATATCTCGCTTAAGGGGGGTAAATCACTTAGTGGACGAGTCACAGCAATTGACCCATCAGGGCAAACACTATTGATGCAGCGTAGTGGCAAAACCCTCTCGATTCCTTTAAAAGATGTTGAAAAAGTTGTTTTCAGAAATAGTGCTCTAGTTTACAAAAGTGATGAACGTCCGGTTATACGCGGTCAACGAGAACGCCCTCAAGGTCAGCCAGTCACTTGGAGCAATCTTCCACTGAGTAATTTTACAATTAAAAACGCTACTGAGGCGGTGGTAAACTTAGTGCCGTCTGTAGTTTCGCTAGAGCGGTTGCGCGGTATTCAGTCAGTAGCAAAAGATAGACAGTATGTGGTGGATGAAATGCAGTTTAATCTGCAACAAAAAACAATGTCTATTCGAGCCACACCCTATTAACAGTTATCAGTTACCAGTTATCAGTTACCAGTTATCAGTTATTAGTTATCGGTTAATACTTACTGTTTACTGTTCACTGTTCACTGATTTAACACCAGAGCGAATTGATATGAATTGGTTGTATGAAAAAAATTATCAGTCGTCTACTGGCTTTGGGTGTGTGCATAACTCCTGTTTCCGCGTTGCTCATGGTTCAACCCAGTTGGGGACAGGTTCAAAGTTCTAAAGCTCAACAAGCAGAACGATTGTTAGAGCAAGGAATACAACAAACACAGCAATACCAACACCAACAGGCAATACAAATATTTCAGCAAGCTCTCACTCTTGCACGAGAACTGCAAGATAAAAAACTGGAAGCAACTGCACTGGTTTGGCTTGGTTTTAACCACAACCAAATTGGTGAGCGTCAGCAAGCACTAGCGTACTACAACCAATCTCTGCTCCTATTTCGCGCAGTCGGCGATCGCTCAGGCGAAGCCACAACCCTCAATAACATCGGTCTAGTCTACGACGCTTTAGGACAAAAGCAAGAAGCACTCAAGTTCTACAACCAATCTCTGCCCCTTTCTCGCGCCGTCGGCGATCGCTCAGGCGAAGCCACAACCCTCAATAACATCGGTGGAGTCTACGACGATTTAGGACAAAAGCAAGAAGCACTCAAGTTCTACAACCAATCTCTGCCCCTTTCTCGCGCCGTCGGCGATCGCACAGGCGAAGCCAGAACCCTCAATAACATCGGTGGAGTCTACTCAGATTTAGGACAAAAGCAGAAAGCACTCAAGTACCTTAACCAATCTCTGCCCCTTAGACGCGCAGTCGGCGATCGCACGGGCGTTGCAACAACCCTCAATAACATCGGTCTAGTCTACTCAAATTTAGGACAAAAGCAAGAAGCACTCAAGTACTACAACCAATCTCTGCCCCTTAGACGCGCAGTCGGCGATCGCACGGGCGTTGCAACAACCCTCAATAACATCGGTCAAGTCTACTCAGATTTAGGACAAAAGCAAGAAGCACTCAAGTACTTCAACCAATCTCTGCCCCTTTCACGCGCAGTCGGCGATCGCACGGGCGTTGCAACAACCCTCAATAACATCGGTCTTGTCTACTCCGATTTAGGACAAAAGCAAGAAGCACTCAAGTTCTACAACCAATCTCTGCCCCTTAGACGCGCAGTCGGCGATCGCACGGGCGTTGCAACAACCCTCAATAACATCGGTGGAGTCTACGACGATTTAGGACAAAAGCAAGAAGCACTCAAGTTCTACAACCAATCTCTGCCCCTTAGACGCGCTGTCGGCGATCGCACAGGCGTTGCAACAACCCTCAATAACATCGGTGGAGTCTACGACGATTTAGGACAAAAGCAAGAAGCACTCAAGTTCTACAACCAATCTCTGCCCCTTTCTCGCGCAGTCGGCGATCGCACGGGCGTTGCAACAACCCTCAATAACATCGGTAAAGTCTACTCCGATTTAGGACAAAAGCAAGAAGCACTCAAGTTCTACAACCAATCTCTGCCCCTTAGACGCGCTGTCGGCGATCGCACGGGCGTTGCGAGAACTCTCAATAACATCGGTCTTGTCTACGACGCTTTAGGACAAAAGCAGGAAGCACTCAAGTACTACAACCAATCTCTGCCCCTTACACGCTCCGTCGGCGATCGCTCTGGCGAAGCCACAACCCTCAATAACATCGGTGGAGTCTACTCCGCTTTAGGACAAAACCAAGAAGCACTCAAGTACTACAACCAATCTCTGCCCCTTTCTCGCGCAGTGGGCGATCGCACGGGCGTTGCGAGAACTCTCAATAACATCGGTGGAGTCTACTCCGATTTAGGACAAAAGCAAGAAGCACTCAAGTACTACAACCAATCTCTGCCCCTTTCTCGCGCAGTCGGCGAGCGCTCTGGGGAATCTATAACTTTAGGTAATATTGGTATATTGTACCGGGATATAAATCGACCTACTGATGCCATCTCAAATTTAGAGCAATCTCTCAAAATTATCTTGGAAATGCGCCAAGGTTTACAGCGGCAAAATCGTCAAAAGTTTCTTGAGGTTAACGATTGGAGGAGTGCTTATCTAGTCGATGTCCTCATCGAGCAGAAACAATATGCCAAAGCTTTTGAATGGGTTAACTTATTCACCACGGCTGATTTAGCTGATTACACTCGCTTGATTAACGCCAAAGTTGCCAATCCACAAGTACAGCCAAGGCTTGACAAGTGGAATAGGCAAAATCAAGAACTCGAAGCTTTGCGACAGCAACTACAAGATAAGTTTTCTGAGGGTTTATCTCAACAAGTTCGGCAATTAGAAGCACAAGTTTACAAAGATGCTGAAGACATTTCCCAGCGTTATCCTGAAGTGGCAGAACTGTTTGAAACCACACCCCCAGATATTGAAAAGCTGAAATCTTCTATCCCAACAGGAACGGTTGTTGTTCAACCAGTCTTACTGAATAATTCTATTGCTATCTTTGTTTTAACCAAAGACCGTTTGAATGTGGTTAAAACACAGATTGATCGTACTAAATTTAATAAACTTCTCGCCAAGTATCTCACACAAGTGCAAAATGATGGTGATGATAGCTATATCGAAACTGGCAGCAGCCCACTCTACGATATCCTGATTCGCCCTGTAGAGAAAGAAATTCAGGCTTTGTCTCCCAAAGAGTTAAGTATTATCGCCAGTGGTAAACTCCGTTACCTTCCTTTTGAAACTCTTTACGACAAACAAAAACAGGAATTCTTAATCAAGAAATATCCTGTCAACTATCTCACCCGCATTTCTACTCGTTCTTTAGAACCACCGACAGCGCAGAATCTTGTAAACCAACAACAAGCTGTCTTGGCATTTGGTAATCCCGTACCTCGTGATCCACAAAATTTACCAGGCGCAGAGCAAGAAGTTAAAAATATCACTCAACTGTTTCCCACAAGTCAAGCTTACCTCCACGAAAAAGCCACGCTGAACAACTTCAAAACTTACGCCTTCCGCTTTCCCTTGCTGCATTTAGCAACTCACGGTTGCTTCCAAAACCAAGATTGTAAAAAATTAAACTTAAAAAAGAATACATTACTCTTTGCCGATACTCAATTTGATATTGCTGATGCTGCTCGTTTGGGGCTACAAGGTACGCAACTCCTGACTCTTAGCGCTTGTCAAACTGCTCAAGCAACCAATTCTTCTGGAGAGGGAATTGTAGGTGTTGCTTACATATTTGAGCGTGCTGGTGCTAAAGCAGTGATGGCGGGTTTGTGGGCGGTTGATGATCCAGCAACGCAGAAACTGATGATTTCGTTTTATCAGAACCTCAAGCAAGGTATGAGCAAAGGTGAAGCACTGCAAAAAGCGAAGCTAGAGCAAATTGAGCGTCATCCTTATTATTGGTCACCGTTTGTCTTGATTGGTGATGCGCGTTGAAGATTCGCGAGCCAAGTAGGAAATTTTAGCGCGTTGATGACTCGATAAGCATCTCAAGATAAAATGTTGAGATGCTTATCGATTCATAACTATTGAATAGGCGTTTAGCTGTTGGCGTAGTTATCGATTATCTTAGCTAAACCCGGTACCGCTTCCTCTACATGCTTCTTAGCTGAGTTGCGGAGTTTGTTATATACACCCTGCACGGTCGTGTTTTTGCTTTTCTCGATTCTGGCGTCGGTGACGCCCAGCAGTGCGTCCGCTGTGCGAGACCGGTTTTGTGTGAGATGTTCGACCGCGTCGCCCGTCTGTTTGCCCTCACTCCAAATGGGATCGAGTGCCGCGAAGGCTTGCGGCAGAAGTCTCCCGATGGCTTGGGTACAGTAATTGGGAGCGATACCCTTGACGGCAGCGTAGCCGGCTTTTAATGCCAGACCAGAAACTCCTCCCATTGTAGCGACCTGCGTGTCTATCAACTTTGTGCAGTCAGCCACGACCATATTCTTTTTATCTGGGTTTGAGAGACCATCGCTAAGTCCCATTTCGATTCTCCTTAATGTCACGCTTAATTTCTATGCAACTAATTTTCCTGGCGAGCAGGAAATTATAGAAAATGATATGAGAGTTAGAGGATGTTCGTAACCTTTTTCAGGTTAGATCAACTTAGTTCACCGAGAAAAAGTGAGCCAAAAGAAAACTAAAGCCATGACTTAAAAGAAGTTAAACAGTTAGGTGAAAAATCATGGTTAAATATGTTTTCTTCTTGCATGGTTAGAGTTATTTTGGAAATGCCTAAAGTACTGCACCCAATCAGGTTTCGTAACTAGTTTGATGTTTCAAGTGAATTTTCAACATTAACTGTTCTAACCATGATTGCTCTTTGTATCAACTAAAAAAACAATAACATCTTAAAACGATTCATAGCTTTGTTAAGTAGGAAAACAAAGTAATTTCATCATTTCTTTAATAACCAGTCAGAAAAGTTAAGATTAAATTAGGTAGTGATAATTTTTGGGGACGGACATATTTCAAATATTCTTAGACTTTCATGGTAGCAAGTTACAGCCTTGCTACTTTTTCCTCTATTTATAAAATTTGTAAAAGCTGGTCAATGGTGCGTAGGTCTCGTGCTGGCAATTTTTGGATGGATGGGACATTCAGCAAATTCCCCTCTCGACCAGCTGCTTTCAGTATGACCATTTCCGTTTCTTGGTCAGCCTCTTGCCACCGCCCATATGCTAATAAGTCACCCAGTCTAGTGTAATCTACACCACAAGCGCTAATCAGCTTTTCCGGATTGTTCCGATTTATTTAATCTCAAAATCAAGATTTTTCACTAGAGTATCAATGCTCCTGAAGGGATAGGCATAAGTGTAATTACTTACTAGTCTAGCTTTGATGAAATCAGCTATCATCTGCATCTATAAAATAAAGCAAGAAGCGATTTTGTCGTTTTAAGCTGGTAAGTTGCATAAGTACATATGCTGGCAACGCGCTTGCTTTTCTCAATATAAGTGCTAACCTCTAAAATAGTATGTATGCAGTCAACTCAAACACAACTCTTGCGACTTTCGCAAGGACAACTGAACATCTTAGAACGTTGTCCCCGCCAATTTCAATACACCTACTTAGAACAACTCCATTCTCCCGCAGATCCAGAACATGAGGAACGGCAGACTTTAGGAAGTCGCTTTCACCTGCTGATGCAGCAGCGAGAAATGGGTTTACCCATTGATACTTTCCTGCAAGAAGATGCCCAGTTGCAAAGCTGGATGAGAGCTTTTGCTGATGCAGCACCAGACATTTTAACACCTGCACCTGGTAGCCAAACTTTCCGCGAAAGTGAACACTACCGAACTCTGCAAGTTCAAGACTATTTGCTCACAGTTATCTACGATTTATTGATTGCAGACAACCAGCAAGCACAAATTCTTGACTGGAAAACTTATCCCAAACCGCCCAATAAAAGCAAGTTGGAACAAAACTGGCAGACACGTCTTTACCTGTATGTTTTAGCTGAAACTAGCGATTATCTGCCAGAAAATATTTCAATGACTTACTGGTTTGTCCAATCAGAAGGTCAGCCGCAAAGTATTAAATTTAGCTACAACACTGTTCAGCACCAACAAACAGCAAAGAGACTTAATCAACTTTTAAGTCGATTAACCTATTGGATGGAACGTTACCAATTGGGAGAACCATTTCCACAAGAACCAGAGGGTAGCAAAGCTTGCGATTACTGTCAGTATACAAAGCGTTGCGATCGCTCCCAACACGGTTCTGAACAAATGCCTACAGCAAAGTCTCCTATAACAGTAGACACGAACTTACTGAATCTAGCTAGCATTCAAGAAGTCACTCTGTGAATTACAGATAACTTCTTGATTATTATTTTATGCATTTTGATGAAATCGAAGCGGTATATGTCCGCGAATTAGGAATAGATGACATAGCCCCCGTTTATCACTTGGGGGAAGAGTTATTTACCAGCGATTTATATCCGTATTTATATCGTTGCTGGGATGAGTGGGAGGTGATAGGGCTTTACAACACAGATCCAGAATACTGCCTTGTTGCAGAAGTTGATGGAGAACTGGCAGGATTTATTTTAGGAACTATTATTACCAAAGCATCCTGGACTTACGGATACATCCTGTGGTTAGGAGTCAGTCCTAAATTTCAGCGTTGCGGCGTGGGAGACAGGCTGGTTGATAAAGTCATTGCACGTATGATTGAAGATGGGGCGCGGTTCATGCTGGTAGACACTGACCCAGCAAATACTCCAGCCGTGAAGTTTTTTAACCGCAAGGGTTTTGGTAATGTCCGTCAACACGTTTTCTTGTCGATGAATTTAAGCAGGCACGAATACTATGGCAGACTGATTGAATACGAACACCAAAAAGCTGAAAGGGCAGGTTACAAGCGTTCTCGTCCTGCTATAAGAGCAACACGCAAGTCTGATGGAGTTGCAAGTGAAGTCGCCTTGAATACTTTGGTAAGTGAACCTCATACCTCTGAGGAAGAAGCGCCCGTTTAATTAACTTAACTGCCAAAATCATAATTTAGTATTTGGAACCGCAGATGGACGCAGATGCACGCAGATAAATCATCTGTGTCCATCTGTGTCCATCTGTGGTTTTATTTCTCAGAACTCGGTTTTTGTTCATAGATATCTTAATCTCTATATGTCAGAACAACAGTGGATCCTTGCGACAACTGAACAACCCCCAGAATGGTTTATCCAAGCGGTGAAGCAATATGCACCAGCATCAGGTGGATATTTTGCAGCACAGCTGTTATGGCAACGAGGAATACGAGACGATGCACAACTAGCGGCTTTTGTCAATCCAAAAGCTTATCAACCCGCGAATCCGTTTGAGTTTGGACAAGAAATACATCGGGCGGTGGAACGGTTGCAACAAGCACGAGAGACTGGTGAAAAAATCGCTATTTGGGGAGACTTTGATGCTGATGGTATCACGTCTACTGCTGTGTTGTGGGATGGCTTGGGACAATTTTTTGCCCAAAACACTCAGCTTATTTACTACATTCCCAATCGCTTAACAGAATCACACGGACTGAATTGTCAAGGAATTGAGAGATTAGCAAAACAAGGTTTTCAGTTAATTGTGACGTGTGACACTGGCAGTACAAACATTAGTGAAATTACTTATGCCAAGCAACTAGGTATAGACGTTATAGTTACAGACCACCACACCTTACCTCCGGAACGTCCCCCAGTGACGGCAATTATTAACCCCCGCTATTTGCACCAGACGCATCAGCTGTTTCATCTTTCTGGAGTAGCGGTGGCTTACAAGTTAGTGGAAGCCCTTTATCAAACCCTACCAAATGTCCCGCAACAACCGCTACAGGATTTATTGGATTTAGTTGCGGTTGGGTTAATTGCTGACTTGGTGCAGTTGAGTGGAGATTGTCGTTACTTGGCACAATTGGGAATTGGGCAACTGCAAGAAGATTTTAAAAAAACACCAGGGATGCGAAGGCGACCAGGGGTAGGGCGATTATTGGAATTATGCCAAAAAAGTGGCGATCGCCCCACAGATATTTCCTTCGGTTTGGGTCCACGAATTAACGCAGTTAGTCGCATTCAAGGGGATGCCTCTTTTTGCGTGGAATTACTGACCAGTCGCGACCAAAAGCGTGTCAATGAACTTGCAGAAGTCACAGAATTAGCGAACACTCGCCGCAAATCTTTACAGAAAGATGTTGCCCAGCAAGTCGCGCAAAAGCTTTCCAAAATGGACTTATCAACTACTAGCGTCATCGTCCTAGAAGACCCCCAATGGGCTGTTGGCGTTTTGGGGTTAGTCGCAGGACAAGTCGCACAGGAGACAGGACGCCCAACTATCCTTTTGAGTACGGAGGGAGTAGGGGGATTAGGGGGAGAAAATACTTCTTCCTCTTCCCCATCTTCCCCCACTTCCTCCACTTCCTCCACTCTTCTTGCCCGTGGTTCCGCCCGTTCGGTCAACTCGGTTGATTTATACCAATTGGTCAAACACCAGTCACATTTGTTGCATCGATTTGGCGGACATCCCTATGCAGCAGGATTAAGTCTGCCTGTAGAAAATATTCCATTATTTACAGAGGCGATTAACCAAAGGTTGCGCCAATCTTTAGGAGGAACAACCCTGACACCGACCGTGCAAGCAGATTTAGCTGTAACAGTGGCGGACTTGGGGAAAGAGTTATTTTTAGAACTAAAACTGCTAGAACCCTGTGGAATGGGAAACCCAGTTCCAAAACTTTTGATTCAAAACTGCTGGTTTGAAAATGCTTGGCATCGTAATCAACAAGATTGGCAAGGGAAAAAGGTACAGTACATAAAAGCTGAGTTTGATATTCGGGATGGTTCGACGAGAAATCCTTTTCCTGGTGTGTGGTGGGGACACTACAAAGATGAATTATCTATAGGAAGGTGTGACTGCATCGCTGAACTAGACTACAACACCTTCAAAAAACGCTACGAAATCCGACTCATGGCGGTGCGTTCTCGTCAGCAATCAGCAATCAACAATCAGAACTCAGCACTCGTAATAGATTGGCGCAACATCTCCACTCTCCCCCTCCTCCCCTCTCCCACTTCCCCCCTCCTCCTCAAAGATTGTCCAACAAGTTGGGAGGATTTACGCGCGCATTTGAGACGTTCACTGCACAACCAACAACCTCTAGCGCTTGCTTGGTCAAAACCAGACCCCAAACCACCAGAACAAATCTGGCTTACCCTTGTGGGACTTGCCAAATATCTCAGTCGCACAAATCAACTTGTGACCCGTATGCAGTTGTTGGAAAAACTTGGTATCAATGACCAAGCCTTACTTTTAGGGTTAAGAGGTTTGAAATATTTGGGTTTCAAAATCTCACGCCAAGACCGTTTGTTAACTTTCAGTCAGCATTCCACTATTGAACCCTCTCTAGCAGAAGCTGCTGTGGAAAAATTTTTAGCCGCTGTTCGCGAAGAACAATTTCAGCGTGAGTATTTTGCTGAAGTACCCTTATCAACAATTGAGGCGATCGTCAATAGTCAATAATCTCCCCTACTCCCAAATTTGACCCTGACGTTCGCATTGAAAACCCTGATTCTGCCAAAAATTCATATTTACCTCTGTCAATCTCGTAATATTGGAACATTGCGGCTGAATAATCGGGCTGAACCCTGCCCACAACAAACTACGTGTGACATCTAGTCCTGTTTTGAGCCAAGACTCCTTATTTCCTGGAACACCTTGCTCTTGAACAATGTCTGGTTCCACCCAAATACCATGAACACCAAAAAGAATCTGTGCCATCCATTTAGCACGCGGGAAGTGCGTCGGCGAGGTAATTAGCTTCACCTTATGCACCCCCCAACGGCGGAGGATGGGAATGGAATAGTAAAAATTACCGAAGGTGGAATCCGCGCACTTTTCCAACCAAACATTTTGCATTCTCTGGAGGGCTTGCCGCTGAAAAATCAGCCAAATACAGGGGTCTGGAGAACCTCGAGAAATTAAAATAGGGGTTTGCGGGTATTGTTTTGCCAACTGGGCAACATAAATTTCCCGACGAATGCTGCCACCAAGCACAAAAAAGGCATCTGTTTGCTTGGAAGATACAGAAAGTAAGGTTATAGTGTTAAAAACTAGCCAGCTGACTAACACAAGGCACAGCCCAAAAGTTAGTCTTTGTAAAAATTGCCGCCTTCTGGGCAATTGCTCTGACACTGAGCTAAGTGGACTGTTTGTAACTTTACGTCTCATAATCGCTACTCAATACAAGCTTTCTTTCGTAGAGTCGGCAACACCAGTTGAGCCAGCTAAGTGCTATTTTATAGGGTAATATTGACTGCTTATATGGCACTGATGAAAGTACCACATAGTGGCAGTAAGCTTGCGAGAGAAGTAAGCTAGAGTTAAAAAGCTGCATGAACAGGATGCAGTATTCTCAAAGAACATCAAGGAAAAGTGATGAAGAAATTATAGTTGAGAAGAAAAACTTATAAACCCCAGGAAAGCCGGATTGCTACACTGTCAACAACACAATTATTCCAGCTAATATACATGAATCGATCTGCGAAACGTTACTCGCCGCTCCAACTAGCCTTTATTAGCGGAGCAATCGCCTCAACTGCTACATTGTCCGCATTTGGTTCAGTTTGGTGTCGCTCCGTGCGTGCCGCTCTCCAAGATAGCCCGAAAGCGGTAGTCGACGTAGTCTGGCAACTAGTGAATCGTGAATATGTAGATGGCTCATTTAACAAACAAGATTGGTTAGCAGTTAGGCAAAGTCTGCTCAGTAAAGACTATACTTCCCAACAAGAAGCATACACTGCTATCCGCCAAGCATTAGAAAAATTGGGGGACCCTTACACTCGGTTTATGGATCCCAAACAGTATGAAGCCCTAACTAATCAAACATCTGGGGAAGTCTCTGGAATTGGCATTCGGATGGAATTGAACGAGCAAACCAAGAAGCTCACCGTTATCGAAGCCATAGAAAATTCCCCTGCACTCAAAGCTGGTATTAGATCTGGCGATTGGATTGTGGCAATTGACGGCAAACCCACAAGCCAGATGAAAGCGGAAGATGCGTCAAACCTAATTCGCGGCAGAGCAGGTACTAAGTTGACTTTGCGGCTAGGAAGAAATGGGCAGAGTGCTTTTGATGTGAATCTGACACGGGCAAGTATTGAAGTGCCGACAGTGCGTTACAGCTTGAAGCAAGAAGGCAATCGCCGCGTTGGTTATATACGCCTGCGAGAGTTCAGTGCTCATGCTGGAACTCAGATGCGACGCGCTATCCGCGATTTGAATGCTAAACAAGTCGATGGCTTTGTATTGGATTTGCGTAGCAACCCTGGCGGTTTGTTGCAGGCGAGCATTGAAATTGCCCGGATGTGGATGGATAACGGTGCCATTGTCAAGACTGTGGACCGTAAGGGAGGAAGTGAAGAAACTAAGGCAAATCACACTGCCCTGACAAAACGCCCTGTGGTGGTACTAGTGGATAACAATTCAGCTAGTGCTAGCGAAATCCTGACGGGCGCACTCAAGGATAATAACCGAGCGGTCGTTGTTGGCAGTCAAACCTTTGGTAAAGCCTTAGTACAGTCGGTTCATGAACTCGCAGATGGTTCCGGCGTAGCTATCACTATAGCTCATTATTACACTCCTAAGGGAACAGATATCAATCACAAAGGGATTGCGCCAGATATCAAATTAGACCTAACAGAGGCACAACAACGTCAACTAGCAGCAAATCCAGATTTGTTAGGAACTAAGAATGACCCTCAATATGCACGAGCACTAGCAGTTCTATCTAGCAACAGCTTTGCTCGACCCACTCAGCAAAATCAACCATTGCAACAACAACCCATGAGCAATCGCGCTACAGATTTGAAATTTTAGCTGAACTTCCAAATTTTGGATTGGGAATACTGGACAAAGGAGACTGGTTAGTAGTTAGTAGTTAGTAGTTAGTAGTTAACAACTAAAAACTAAAAACCAACAACAAACAACTAACAGTCCTCAATTCCTAATCCAAAATCTTAAAGCTATGAATAGTGAAGCAGTTGAGACAACCACTGTTAATACCTTCTTACCAAAGGTATCAGTGGTTGTGCCTATTTATAATGGTGAGGCTGATTTACCAGAGTTGATCTCTTGTCTTTTGGCTCAAACTTACCCAAAACACCGGGTAGAGTATTTGCTGGTGGACAATAATAGTGGCGATCGCACTTTTGCCTTACTTAAAGAAGCTGCCGAAAATAGCTCTATCACAATTCGTCCCCAGAGCAAAAATCACATTCAAAGCTCCTACGCCGCCCGTAACGCTGGCATTCGCGCTGCAAGTGGTGAGATACTTGCCTTTACCGATGCGGATTGTCGTCCGCAACCCGAATGGCTTAATGCATTAATTGCGCCTTTCGTCAAGTCAGATGTTGTCATTGTTGCTGGTGAGATTGTGGCGCTACCGGGAAGGACACTGCTAGAACAACATGCAGATCGTCAAGAAACCCTCTCACAAAAGCACACCCTTGCTCATCCCTTCTGTCCCTACGGTCAAACTGCAAATTTAGCGATACGACGACAAGCTTTGGAACAAGTGGGTTTGTTTCGTCCTTATCTCACCAGTGGTGGGGATGCTGATATCTGTTGGCGAATTTTGCGGCAAAATATCGGACGTTTAGAATTTGCCCCCAATGCTATTGTAAGGCATCGCCACCGCGCCACCCTCAAGGAACTAGAAAGTCAATGGCGGCGCTACGGGCGCTCAAATCGTTATTTGCATGAACTCCACGGTGTCGATTTGATGCGCGACATGACCCTCACCGAATGCTTCTACCGTCTGGGACGTTGGTTGGTGAAGGAAGTCCCAAGGGACAGCGTGAAGGCTTTAACAGGTAAAGCTAGGCTTATCGATTTAGTAAGTACCCCAATTGGATTGTACACTGCTAGAGCGCGTGCTGCTGGGCAACGGGAAGCCAAGTTGCCGGAGAACGCCATGATAATTGAGCGGTTGTGATCATTCTGGATTGTGAATTTTTGATTTTAAATTACGACTTGAGAATTAACTTAAAAGTAAACATTATTCTCCCCATCACCCTAGTAGCCCAGCGTCACTTAATTTCGCTAAATTGGAGAAAAGTCGCGCAAAGGGAAACGGTAAATGGCAGCTCAATTGTTACTGGTAGATGATGAACCGGGATTGCGTGAAGCCGTCAAAGACTATTTGCAAGAAAGCGGTTTTGGCGTTCAAGTTGCCAGTAACGCCCGAGAGGGCTGGGAGTTGATGCAGCAAAACACACCTGACTTAGTGATTTCTGACATCATGATGCCACAGGTGGATGGCTACCAGTTCCTCAAGCAACTGCGGGAAGATCCTCGCTTCCGATCGCTGCCAGTGATATTTCTCACTGCTAAGGGCATGACAACTGATCGCATCCAAGGTTATCAAGCTGGTGTTGATGCCTATCTGCCCAAGCCCTTTGATCCAGATGAGCTTGTGGCAATTGTTGAAAATTTACTGGAACGGCGCGTCGCTAGGAGTCCAGCGACAAGTGAAGACGGTGAAGCGCCTGATATCACCGAACTTGCCAATCAAATTGCCCAAATTAAAGCTTTGTTAACTCAAAAAAATGCAATAGCTCAATCTCCGACACCTTTTGCCATTGACTTAACCCCCAGAGAACAAAGTGTTTTAAACTTGGTTGCTGAGGGGTTGATGAATAAAGAAATCGCTCGTCGTTTAGAAACGAGCGTCCGAAATGTAGAGAAGTATGTTAGCCGTTTGTTCAGTAAAACCGGCACCAATAGCCGTACAGAGTTAGTTCGTTTTGCTTTAGAACACGGTCTTGCAAAGTAGAGATGAACCAAGAAAACAGTAGGCAGACGGCTCAAGTGAAGAATGGCTTTGGTTGAGTCTTCTGCCTTTGTGTTTTCTGGTTTAAGATGTCGGAAAGTTACTTATAGCGACTTTGATGTCTACTTCTTCCCACTTCTACCAAGCCAGAAGAACCCTAACTTTGAGCGCGTACGTGAGTTTGAGGCTAGCTGACCCTACTTAACTAATTGAAAAAAGGCACAATTTATTGCCAATACTGACTAGCTCGATTTTTGCTGATTTTAGTCAGATTTATCTAAAAAATAGCAGAAAATTTGGGTCTTATTCAAGCTCCTTCAATTTCTGGAGGAATAATGTGGATGATAGAGCAATTACCCTGAAATCTAAATTTTTCATAACCATAACCCCGCTAAGAAGCCAGGCATGAATGCAACATCTAGTAGGCACCCATTTGTGTCCGTCGTGCTAAGGGTGAGAGCTATTGCAAGCCCCAGCGCTATGGTTCGTGGAGGTTGGTTAAGCAAGCCAAGTCATTATTAGAACAAATCAACCAATGGGCAAAGTCAACGAAAGCCAATATTTTATGCCCGATACATTATTTGTCACTACTCGGATGACAACAAATTTAACTATTGACTCACCTCAGCAGAGTTGCGTAAGCGCATCAGGCGACGTCGCATTTGCGGGGATGCCTTCAACTCAGGCACTTCTTGCGCCTTAACAGTTGTATGTAAGGTTTCTAAAAAGTCGTCAGATCCCTCAGTTAAAGCGTCTAGCAGTACCTGCAGAAGTTGGTCGCGATCGCCTAACAGACTTTTTTCCTCTATTAACCGGAATTTCAGATGGATTTCGCACTCATAAACACCTACATCGATACTATTTACCTGCCGTTGTAATGCTTCAGAGTTCATAGTTTTTAGGCTTCCTTGTACTAGATGGGAATTTGGGTGAGCAGCTATCTTTCAAGCAAGAATTCCTTATATTTTTTTACTCTCAAAGTGTTTGAATTAACAATTCTTGTTTGTCAATAAGCAATGGAATCGCATTTTACTCTCCTGTTTACTTTCAAGCTGACTTTCACGGTCTAGATTCTCAGGTTTTTACAATAGGTATGGTTCAAGTAAACCATAACTATTATTCAGTTTTTAAGATTCTATGCAATAAAGTTTCTGTAAGAACTTGTTTGAGCTTTTTAAAGGTTTTTACATCAACTTTATCTAAACGTCAATAACAGTTTGAGATTTTACTTAACAACTCGTGCTACTACGTAAGTAAATTCGCTGATTATTTTCTCTCTCAATGATAGCCAGACATTGCTGCACCACAATTCCGTAAAATTACTAAATGTACGATTTTTTTATTTAAAAAGGCAGGAAACCTAAATGACCAAAGTAATTAGGGGTAAGATTTTTGTTCTCGATGACAATATAGACACAGATCAAATTATTCCAGCCGAATATCTCACCTTGGTTCCTTCCAAAGCGGATGAGTACGAAAAGCTTGGAAGTTATGCTTTAGCTGGCTTACCCAATCGCTACGGCAAATTTATAGTTCCAGGCGAAATGAAAACAACCTACCCGATAATTGTGGCAGGAGAAAACTTTGGCTGCGGTTCCTCACGGGAACATGCCCCCATAGCCTTGGGCGCTAGTGGTGTCAAAGCAGTAGTTGCCCAGTCCTATGCCCGCATCTTTTTCCGCAATTGCGCTGCTACAGGTGAACTTTATCCTTGGGAGTCGCTGGAAAGGTTATGCAACCAGTTTGAAACAGGTCAAGAAGTATCAATAAATTTTGAAGGCAATCAATTGATAAACCACACCCTTGGTCAGATATACAACCTCAAACCCTTAGGAGACGTGGGACCAGTGATTGATGCAGGTGGTATCTTTGCCTATGCTCGTCAGACAGGCATGATTTCTTCCCGCTAACAATTCCGTCTACAATGATTTCAGCGCGATTAACCCACATATCTAACTGCTTATGGACAACCCGATGCTGCTCAAGTCCACAACCCGGCACATACGGATTTTTGCCGCTGAAATAGACCGGGATGGAGAACTCGTTCCCAGTAATCAGGTTTTAACCTTGGATATTGACCCAGACAACGAATTCAACTGGAATGAAGATGCTCTGCAAAAGGTTTATCGCCAGTTTGATGAGCTGGTAGAAGCATATAGTGGTACAGACCTCACAGACTACAACTTACGCCGCATTGGCTCGGACTTAGAGCATTTTCTGCGCTCACTCCTGCACAAAGGCGAAATCAGCTACAGTCTGTCCGGACGTGTCATTAACTACAGCATGGGACTTCCCCAAGTTGCATCTAACGAAAATCAAGAGAGTTATGGGTTATGAATCAAGAGTGAAGAGTGAAGAAGTTTTTGTATTTTCTTTCTTCTTTCTTCTTTCTTTTTCTTAATGATGATTCTCAATGGGAAAATTCCCAAAATACCAGGCTGGTCTGCTGTTAATGCAGCCTGCCTTTTCTTTTGCTAGTTGTACTCAACTCTTAGGTATACGCTGCTATCCTCAGTACTGATACCTTTTTCTTCCATTTTTGCTTTAATTGGGACAGGATGGTGAATTGCTAGATTCTCAAATTCCTCTCCCCAACTTACTTGGTATGGTTCAGTCAAATTTTGGGAACTTAAAACTTGAAGTGAAGTGAGATAAAAGAAACCTTAACGCTATTGACTATTGCTCGTTAACTATCAACGGTCTTATCCCCTATACTTTAGTCGGGGGATGATCTCAAAAAATAGTTGCACTACCCAAGTCTAATATTTGCCTATAAAGAAATGTCAGCCGGTTGAGTAGTGATTCACAACAACCATTATGCTGATTCTTTTTGTCCTACTTTTAAACTAGTTGGTAATGCACTCATTGCCATTAAACTAGACAAACCGTTAGATTTAGTTCATAAAAAGCGGTCGGCAATTAGCTACCTGAAAGCTAATTGCTAACCGCTGACCGCTAAATATCTATTACCAAATCCTATTGCCTTCTTCGTCAACTCGTGCTTGTCGAATGACATCAGAAATCTCTTCCGCATCTTTCACATGATGTAAAGCCTTTTTCTCACCATTTGGCTCGTCAACGACAAAATAAGTTGGAACTTCAATATGGTCTCCTGTGATATCTGGAGAATCAACGGCAAGTTGTTTTGCCTTTTCTTCAACGGTTTGTGGTTCTTCAGAAATCACATCACCAGGGTTAACTGCACGATGAATATCTTTTTGTGTGTTATCTTCCATGAGACTCTCACCAGTTATTAAATGTGTCAAATTTGTGCTGTTCCAAGTGGTGGGTTTAGCAATAAGACAAAGCAGAGGTCTTTGCTAAGAATGAACAGCACTTAACAACCTTAGTTAAAGCTGCCCTCAGCTTTAACTAAGGTTAATTAAATTCCACCTACTTACAAATTAAGGAAAAACCCAATTTATCTCCTCTTTCTGATGGAGTAAGTAGGTTAACAAAAAAAACGTAAAATAGGGGGAGTGCAACAATGAAGTGATGAGCACTGCCTGCCCCATCAAGAATAACGCTGACCACTGAAGAAGACCTTATTCTTAAGTAAGAATTTGAGTACCTGTGTGCGCCTAAAGGTGCAAGCACGGTTCCTGATCACAGGGGTGGAGCGTTACCGCTCCCCCTTGACTCAATCCTGAACGATGCTGGTTAGACTCGAGGTCTCCTCCAGTAGTTTAATGGGCAAGGATTGGCGCAAGCGATCGCCATAGAGAGACAGTGCATTGCCGCCAAGCAGGAGTTCTAAATGCTCTCGGTCATAATCGGCGACAGAGGCAGCATCCTTAACACAGTTATGGAGTACGCCGTCCCAGTGACCGTAATCGCCTGAGAAACAAGCCACACGCTTACCTACGTCCCCCATCCCAGCAGGAAGATAAGCAGGAGCGGGGTCATCTGATTCAAAAGAGGTGAAAATTTGACCTCTCTCAAAGTACTCCATGGGGTCTCTATGACGAAGTTCATAGTGTTCATAGAGGCTGGCATCATCAATCTGAGTGGGGTCATGCTGGGCATTCCACAAAAGGTCAAAGAGGTTTTTCGCCTGACTAATCAGGTTGATATTGTTGTGCGTGCCTCTTTCCTGAATCATCAGCTTGGTGAACTCCATCAAGGAGGGGCGATAAGGATGCTTAGGGTCAAAGTCGCGGATGCGTTTTTCCCAATGCTCGTGAAAGGCATGGGCAAGATCCGGCAACCAACCGCAACCACCTTCTAAAAAGCCTACTCGCAAAGTGGGGAATTGCTCAAATGCACCATCAAAAATCATCCGCGCCAAAGCTAATTGTTGCTGGTTGCGCTGCACAAAAACGTGCGTGAGGACGAAGGTTTCCATATGGTCTGCAATCCCACCCACCATGGAAGAACCAGGACCACCGTGAATACCAAGAGCAACATTCAAGTCTACTGCTGCTTGGAGGATGGGACGAAAGTCAGGATGGCTAATCGCTTTACAAGTGCGGATCTCTGGGAATGCTTCTGGTGCTTTGGGATGGGGGATTGCTAAGTTCGGGGCAACAGCAACGCCAATCATGCCGAGTTCATTAACGCAACGATGCATTTCCGCAACCGCAGCGTCTACGTCTTGTAGAGGTAAGACACCAATTGGTTTGAGCCGATTATCGTATCCCCGGCAGTCATCGGCAATGTAACTGTTGTAGGCACGACAAAGTGCTACGCCCAAGTCCTTGTCCATAATGCTAGAGAAGATTAAGTTGAGCGTGCCATAAATGACATGAACATCAACACCTTCTTGATCCATATGTTCAATCCGTACGCGATTGAACATAGCGCCTAGAGTTGTGTCGGGATGAAGCGTCCGGAAACCACCTTTACCCAGCCCCTGAGGTTGCGGGAACATCCGCATCAAGTCATTTTTACCCGTTACCGGGTTAAAATCCATGATTCGCGCCCGTTGGTCGCCGAGACTATCGCTGACTAAACCAATGCGATCGCGAAACTCCCGCTCAAGATAATCCCGCATCACTAAGGGATTTTCTATCTTATGGGCATCTGCATCAATTACCACTAGACCTTTGTACATGAATTCTCCTCTTAAATTTAGGCAGTCTGGCGCTTAAAGTAAGCCCAAGCTTGACGTAGACCAAACAAGTTCTCAAACGACCACATGATCGAGACTAAGATAGTAATCCCGGGATACTTGACAAAAGCGGGTTCATTCTTCTCAAAAAATGCATGTCCGCCCAGAGCAAAAACTTGGGTGAGCACCAAGCAAACGAGCGTCCACCGCCAATCGTAGAACAGCGAAACGACAGCTGCGATCGCCAAGATGTTCGTTAAGTGGTGCAAAATCTGGTTGATGGGATGCCGATGACTCGCCACAAAGTGGGTTTTGGCTTCCTGGAAGTAGCTCAAATTGATTCTCCTGCGGTGAAACCCTAATCAGTCAAACTCCAAGCTTTGTAGGCAAAGATATCACTAACATTCTTGCCAAAGTGAGAGATTGACATTTTTTTAGTTATTTAAACCAAATTTTTGGTAGTTAAGACGCTTCTACCTCCACCGGAGTTGTAAATAACCCCGTGGCTGCTGACTCAGTTCCTCTTCACCCAGCCATTCAACAGGTTTGTAAGTGCCAAAAACATGATCCCACCAATCCACTGCTAGGCCAAAGTTGTGATGCCACATACCGTATTTGTGATGTACGTAGTGAACCGGCATCTTCATCCAGAAGCACTTGGTTGGGTTTTCGTGCTGTAGCTGATGGGCATAAGCTGAGAAGGCGGCATAAACTAGTCCGCCGAGGAACCAACCGATTCCAGCTTCCCAAGAGTAGAAAAACATTAAGCACATGACCACAAAACTGCCCCTGACATAGTCTCGAAACTCCCACAGCACCCCTTGTCCTTCGTTGCGACGGTGATGGTCGCGGTGACGTTCACCAATCCGGGGTGAGATGTGCATTAAGCGATGTAGCCAATATTCCACTAAACTAGCCAAGACAAACGCTAGGGCAAAACAGGCGATTCCTACTCCTACGGAGAAGGCTGGACTAACGGAAAGCTTCTCCAACGCGGTCATGGACTCCCTTCCTCACACTTGTTCTGTATAGCAACGTATATCCAGAATATTCTAATATCCTATAGGGTAACGAACATATCATTCCCAACAATGCACGCCATTTTCTTTAAGAAAACATGACTGTTCCAACAAGTTTTGACATAATTAGTTCTTTGAGTCAATGAATTCTCAGAAAAATTGTTAATCTGAGAATTCAAACATTGGAAAATAGCAAAAACTTTTAAATGAGAAACAAAAATATCAAAAAAGCAATCTTAATAACAGGATCTCTGTTACCTTTTCTGTTGCCTCTGCAAGCAACAGCCGCAACTTTTAATAAAATGTATGTTTTTGGTGACAGTCTATCCGATACTGGCAATGTATTTAATGTCACTCAAGTTGCTAATCAACTCAATCCTACCATATCAATCGACCCGCCAAGCCCACCCTACTTTAATGGACGTTATTCCAATGGTCTGATCTGGGTGGATTATCTAGCAGATGCTTTGGGAGTAAACCTGACTCCATCCACTAACTTGGCTGTAGGTTCTCCTATCACAATCACTCCGAGTGGTGAATTTGGAGTGAATTCTTTGTTCAATGGTGCGACGACCACCCAAAGCGTTAACTTTGCCTTCGGCGGTGCGACATCAGGCTTAGGTAACGCTAGCGATCCAAGTTTACCAGGAGTGCTGACGGAAATAGAAGCATTTACAAGCGACTTGGCGCGAGTCAATCAGTCTGCTGATTCGGAAGCGCTGTATATTGTATGGGCTGCTGGTTCTAATGATATCAGTGCTGGTAACTTAAGTAGTACGGTATTTGCGGAAAATGTATCCCAAGGGGTAACATCGCTGTTTAATGCCGGTGCGAGAAACATCATGGTGCTTAACACGCCTGATTTGGGAAACACACCCAGCGCGCGTAGCCTTGGTTCCAATGTTTCTACTTTGCTGACTCAATTGAGTTTGGCTAATAACTCCAGTTTAGCCATCACCTTCAACAACTTAAATCAAACACTTCCAGGCATCAACTTAATACCTATTGATGTCAATTCTTTATTTCAAGAAGCGATCGCCAATCCAACAAAATTTGGTTTCTCAAATGTCACTGAAGCTTGCTTAGATTCAGTCACTTTGATCGCCTGTACTAACCCAAACGAATATTTATTTTGGGACAGCATCCATCCGACGACCGCAGCCCATGCGATAGTAGGAGAATTAGCCTTTGAGAAACTGAAGTCCAAGCCTGCGGCTGTGCCAGAACCAACGTCTTCAGCATCTCTAGGGATGCTCATGCTTGTATGGTTGCTGCGGACTGTAACAGGGGCTAGTAAAAGTTTCTGGCGGCGTTGTCACCCCGTCAGACATTCTTGACACAAGTGTGAGGATTTCATGACCAATTTCTTGCTGCTACCTTTGACGGTTGTTGCTGAACGTGCTAAAGAAAATTTTGTTAAGAAAACCCGTCAAACCGATGCGGTGCAGGAGCAGTTTTTACACCAACTGTTACTCGCTCATAAAGATACCGAAATTGGTCGCAAATATGGGCTAAGAGATATCAAAACTATTGAGCAATTTCAAAAGCAGATTCCAGTTCTGCCTTACAGTAGCTATGAAGCGTATACCGAACGAATTGCCCAAGGTGAAAAAAATGTTTTAACCCCTGATCCAGTTGTTTATTTAAATCTTACAAGTGGTTCAACTGGAAAAAAGAAACTCATCCCAGTTACTCAGAAATTTCAGAATTCTTTGCGAAAGGCTAACCTAAGCAGCATTGGCTTTTTAATTGCAGCTTTACGAGCCAGGAAATTACAGTTTGGCAAAATGTTAGCAACTAACTCAGTACAACTGTTAGGACGTACAACTGGGGGTATTGAGTACGGTCCAGCGAGTGTCGGAGTCCTTCGTATGGGCAAGTTTGTCTACGAGCAACTGTTTGCTCACCCTTACGAGACTCTGTTGCCTGGCGATAGCCTAGCCCGCCACTACATCTCCCTGCTTTTTGCCCTCAGCGAAGCGTCCGTGCGGGGAATAGGGGCAAACTTTCCCATGCTCGTCCTGCGAACCTGCCAATACTTGGAGCGCTATACTGAAGACCTGCTCCAAGACTTAGAAAAAGGGACTATAGCGAGTTGGTTGGAACTGGAACCCGAATTGCGATCCAAATTAGAGCAAAGATGGTCAGCAAAACCCAGCCGTAGTCAACAATTACGAGAAATCTGGAAGTCAGAAGGACTGCTCACCCCAAAACTTGTTTGGCCGAAACTATCCTTTGTCGCAACAGCACGCGGAGGAACGTCAGATTTTTACTTTGAACGGTTTCCCACCTACTTTCAAGACACCCCAGGATTTGGTGCAGTCTACTCATCTGCAGAAGGGACTGTTGGGATTAACCATGACCTTGATAACGATGGCAGCATTCTAGCAATTGAAAGTGGCTTTTTTGAGTTTATTCCGCAAGACCAGTGGGAAGCAGAGCATCCGAAAACGGTACTTGCCAATGAAGTCAAGACAGGAAAACTCTACCGGATCGTCATGACCAACTATAGTGGTTTCTATCGTTACGATGTTGGGGATGTTGTGGAAGTCTTGGGGTTTTACGAGCAAGCTCCACGACTCGTATTCCGTTATCGTCATGGTGGACTGCTTTCTTCGATAACGGAAAAGACAACAGAATTTCATGTGACTCAGGTGATGCAGACACTCCAACAAGAATTTGGCATAAGCTTAGAGGATTTTTGTATTACCTTGACAGCAAATGATATTCCTGCCCATTATCTAGTCAACATTGAACTCGCCTCCGGTCAAAAGCTGAATGTTCCTCAAGCCTTTCTAGAGAGGTTTGACCACAAGCTAAAGGAAATTCATACTTCCTATGAAGTCAAGCGCCCAGGTCAAATCCCACCGCCTCGGCTGAGGATTTTAGCCCCTGGAAGCTTCACTATCCTCCGCCAACGTCAGCTGCAAAAGGGAATTCCCGATTCTCAACTGAAATTTCCCCATATCAGCGAAGACCGGAGTTTTCTCGCTGGACTGAAGGTAGAGCAGGAAGTTAGGCTTCCGGAAGATCGGGAGGATTCCGATTAACGTATTTAGTATTTGTAGCAACTAGGAACAGCAATAGCCCTGCCACCAGACATACACTTGCTGCGGTATAAAAGACTTCTTCGAGTCTGCCATAACTGAGCACTGGTCCAAGTAGGATGGGACAAAGGAACTGTCCTAAGAAACCAGCACCCGTTCCAGCTGCTAGCACACTTGAGCGCAGTTTTGCAGGGGCTAGGTTTGCGAGGGCGTTGTAGAGGTTGGGTAGCACAATGCCAAATCCCACGCCAAAAAGCACCGCTGTCAGCACAATCAAGCCTAGTTGGCGCAGGAACGGGATCGTTCCCAATGTTACAGCCATCAATCCAAAGCCGAGTGCTGTGGAACGCTCTAAGCCGAAGCTTTGAGCGAACTGCCTAGCTCCAAATGCTGATATACTAGCAGCCCCAACTGCCCGTGATGCTAGGACAACGCCATTCAGGGCTGCTCCGGCTCCAATCGTTGCTTTGAGGTAGAGCGGTGCATAGATGACCACAGTATACATCGCGATTGATGCCAGACTAAGGGACAGTAACAACCATAATGTATAGCCATGCCCTAAAACTTGGCTGAGTTTGTGGCGCGATTGGACTGCAGTCGCTTTCGTCGGTATCGATTTCCTTAGGATGAAGGCTGCCATGAACGCTAGGGGCAATCCTAATCCATACAGATAAAAAGCAAATTGCCAGTGAGTTGCACCGACCCAGCCACCCAATAGAGGGAAGAAAATGCCAGCAATTGTGAGGGTACTGGTTGCGTGACCCAAGGCTTGCGATCGCGCCTCACCTTCATACATACTCGTCAGCAAGCCTAGACTAGCTGCGGCAATTCCACCACTTGCTGCGCCCAGCAACCCCCGCATCACTAACAATAAGCCTAATGAGTGCATGAAAGCTCCTGCCGTGCCAAACAGCGCGTAGAGAACCAAAGAGGCTACTAGCACACGTACCCGACCAATTCTGTCTGCTAAGATACCGAATAGAGGGCTAAATAGAGCAATTGTCAAGCAATGTATACTTACGAGATTACCTGCTAACCCTGGGTTAAGGTGGAGTTGTTGAATCATCTCTGGCATGATTGGAGCAACAACTCCCCCAGCCATTGTGGTTAGAGACCCTGCCGCCAGTAGTACTAACAATCTAAAATCATTGAACACACTTAACATAAGCTAGAAAATTGAAATTTTTGGCAACTATAGCGTAGGTTGAGTACTTTAGCTAAGTAGACGTAGGAGTATGCTGTCTGGATTCGTGCTCAAAAGTTGATTGACTTATGAGAGACTAGGAAGCTAAATACAGAAACAGGCATAGAGGCACGAACGCATGGAACTGGCTCCGACCTTAACAAGCCAGACAGTTCAAAATGCTGTCCGACAAGTAGGCATCAACCCCAATTACTGGTACGCGGTTGGTTGGGCAAGCCAACTCAAGCCCGGTAGCATCATGCCCGTAGTAATTTGGCAGCAAGCAATTGCCATTTACCGCGATGAGAGCGGTCAGCTGCATGCCTTAGAGGATGTATGCCCTCACAAAGGCGTAGCGTTGCACAAGGGCAAAGTACAAGGCTGCAACTTGGCTTGTGCTTATCATGGCTGGGAATTTAACCCTCAGGGTAATTGCGTTGGCATTCCTTACCTTCCTAAAGAACAAAAACTTCCCCGCGCCCAAGCCCGCAGTTATCCAATTCAGGAAAAATACGATCTCATCTGGGTTTTCCTTGGTGATTCCACCTTAGCCCAAACCTGTCAGCCACCCGATATTCCTGAATTTGACCAATCTGACTGGTTTATGGTTCCTGTCCCTGCCAAAATCAATGCACATTTTTCTATCTGCAATGAAAACTCTATGGATGTCTTCCATGGTTTTCTACATCAAAATTTGCAGGGCTGGTTCGACCCAGTCTTAATTAGTTTACAAGAGACTGACACATCAGTTCGTACCGAATATCTGGTTTCCTATAAAGGTCATATGGCCAAGTTCTTAGGATTGAGTGAACGAGCTGACCAGGTGACAACCCTACCTGTCTCAACTGAGTATCGCTACCCTTACTTTTACAGTTCTCTGGAGGGAATTTCTACTCTATACCTGATGCGGCTGCCGGTAGGACCAACTGAATCTCGGTCGATTGCCTTGTTTTTCTTCAAAATTCGCTTTCCCAAATGGATACTCAGACCACTCAAGCCACTGCTACAAGCCTTCATCGAACACTTTGTGTTGCGGAAATTTCTAGCCCAAGACATCGAAATGATAGAAAATGAGCAGCGAACCTATTTAGAGAATCCGCATCGGCGCTATGTGGAAATTAACCCGGCTATTATTGCGGTTCAGCGGCTGGCTATCCGGCAGTACGAGCAATATATGCAAAATAAGAATGAAAAGAACTCAGAACTCAAGCAGATCAGAACTCAGAATTAACTTGAAAGACAACTCACAAGCAGAATCCACCCCTTCCTCGCTAAGGAAAGCTATTGAGCGCCCCTTCTGGGCGAGGCATCATATCCTATGTGCCGAGTACTTATATTTCTTCTACTCATTACTCTTTCCTCAGCGCTGTTTTGGTGGTCAATTGCAAAACAATCGGAACCGAGACTTGGAAAAATTTGTCTGTCGATCTAAAGCTATCGTTTTAGATCAAGCGGAGCTAACCAAAGAAAATGCAATTGGATGAAGGCAACTGTATTAGCAGTGGCGGCTTTTCTAACCAGCTTGCTACAAAAGCGTGTTTTGGCACTACCTTAGTAAGGTGATTTGGCTGGATGTATTAGTAGACACTATTAAGTCTTCTCCCAGCCAACATTTTGCCAGATCTATATAGCAAACACCCAGCTTGTGAAAATATACTGTTGAGCTAGAAGCGATACGCTATCTAGGAAAAGGTGAGGGGTAAATTCGTGCAAATTGTAAAAGAGTATGTGCAGCGCTGGTACGAAAGTGGACTTGATCCTGATGAGTATGTCTGTCATAACAAGCAGGGTAATTTAGTCGAAATTGAAGAGGCGGCAACTGGTGAACGTCGAACCGTTCTCACCTTTTGTACAAATGATGTCTTGGGGTTAACTCACGAAGAAGCCGTTAAGCAAGCTGCCATTGATGCCATTTTGAAATACGGAACGTCTAACAGCTCCACATCGGTTTTAAGTGGTCGCATTGACCTACATCGGCAGCTGGAAAACGAAATTTCTGCTTTCAAGCATCTGCCCTACACGCAGTTATTTATGAATGCTTGGATGGCAATGCAAGCCTTGATGGATGCTTTCTGTCACCTGGCAATTCCAGTGCCAGGATTTCAGAATACCCGCGAGACGCTCATTCTCACCGATGTCCTCAACCACGGCTGCATCGTCTCAGCAGTTGTGAACGCAGGGACTCGTTCCGGGAAGGTATTTGGGCATAGTCCCCGCGTCCGTGTCAAAGCATACCGCCACTGTGATGTCAATGACTTGGCTCGCAAGCTGCGACGGTACGCTCAACCAGATGACCGGATTATGGTGGTTTCCGATGCCGTATTTTCCATGGATGGTGATATTGCTCCCTTACCTGATATGCTGGACGTGCTGCAAAATTACCCAGGCAGCGTCTTGCTGATGGACGAGGCTCATGCCAGTGGAGCGATCGGCGCAACGGGAAGAGGAATTTACGAACATTTTGGTATACTACCGCTGCAAGCAGTTGAGCGGGGCATTGTGCCGCTGATTATGACGACTTTCTCCAAGTTTGCTGCCTCAGCAGGCGCCGCAATTAGCAGCCATGTGGCGGAACTTAAACCACTGCTTGATGTCTCTCCCACCTCGATTGGCACAATTTCTTTGCCACCACCAGTCACTGCTGCTGCCTTAGAAAGTATCCGTCAGGTTCGCTCTTCCCCCGAACGGGTACAAAAACTTCAGGAAAATACTCGTTACTTGCGATCGCGCCTAGCTGAACATGATTTTCTAGCCATTGGCGAGACGAATGTTATCCCAGTAATCTTACCACAGGAGATTAATCCGAAGCTCTATGCTAGAGAACTGATGGCAAAACACGGTATCTGGGTTTCTCCCATTTGGTTTATTGCTAAACCCCGTATCCGGATTACCTCTAACGCTCTCCATACTCAAGCGGATATGGATCGTCTAGTTGCGGGAATGCTAGCTATTCGGGACTTATTGTACAAACCTACGATTAGTGCTTAACAATTTGAGATTTTGGATTTTGGATTTTGGATTCCGATACAATATCTGAAATCTAAAATTTCAAATTTTTCCTTTTACCAAAGTGTTAAAACAAACAGCAGCAATTGAGATCCGCTCTGTAAACACTCCGGCAGACAGTGAGTTGTTTCTGGATGTCCCAGCGCTGGTTTATGCCAATGACCCTCATTGGGTACCACCTTTACGAAGCGATGTGGTGAAGCAGTTTGCTCCCAGTAATCCCTTCTTTGAATACGGTAAGTTACAACAGTTTATTGCTCTATCCCAGGAAGCAAAAGGTGATAGGGCAGTGGGACGTATTGTTGCTGCAGTTAATAATCGGTTGATTGAGCGAGAAGGCGAAAATGTAGGTTTATTTGGTTTTTTTGAGTGCATTTCAGATTTTACCATTGCTCAAGCCCTACTGGAAGCTGCCTGCCAATGGCTACGAGAGCAAGGCATGACTGTGGTTCGGGGTCCCATCGATTTATCTACGCACAATAAATGTCTATTTTTAGTTGATGGATTTGACTCACCACCAATGGTGATGATGCCTTACAACCCGCCCTACTACCCAGAATTTATAGAGCGTGATGGCTGGTACAAAGCTAAAGATGCTTACGCCTATAATTTCTTGCTAGATAAACCCCTGAGCGCAGAATTTGAGAAAGCTTATCGAATTGCTTGTAAATCTGGTGTAAAATTCCGCCCACTCAAAACCAAAGGTCAAGCCTTTGAGCAAGATTGCATCAGCCTCTATCACCTCTTTAATCGTGCCTTTGCTAATAACTGGAGTTCCACACCGCGAAGCGAGGAAGAATTTTTGGAAGAGGCTAGAAGCTTGCAACAACTAGTAGACCCGGACGTCTTCCCAATCGCGGAATACGATGGCGAAATGGTCGGTTTTTTTATGGGGCTACCTGATTACAATATACCGCTCAAACACGTCGGGGGCAAACTGAACTGGCTGGGTATTCTCAAATTTCTCTGGTATCGCCGTCAGATTGACCAGGGACGAGTCGTTGTTATTTGTTCTTTACCAGAGTATCGGCGGAAAATGGTGCCTCTTGCCTTGATTTATTTGGGTATGCAAGGTGGAATGCAAAAGGGCAAACCCTACAAACGGGCAGAACTCGGACATGTTTACGAAGATAATTTTCCCTCCCGCAAACTGATTGAAGCAAGTGGCGGTAAGATTTATAAAACGTACCGAATTTACGAAAAATCCTTATGAAAGCGCTAGTGACTGGAGCCAACGGATTTACAGGCTCTCACTTAGTACGAGCTTTAGAGCAACGAGGCTATTCCGTTGTCGGTTTGGTACGCAAGTCCAGCAATTTAGCTCGTTTGTCTGATTGCCATGTGCAATTGGTTTATGGTGAAATCACAGACACGGATGCACTGCGAGCCGCGATGACTGGGGTAGACACGGTTTTTCATACCGCCGCTTATGTCGAGCTTGGGCTAGTTGATGAAGCTCAAATGGAGCGGGTGAACGTGCAGGGAACCCAAGCTGTGCTGGAAGTTGCTCAGGCATCTAATGTCACCAAAATGGTGTATTGCAGCACGATAGGCGTGTTTGGCGACACTAAGGGAGAGGTCGTAAATGAAACATTCAAACGGACACAAACTGACTTTTCGTCTGCCTATGATCGCACGAAATATCAGGCTCAACAATTGGTAGATGAATTTGCTAAGGGCGGTTTTCCAGTTGTCAGTCTTCTCCCTTCAGGGATTTTTGGCTCTGATGATCCCCACTTTGGTCCGGTGATGCAGCAATTTCTTAAAGGACGGCTGAAATTATGGGCTGGTGGCGATCGCATCACTGGTATTGTTCATGTGGATGACTTAGCCGAGGCAATGATTCTGGCGGCAGAAAAAGGTGTTTCCCAACACTACATCATTTCTGCTGGTGAGTTGACCACGCGTGAAATGTTTAAAGTTCTCAGTCAAGAAACAAATATTCCAGTTCCCTACGAAGCACCTAAACCTCTGGTGAGACTTTTGGGAAATCTACTCGATCCCGTCGGACGTATACTTAAATGGCAGCCGCCCCTTAGCCGAGAGCGAGTTCATTATCTTTATGATCGTTGCGTCCGGGTAGATGCTACCAAAGCCCGTCAGGAACTGGGTTGGCGTCCCCGTTCAGTATCAGCAACTTTGCACGAGATAGTTAATAGTCATTAGTTATTAGTCATTAGTTCTTCATATGGGCGAATTCGGCGTTGCTGATCTCCGTAGGCGACTGGCGTCACGTCTTTACAAAATAGTAAATTTCTAAATTCATACCTCAATTCAGTAACGCCGCGAATTCTAATGACTAATGACCGCAGCACTTTTTTGTTTGAGAACCCCATCTTCCATGTAAGCGACTCGGTCGGCTACATCTATAATTCGGGGGTCGTGTGTCACAATCAACACTGTACAGCCTTGTTCCTTCGCCAACTTACGCAGTAAATCAGTCACAGTATGCCCACTGTGAGAGTCCAAGGCAGCTGTTGGCTCATCTGCCATAATTAGTGGGGGATTGCCTGCTAAAGCACGCGCAATTGCTACCCGTTGGTTCTCTCCCCCGGACAAATCACTCGGTTTCTGATTGGCTTTATCCCCTAACCCAACTTGTTCAAGCAGGACTTGTGCCTGCTGTCGCGCCCAACGCCCGCGAATGCCTTTGAGATTGAGCACGACTTCAATATTTTCAGCTGCTGTCAGCGCCGGAAACAGGTTAAACCCTTGAAAAATAAAGCCGATATTTTGCAGTCGAAACTGTGCTAGCTTAGGGCGAGACATAGTTGTAATCTCTTGTCCTAGCAAGTAGACATTTCCAGCAGTTGGCGTCAGCAGTCCAGCTAAAATTGACAGCAGGGTGGTTTTTCCCGATCCCGACGGTCCCATTAACAGTTGAATATCGCCGTTTGGGATTTCCCAGTCAACTCCTTTAAGAACTTGATAGGACTGTAGCCCTGATTGGAACGCCATCTCTATGCCTTTGATAAGGATGGCTTTTGTTGCAGCATTGGTTGAACCTCTTGGGGTAGAAGTAACCTGGTTTGGGATTTGATGCAACACAGTAGAGTGAATTTGAAAAGGACTCATTTGTTAAGTTTTTTAGTAAGTATGTATGCTTTAAACGTCAAAAAATGATGGTGACGCGATAGTATAATAAGCTACGCATATAGCTGCCACTTATATCTATTTTACTCACTTAAATATTTAAATTTGTAAAGCCTTAGATATAGTCCGCTTGTGTTAATACTTATTTGCATAGACCCTTAACTAAGGGTTTAAAGGTCAACCTTGAATGACAAGGGTTTAAAACCGAGAGCCTAAAATTTGCCACAAGGTAGTACAAATAATCTGCTAATTTTTCCGTAAATGTTTAAATTACGCCTTAAAAACAATTGCAGGATCGAGACGGGTGACTTTTTGGATCGCAAAGATAGCTGAACCAACACACATGACGACTGTGAGACCAAAAACTGCGATCGCAGTTTTTATTGTGATTAAAATCAGAATTCCCTGACTTGCCAATGTCCATGCTGCAACGCCCAAGCAAAGGGTTATGCCGGGAACATACCCTAGAACTGCCATCCACAGCGCCTGCTCGACAATTACACCGTATATAACCCAATTAGACGCGCCCATTGCCTTGAGTGTTCCAAACTCCTTAAGATGATCTGACACAGAAGAGTAAAGGATCTGACCAACGACAATTGCCCCAACAATCACACCCACCGTTGCACCGATGCCCAGAAGAAACCCGATTCCAGTTCGCTGTTGCCAGTAAGTTTGAGTCCTTTTGACCATTTCACCACGAGTGTAGGCACGGGTGTTTGGTAAAGCGGCGTTTAATTTCTGCTTGAGTGCTTGTAGATCGTGACCTGGTTTGGCTCGAATCAATATATAAGTGATAGGGTCTGATGAGGCTAACGGTTTTGGCGTAGGAGTAGAAGTCTGAGTGGGTTGTACATAAGTGTTGGTACACACGAAATCCGTCGAACCGGATGGTAATCGGCAGGACAACGTAGAAGTCTTACCGGAACTTAAGTAAGCGTTGGCACTTTCTAAGGAGGTGAACATATAAGGATTCGATACAATTGAGCGGTTTCCTTGCGTTAAGCCAACCAACCTTACTGGTAAAGTATTAACTTCAGCTGTATCACCTAGGCGTCGTACGTTTAAAGTCCCCTGATTAGCTGTATCTAATATCACAGTATAGGGCTGCTTTAAGGCACTCACACTTCCTTGTACAATATTTTGCGGTATAAACAATTGCCCCTGTGGATCAAATCCGATGACTCTGACTGGCGCAATCTCGCTTGCCGGGTGACGCCACATACCTCCGCTAGCAATGAGCGCTTCTGCTCGCTCCACGCCTGGTATCTGTTGAGCTATATTTATATGCGCTAAAGGAATTGGCAGCGTCAGGTCAAGGTACACCATGCTATCTGATGCCACCCAAATATCTGCCGTGGAATTGTTAACTAACTTAGCAGAGGAGCGAGTAAACCCATTGAAGATACCAGTCTGAATTGTCACTAGGCTAACAGCAAACATAATCCCTGCCTGCGCTACAAGGAAGCGAGGAATATCTTCAAGCAGGTTTTTACGGGCAATTGAAACCATAGTAAAAGCTGGTATAAAAATAATTTATTTGATGTATTAGCATCTGTAGTATGGTTAGAATCGGCTCCTCCATAGCGGGTGTTAAATATATAGAACCATCACCTCGACTAGAAAGTACAGCGGGGTATGTGCCAGTTAATTACCTGGAACAAAATGAAATCCCTACATCTGACCCTTAGCGCATTGACCACTTGGCAACAGGAGAAAAGGGTAAAATGTCTGACAAATATCTTTCTCCTGACCAACGCTAATTTATGCAAATGCTGCTGAACAACCGCTATCGAATTCTTCGCACTTTAGGAGGCGGTGGATTTGGTGAGACTTTT
Organism: Mastigocladopsis repens PCC 10914; assembly: GCF_000315565.1. Classification (NCBI taxonomy): domain Bacteria; kingdom Bacillati; phylum Cyanobacteriota; class Cyanophyceae; order Nostocales; family Symphyonemataceae; genus Mastigocladopsis; species Mastigocladopsis repens. Next base: position 2,790,212 of record NZ_JH992901.1, on the reverse strand, counting down.
CTAGCAGAGGATACCCAAATGCCCTCACTCCGCCGTTGTGTCATTAAACAACTCAAACCAATTCAGGATAATCTCCAAGTTTACCAGTTGGTACAGCAGCGGTTTCAGCGGGAAGCAGCAATTCTAGAAGACTTAGGTGATGGTAGCCATCAAATTCCCCGATTATATGCTTACTTTCCAGAAAAAGGTCAATTTTACTTAGTACAAGAGTATATAGAAGGACAAACTCTCGCATCAAAATTACAAGAGCAAGGCTTGATGAGTGAGAGTGCACTCAAAGAAATATTAACAAGTATCTTACCAGTTCTCGAATATGTTCATAGTAAGGGCATCGTCCACCGTGATATTAAGCCAGATAACATCCTCATTCGCCATGCCGATGGTAAACCTGTTTTAATTGACTTTGGCGCAGTTAAGGAAACAGTAGGAACGATGATGAGTCCTTCTGGGAATTCCACAAGGTCAATTGTCATTGGCACACCAGGATTTATGCCTAGCGAACAATCTGTCGGACGCCCTATGTTTGCCAGTGACATCTATAGTTTGGGACTCACGGCGATTTATTTACTGACAGGCAAAACACCGCCAGAGTTAACAACTGACCATGCTACAGGTGCTCTTGTGTGGCGGCAATATGCTTTGAATATCACTCCCAGTTTTGCTGCTGTATTAGATAAAGCCATTCAGTTTAATGCACACGAGCGTTTCGCTAGCGCCAGAGAAATGTTGCAAGCTTTGTATGCTGGCGCTGCGTTAATGGCTCCGACTGTTCAAGTGGTTCCTCCAACCATAGTTTATACTCAACCACCCGCAACAAACGCACAGCCGCTCGAAATACCTCAACAGACCATTCCTGTCAGTCCAGGGTCTACTCCTCAACCTTCCCCTCAAACCGATGGACAAAACAGTGGGCAAAAGAGTGTCCTTTTGAGCAGTTTAATTACAGGTGGTTTGATTGGTGCATCTGTCATTATTGGTTTTGCCCTCAGCAGAGAACAACCTCAACCAGAGGTGGAACAACCACTGGCACAGCAGAACACATCGATTCCCTCTTCTCCATTCCCTTCAGAATCTCAAGAGACTGCTGTGCCCCCTATGCCAACAGAACCTAGTCTTTCAGAACCTACCACAACACCTTCTGAAACTTTAGAGCCTGTGCTACCAGAACTAACGACAGATCCTAAAACTCACCTTCCCAAAGTTGCTAACACACCTGTTCCTACCCAAACCCCATCTTCTCAAGTTCCTCCCACAACACAATCCCCGACAAACAATCACCCCTCACCAGCAGAAGCTGTGCAAAATTATTACTTCACTCTTAATCAGGGTGAGTATAGAAGTGCTTGGAATCAGCTAGTTCCAAGCTACCAAAACAATAAACGTCTTCACCCTAATGGTTATCTTTCTTACATTGACTGGTGGGGGGGAAAAGTTAAGAGTGTAGATGTTGAGCGAGTTAGCATAGTAGAAGCAAGTACAGAAAAAGCTACGGTAGAAGCTCAATTAAAATATTTTATGAAAGCTGGACAAGTAGTCCCTACTTCTGTGCGCTTCTTGCTTTTGTGGGATGCTGATAACAGCAGATGGATTGTTAGTGATGCCCAGTAGCATTGCTTAAGAACATAGTCATCAAGACAGGATACATTCTGTCCCTATGGTCGTCATGGGTTTAGTATACATATATAAAGGGTAAGCATCTTAGGTCAGAGTTTGTTGGTTTATTTCAGTCCCTGATAGGGATTCATACAGAACTACTCTCGCCCTTAATGGTAAGACTTTGGTGAGTAAACCATACACTGTCCCATTGGGCTACGTCATATTCTATCCGAAGGAAAACTGGGATAAGGGAGCATGACAACCAAGCTGCTGAACAATCGCTATCAAGTTATCCAGGTACTAGGTGCCGGTGGATTTGGTGAAACTTTTTTGGCGGAAGATATGCATATGCCTTCTCGCCGTCGCTGTGTGATTAAGCAACTCAAACCCGTAACAAATGACCCCCAAACCTACCTGGTGATCCAAAAGCGGTTTGAACGAGAAGCTGCAACCTTAGAGTATCTGGGCAAAGGTAGTGAGCAAATTCCCGAACTCTTTGCCTACTTTTCTGAGAGAGGGCAATTTTACCTCGTTCAAGAATGGATTCAAGGTCAAACCTTGGGAGACATAGTTAAGGAACAAGGGGTACTCAGCGAAACGACAGTTAAGGAAATCTTATTGAGTTTGCTGTCCGTCTTGGATTATGTTCACAGCAAAGGCATTATTCATCGGGATATTAAACCCGATAACATCATTGTCAGCTCCTCGAATGGCAAGCCAGTCTTAATTGATTTCGGCGCAGTTAAAGAAACAATACGTTCAGTCATTAATCCTTCAGGATATCTCACGCAATCGCTGGTCATTGGAACACCAGGATATATGCCTAGCGAGCAAGCCATTGGACGTCCAGTTTACGCCACTGACATCTACAGCTTGGGCATGACGGCAATTTATTTGCTCACTGGCAAACATCCGCACGAATTAGAAACGCAACCTCAAACTGGCGAAGTTATCTGGCATCATTTTGCTCCTGAGGTGTCCCCCAATTTGGCGATGGTACTGAATCAGGCAATTAAGCCTCATGCAAGCGATCGCTACACTACCGCGAGCAAAATGCTCTATGGTTTGAAATCTGCAACTTCTCTTGCCACGGTGGAACCAACGGCTGCTGCTCAACCGACAGTCCCCCTGTCTCCAAGTGCTGGTGCATCATACCCATCCCACCACACCCAACCATTGTCTTCCAATCAAAAAGCTCCTGTTATTTCTACTTCTTCCACTCCAGCCAATTGGCAAAAATCGGCTTGGATTTTGGGGAGTTTGGTTGTGGGTAGCATGATTGGTGCAGTTGCCATTGCCAGTATGAGCCGTCAAGGGTCTGAAGTTCCCATTGCTAGATCGCCTGTGTCTACACCGCTTTCAGAAGTTAACGAGACAAATCCAACCCCTCCAACAGCATCCCCGACTCCCACTTCCGAAGCCAGCACATCTAGAAATAGGACGGTTGTTGCACCACCTCCAGTTGCTACTGCACCTAACCCACCACAACAGCAACAGCCAGAAACTGATAGATCTGCCCCACCCTCAGTTGCGTCTAACTCACAACAAGAGTCATCAACTGAACCAGAACCAGAAGAACAAGAAGAGCCAGAAGAATCCCCAACTCCACGTGCTTCCACGTCAGAAGAATCCACTGCAGAACAACAACCTACACCGCAAAAAGAGGAACAGCTAGCGACTCCTCCTGCTCCTGCACCAACCCCAGAGGCTTCCACCCCACCTCCACAGCAGGAAAATGCTGCAAATACCAATACCAACTCTCGCAACGTTCCTGCTTTTCCCGTTGGCTCTTCAGAAGATGCTGTCAAAGCAGCGTTAGGAAATCCTCGTAGGGTTTCCAGAGGTGCATTCGGGAGAACTCGTGCTTATCTTTATCAGCATGACCCAAACCGCGTTGACCTTGGTTATTTATTTGACCGTAAAACAAGAGTGCTGCGCCAAACCGAAGTCTCTTTTGCCCCATCTGTCGAACCTGAGGTCATGCAAACGACATTGCAGGGGATGCTAGGGGGTAATGCTTCTGGTGACATTAAGCAAGGACTGCAACAAGTCTATGAGCGCAAAACTAATGAATACTCTTTTAACGTTGGGGAATTAAAAGGGATGATACAACGCAATTCAAAAGACCACATCTACATTGCAGTCTGGGATGTCGACTTACACCGATAAAAAAAGTAGTTTCATCCGACTCCGCTATTGCGCGGAGTGTAGCACTGGAGACCATCGCCTAATTCCAGGCTAATAGTGTAGAGACGCTTAAGCGTGGTTCCATTCCCAGTACAGTTCAGTTAACAGCCGTCACCTTCAAGGGTGCTGTGTACACTAACTATCTGTTCAGCCGAGGCAATGCGTTTCAGTCAAACCAGTACCGCAGTTTCTTACGGTAGGGTTACCCTCCAAGAGAACTGCTCGCTACAGGAGGGGAGCCACTGCGTTACTACTTCCTTGTTTTTTTAGCTCAAAATTTCTTTAATTCTTGTTATAAATCTATCAAAATTAATGGGCTTACGAATAAAATCATCTGCTCCTATATTCAATCCTTCTTGCACATTAACTTCTTCATAACCCGTAATGAGCAGAATTGGAATATGGGGTAATCTGTTATTTTGGCGAATACGTTGGGTCACTTCTATGCCGTTCATCTCAGGCATGATCACATCCAGCAGCACCAATTCAGGTGGTGAAGCCTCAATTTTAGCTAAAGCCAAAGTACCATTAGCTGCCGTATCAACTTCATACCCTTCTGCTTCTAAAGCAGTTTGAAGCAAACGTAAATAAAGCGTGCTATCATCTACAACCAGGATACGACGACGTCTAGAAGATTGCATAAAGCAAAACCTTATTAGTCATGAGGTAGACAAACCTGGATATTTTGAGTATTTATACTTAATTATCATCATCACATATCAACTTAATATTTAAATCACTCCTTTGATAGTTGACTTTTGATATTGACTTTAGAATACAAATATCAAATAAGTAGTCTAGCTGACCCCAACAGAGCATCTAGATGCTCATGGGGTGTTCTTCCTTCTAACCTTCACTTGCCTCCAAATAGCAAAGCAGCAGCCCAAGTCAAACTCAATACTGGGCTGCTGCCTGATAATTACTAATTAGTAATATGTAATTCGTCATTAATGACGAATTACTTCACTGTTACTTTACCGCCAGCATCTTCGAGCTGCTTCTTAGCTTCTTCAGCAGCATCCTTAGCAATGGCTTCCTTAACTGGCTTGGGTACAGATTCTACCAAGTCTTTCGCTTCCTTGAGACCCAAACCGGTTAACTCCCGTACTACCTTGAGTACAGCAATCTTCTTCTCGGCTGGGACTGTTTCGAGAATAACGTCAAACTCGGTCTTCTCTTCTACTGGTTCAGCCGCAGCAGGTGCGCCAGCACCTGGAGCAGCAAGACCGGGCATCATCATCATCCCACCGCCAACAGGAGCAGAAGCATCAACTCCGAAAGCCTCTTCAATTTGCTTAACCAATTCAGAAGCTTCTAGCAGGGTCAAAGATTTCAACTGATCCAAAATTTCATCAGTTTTTGCAGACATGGGTAAACTCCTAGTGAATCGTAAAATGTTGAAAAAAAATACAAACCGAACTCAAAGATAATTCTGAGTCTTCAAAATAGCTACTCTCACTCAGCACTCAACACTCCATATTGTTATGCAGCTTGAGAGTCTTCTTGAGAGCCGCCTTCCTTTTCGGAAACAGCTTTGATAGCGCGTACCAGGGAACCGGGGACTTCTTTGATTCCCACAGCCAGTTGTGTTGGCACGGCATTGAGTCCCACTGCCAACTTGGTAGGAATTGCCTTGAGACCCCCAGCCAAGCGAGCCATGAGTTCTTCTTTTGAAGGCAGTTCCGTCAGTGCCTTGACATCATCTTGTGTCAAGGCTTGTCCATCCAGCACACCGCCACGAAGTTCTGTTTTCTTGGCAGCTTTCTGGAAGTCCTGGTAAGTCTTAATTGCACCCTTCATGTCTTCCTGAACAAGCAGGAAGACAGAAGAACCAGTGAGGAACTCCGTCATTGGCTGCCATCTGCTATCACCTTCAACAGCGATTCGCATCAGCGTGTTTTTTGTTTTTTTGCAGACGGTGCCAGTTGGACGCATCTTTCGCCGCAAATCAGTGATTTCTGCGACTGTTAACCCTTGGTAGTCAATGATGAGCGCCAGCTGAGACTGACTCAAAACTTCTTTGAGTTCAGCGACTATCTCTTTTTTGTCTTCTATCGTTCTAGGCATACTGTCTCACCTCCTTTAATTTGTTAGTTGTTAGTTGTTAGTTGTTAAAAAGTTAAGACTAACCACTACCCACTAACCACTAAACTATTCCCAGAAAAAAAATAAACCCCAGCTCTCGCAGCCGGGGTTTGGCGGTAAAGATGCGTTATACAATGCGTCTCTACCTTGTCATCCTTATGTCGCAGTACTCACACTTGTCATACGTGTTACTGGCAGCAATCGGGGCGAAAACCTCGGCAGGATATTAAGCCAATAGCACCTGCTGTCTTAAGCTGTTGCCTATTTAATTTTGTTTGGGATTTGCTTGTAGAGACCTGCCAGAGCACGTCTGTACAACACGCATTATGCTTCGGTCAGTTTCAAATCGCGTAGGGCGTTAATATCTACGCTAATTGATGGTCCCATTGTGGCAGACACGTACACTGTACGCCAATAACGACCTTTAGCTCCTGATGGACGGTTACGGTCAATTGTTTCTTGCAACGCCTTCAAGTTGACTAATAAATCCTCTGGAGTGAAGGATACCTTCCCAAACATAACATGGACAATACCAGTTCGATCAGCTCGGAACTCTAATTTACCTGCTTTGAATTCAGCGATCGCACTTGCCAGGTCGAATGTCACTGTCCCTCCCTTGGGTGAAGGCATCAAACCACGCGGACCGAGCAACTTACCCAGCTTTGCCACCTGAGGCATTATATCAGGTGTGGCAATGAGCTTGTCAAAGTCCATCCTACCTTTTTGAATTTCGTCAATCAGCTCTTCTGAACCAACGACATCAGCACCAGAATTAGTTGCTTCTGTGACCTTTTCCCCTCTGGCAATGACTGCCACACGTACTGTTTGTCCTGTTCCTTTGGGCAGTACAACCGTTGTCCGCAGCTGTTGGTCAGTGTACTTTGGGTCAATCCCCAACCTGATGTGCGCTTCTGCTGCTTCGGGGAACTTTGCTGTTGCCGTTTCTTTCACAAGGGCTAATGCGTCTAGGGGTGCATAATCCCTGTCTTCAACTTTTGCTAGCAGCGCCTGCATTCGGCGCGATACTTTCTTCGCCATTTTTCTCTCTCCTGGGGTCTATTACGAAGCTTTGCCTCTCCCCCGAATAATTTTGTTATTTGTCCTTTGTCATTTGTCCTTTGTCCTTTGTCTAAAGCTAATGACTAATGACTAATGACTAATGACTAATCTGTAACTGTTACGCCCATATTTTTTGCGGTGCCTGCGATGATGTTCATCGCCGCTTCAATATCATTGGCGTTGAGGTCAGGCAGTTTGGTTTGGGCAATTTGTCGCAATTGCTCTTTAGTAATCGACCCAACTTTCCTTTTGTTCGGTTCGCTGGAGCCTTTATCAATTTTAGCTGCCTTGGTAATAAGTACCGATGCAGGTGGAGTCTTGAGTACAAATGTAAAACTCCGGTCTTCATATACCGAAATTTCTACCGGAATCACCGTTCCAACTTGATCTGCTGTTTTGGCGTTGTACTCTTTGCAGAACATCATGATGTTAACGCCGTGCTGACCCAAAGCAGGCCCCACTGGCGGTGCTGGGTTGGCTTTCCCAGCATTCAGGGCCAATTTAATGACCGCTACGACTTTTTTCGCCATTCTTATTAGCTCTGTTTCTGAACCTGATTAAATTCCAATTCTACTGGTGTATCCCGTCCAAAAATCGAAAGCAAGGCTTTGAGCTTACTCCGTTCTGGACTCACTTCAATCACCTCACCTTCAAAGTCCTTAAACGGACCAGAAAGCACAATTATCTTATCACCAGTAGCCATGTCAATTTTGACGACTGGCTCCTGTTCGCTGGTCTGTTTGAAGATTCTTTCGACTTCTGTGTGACTCAGCGCCAGAGGTTTTACGTGACCGCGACCCTTGCCACTGCCACGTTTTTGTTCTGCTCCCACGAAATTAATCACATGAGAGGTATTTCTCACCACCTGCCAGGTGTCGTCATCCATCATCATCCTCACTAGCACATAGCCAGGGAAGACCTTTTCTTCGGTATGCTGGCGACTCCCATCCTTACGGATTTTCACTGCTGGTGTATGTGGAATCTCCACCTGGATGATTTTATCAGCTACATCAAAGGTTTGAATGCGCTGCTCCAAGTTTGTTTTGACACGCTTCTCACAGCCAGAGGCTACTTGCACTGCATACCAGCGGGCTTCTTGCGAAGCATCTGACGCTGTTTCTGCGGCATCCTCTGAGTGCAGCGTTGCGTTGTACTCTCCGTCTGTTGCAGAAGTCATCAGAACACCTGTTGTGCTGCCCAAGTAAAGAATTTATCTATCAAATATATCAAAGATGCGGAGAGAGCCATCATTAACAACACACCTGCTGATTCACTCACCAGCTGCTGCCGACTGGGCCAAACCACTTTATCGAACTCTTCCTTTATTCCATTGAAAAAGTTCGCTATGCTAAACCCATTGTTCGTTTCTGTCATTTCCGCTTCGTTTTTTTTGCCCACGGTCGCCTCTCTCCCCCCATTCCTGATACAGAAGACTATTGCCTGTTAATTTCTATGCTTTTGTTACAGCTAGTACTCAAACTACCTTGTTTGTAGCAAAAATCTGCAAACACAAAAATTATGCCCGAAACATTCAAGCATACTGCTATATTAGCAGATGTGCATCATTTTCGGGCTTTATTTTTGCTTACAGCGCGCCCTGGAGGACTTGAACCCCCGACATCAGGTTTTGGAGACCTGCGTTCTACCAACTGAACTAAGAGCGCACAGGCTGTCTTTTATTCAGTTATTACACTTAACTTACTCTATTTTAACCCATGTTGGCAATTTTTTTGTTGACTTTGGCTGTTGGAAATAAATTAGCGGCGTGAGCCGCTTGATTGTTTAAGCCTTCTGCCATATCTAGCTTTTAGATCACAAAGCGCGGTCAAAGCGCTGCTTGATTCGGGTAGCCTTACCAACACGATTGCGTAGGTAATACAGCTTAGCACGCCTTACCTTACCACGACGCAAGATTTTGATGCTGTCTATCCGAGGAGAATGCAGCAGAAACACCCGTTCGACGCCTACACCTTGGAATACACGACGGACTGTAATGGTTTCATTGATACCGCCATTGCGCTTACCAATCACCACACCCTCGTAGGGTTGTACGCGGTATTTGTCGCCTTCCTTGATTTTGACTCCGACTCTGACTGTGTCGCCCACAAATATTTCGGGCAAATTAGATTTTAGTTGTTCCGCTTCAATAGAGCGGATTATCTCTTGAGTATTCATAGTTCACAAAAAAACTCACAATCAACAATAATAAATCGACAACTACCTTCTAGTCTAGTTATTTTAAATAGAGAATTTTTTTACTCCTATTTCATAGAGAACAGAAGAGTCTTTTCTATACGGCTGTGCAAAGAAGTGTTAGATGTATGAAATTTAGCGTCGTCATCACGACCTACAACCGCTTGAAGTTACTACAACGAGCAATTGACTCTGTCCTAAACCAAACCATACCGTGTGAGCTGATTGTCTCAGATGATTGTTCATCTGATGATACCCAAGCCTATGTGAAAAGTTTAAGCACAGAGCTTTGTGTTCGTGAAAATGCACCACGCCTTGTTTACTATCGCAATGAAGTAAACCAAGGTCATGCAGCAGCGGTCAATGCTGGAGTTCTTCAGGCTCGTGGAGATTGGATTAAGTTTTTGGATGATGATGACTATCTCGCTCCAAATTGCTTAGAGGAGATGGTAAAGGCAATCGCACTGCGACAAGATGCTATTATTTGCTCTTGCATTGCTGCTCAGGTGGACAGCAATGGAGTTGAACTGAGCCGCACGCCTATTGTTGGTCCAGGGTTAGCCTATTATATCCCACAAGCAGATATTCACTACGGCATGTTGCTGGAGCTGGTTCCCTTTGGCACGCCTGTTCAAGTCGCGTGTAAGCGTGAAGCGTTCTTGCAAACTGGTGGGTGGGATATCACATTAACTAACTGTGATGACATTGATTCGTGGATTCGCATTACTCAGCATGGCGATGCTATCTTTCTCAATCAGTGTCTTGCCTACCGCACTATTTGGTCTGGTAGCTATGACCAAAAAATTTCTCTAAAAACAAAGCTGGATACTAATATTTTGATGAAAGAAAAAATTCATGCCTTGGTTAATGAGAAGCATCGCTCAAACATCCTACCTCTTCAAGATATTAGAAATTACTTAAAACTACATTGGACTATAGTGGCACTCAAGAACAGAAAAATTAAGTGCTTTCTTAAGCTAGTAGATCCAGCAGTGCTTTCTTTAAATGCATGGTGGATTTTGCTAACTGCTATTTTCACAAGGCGAGTGAATCGGGACAATTCTCAGATTCATAAATATGTATTAATTAAGTCTTAGTTGATTTGGTGTTCTGGGCTGATCGCATTATATTTGCACAATTTTTTATGGTAAGGGAAAGGGTTTACCAGAAGCTAACTCTCCTATTTTAAAAGGAGAAAAATTCAAGAAAATTGGAAGCCTCAGCTATTCTATGTCAACTGTCCGTATGGTGATCGAAATTCGATTCCACCCATTACAGCGGTTTGCATTTGGGTGAGGTACACAAAGAAATAATGAACCACAGATGGACGAGGCAGTGCGTTGCGGTGAATCAGCCCTGCAACGAAGCCTATAAAGTACAAAATCTTGAGTTGAGAATGGCAATTGTTGCACCGATGAAGGCTGGTAAGTCTACCATTACAAATGCCATTATTGGACAGGAGATTTTGCCAAGCCGCAACTCCGCCATGACGACGCTTCCCACAGAGATTATTTTTGATGCAGAACTGACCGAACCAGTTTTGTCTCTGAGTCCAGTTTTGTCTCTGAGTGCAGAGGTATTGTCAGTTTTTCAAGAAACAGTGTTATCTTTGCGCCAGAAAATTGAAGATTTAGGGATGGAGGGAGTGCAAGAAAAACTTGCTCAGTACCCACATTTGGCGGAAATGCCAAAGCAAATTCTGAAATCTGTATGCGAAATTCCCGCCAAAAGTGAAGGGCGTGAAAATATCATTCATACTTTAACTTTCTTAAATGATATTGTTCGCCTGTGCAGCATCCTAAACCCAAGTGCAGACCAGATACAATCCTTGATGGATGCTCCTAGAATATACACTCCATCTTGGCGTTTACAAAAAGCAGAAGCACAACCGGAACTTGGTAATTTAGTAATTGTCGATACACCGGGACCAAACGAAGCGGGAGAAAATCTTCGCCTACAGGCTGTAGTAGCAGAACAGCTTTGCAAAAGTTCAATCGTGTTGATTGTTCTTGACTTTACATAGTTAAAAAACGAAGCCGCAGAGACAGTTAGAAAAGACGTTCAGAAAGTAATTGAATTACGTGGCAAAGATAATTTGTATGTGTTAATTAACAAAGTTGATCAACGCCGTGAAGGTGATATGAGTCCAGAGCAGGTGCAGCAGTTTGTGGCTGCGGAATTTGGCATTGGTGATGCAGATAATAAAAATCGTGTCTTTGAAATTTCGTAAGCGACCACGGGGTAGTCGCAGATTAAAAGACAATGCTTCTCTTTAGTTAAAGCATTTGCAGGAATAAATGCCAGAGATTCCAGCAGGTTGAATAAAGGTAAATAACCGGATCTCAGCAATGGGGATTAGGCAGCATTTATTACTTGGTCGGAAGAATCAGCGACTTCAGGAAGTAAAGAAGGGGCTGGCGAATTAGCGCGTGCAGCACTTACTGCTGATACCATAAAATCCAAAACATTTCGACGCTGAGACTTTAAAGTAGTAACAACAGTTAACATCCTTTGGACAAAACGACTATCCGCCTGGGTTTGGGAGCCAAAACTAGTACGTCGCCATATAACCGCAGGACGTATGGCTCTCTCAGCAGCATTATTTGTTGGTTCAACACCTTCAACCGTCAAAAATAACCATAAAGCAGGTTCAACTTTCAGTATTTGGCGGCAAGTGCGAACAGTTTTAGCCAGTGGTGTCTTTTCTACCGAACCAATTTCATAATCGGCAGCCTCTTGTAGAGAAAACTTGATGGAGTTACGAATTGGTTGGACTAAAAGTTGAAGTTCACAATGCTTCAAAGTTCCATCTCTGACTCGATGCCAAAGTTCAAATAATTTCTCCTGTTGTTTTACCAGAGCCGTTCCTAATTCAGCTGAAACTCCGGGACGCTCTGATATTTTGATGAATTCTCGCCTTAAGTGTGCCCAACACAATCAAAAATCGACTATGACCCTTGTGCCCTGGTTGCCCCCCTCGCTTTTTACCACTCTTCTTTTTTTCTGGTTTTTTTTCGGCATGAAGTGGATCTGACGATGGGGGAATGCTGGAGTTTTTTGATGTGCAATTGATTTTTTCTAATAACTCTTGCTGTTTGGCTTCTAAATCAGCCAGCCTTTTTTCTGATTGCTTTATATGCTGCCCCATTTTCTCCACCAGTTGTTTGACGCTGGCTGGAGTCTTGTCCCAATCTAAGTCGGAAATTTCAATTCCGTAGGCGAGGCAGTTTTCTTCCATGTAGTTTAATCTACCACCTCAGTAACCCATTTTTCACTGTAGCGTTTCAGATCCTGTGAACGGTTACGTTTAGCTGATAATGTACCTTTAAGAGCTTTGGCAAAACGTGGCTGTAAAAACGTCATTGTAATTCACTTAAAAAATGGTGCTGCTTGGAATCGCCATGACTTTCCTGAACAAACTGTAATTGAAATTAGACCCGAAGAGAGAATTGAAAAGTCCGAAACTCCGATAATTGGCAAAATCGATAGCTACCTAGATTTTAGTTGCGATCGCATCGCCGAACTAAAAAAGCGTGGTTACGAAGATGCAAAACGCTGCTTAATTCCAATTATGGAGGTTTTTAGAACTGTGAAAGACCAACGTCAGTCTCATAATTCGTTGGTTAATTCTACACAGCGTCTCCTGAACGACCCACCCCTGTGAAAATACTGTAGGTAAGTTATTCAATAGACCTGCCTCAATAATTGCATTTTCATAAGTAGCTTTTATTGAAGCTATCAGTCTTTTTTTGTCAAGCTTTATTGACCATTTGTAACAAACTTGTTATATTTATTTACATAATATAACAAGTTTAGAGCAAAGAGCTATGTATACCACTGTTAATCAAGAAGGCATTCTCAATAACTACGCAACCGAACCCCAGATTTACTATGCTGACTACCCCTCACAACAGCAGCAACGTCAATATGCATTGCAGGGTGCATTCGCTACTTTGATTCTGGTTGATTTTGGTGTTAGCTAAGATTTTTTGACTTCCGTATCGGTACTAATTGACATTTGGACTTCTCCTCGTCGCCTCGGTTGCTTTCACCGAGGTTTTTTGTTGCTGTTGTGGAGTGCGGCTGCTGCTTACGGCGGTGTTCCTTCGGCACGCCACTACATAGACTACAAAAGATTTCATGTTTCTGTTTGCGGAATAGGCAAACTAAACAGTGATTTCAAGAGTAGAATTGACACTCCCCACCCTAGCTGACGCTTGAGGGTGGGGATTCTGTAATCTACGTCGTAACTTGCTCTACCAGGGTTGCCCCAAGTAGCGTAGCGGTTGCGACTCCTACAGCGTTACTTCGGGACTGCCCGTCCCTAGCTTGTCGTGCAAGATTTAGAATATTTATCGCTGCGTTCACATCTCTTTGTAGTTCGCATCCACAGTTACATTTATGGGTACGAGTTGAAAGAGACTTTTTTACAATTGCACCACAATCCGAACACTTTTGAGATGTCATCCTAGGATTGACGGCAACAACTGTGGTATTTACCTTACGAGCAAAATATTCTAACCAACGACGAAATAGAGTCCAAGCCACATCATTGATTGACTTGGCAAGACAGTGATTCTTTACCATGCCCTTCACATTTAAGTTTTCATAGGCGACTAAGGCGTTAGCCTTGCATACGCAACGCGCGAGTCTCTTCGCGTGTTCACTACGTTGCCTACTTACTTTTAAATGCTTTTTTGCATATCTCTGTCTTGCTCTGCGTCGTTGGTTTTTGCCTTTTTCTTTTTTATATATCTGACGTTGAGCGTGCTTAATGCTCTTTTCGGCTTTCCTTAAAAACCTTGGGTTTTCCTCATGATGTCCGTTAGAGTCAGAGTAAAAAAACTCAAGCCCAACATCAAGACCTATCTCACTATTACCTGTTCTCTGTTCAGATTTAACCTCGATATCAATCGCAAATTGGCAGTAATATCCATCAGCTTTACGAACTAAGCGAACACGCTTAATTACCTTTTGAGGATAGGTGTGAATGTCCCATTTTCCTAGCAGCCCGAGACTACCAATTCCTTTTTTATCGGTAAAGGTGATACGTCTTTTTGTCGGATGCAGTGACCATCCTGAAGTCTTGTATTCAACTGAACGATTATCTTTTTGAAATCGTGGAAAGCCCTTTTTACCTGGCTTTTTAGACTTGCAATTGTCATAGAACCTAGCAATAGATAGCCAGGCTCTTTCAGTTGCAGCTTGACAAGCCATTGAGTTTAATTCTTTTACAAATCCAAATTCTTTACGCAGTGCTGTTGAATAGTTATTTAGAGCAATCTTGTCAATCTTGGATTCACGAGGTGCGTCCATCCAGTAACGAATAGCCTTGTTTCTAATGAATTGCGTAGCTCTGATAGCTTCGTCAATAGCTTGATACTGTTGACGTTTTCCCTTAACTTTGTACTCTAAGACCAGCACTGCGTTATCACCTCCTTGTTTCCTATTTGTGATATCATTACTTTAATGCAGAGGAAACAAATAGGAAACAATGTGAAATCAGAATACATTAGAATTCGTACAACACCGCGTCGATTTAATAAGTTAAAATTATTAGCTGAACAACGAGAAAAATCTATGACTCAACTTATAGAGGACTGGATTGACTCGTTACCCAACCCGGAGAGAGACAATTCCTCAAGCACCCCACTCACTCGTTGAGCGAGGCTTATCTTCGTTTCGGGGCGGGGGTCTTACACGAAAAAATCAGCCAGCCTTACTACAACGGTGCGATTCGTTCACTCGAAATGAGTAGGAATACCCACAGATGAGTGGCAAGGTCACTAAATGAACCTTGACAACTAAATGACCATGAGGGTAGATTACCTCGAAATCCTAGAGTAAAAGGTAAAAGTCCCTCCCCACAGGTGCAGTGGTGACAGCATCACCCCTAGGGTAGCGACTAGCCATCAATCCCTAAAGCGGGGCGAAAAAGAGGTTAAACTGGTAGCCTAAAACTGGTTCCCTCTGAGCAAGAACCTATGAGTAGCGCGAGCAAAGATGCGACTGAACCGTCGTCATAAGGAACCAGCGAAATAAGGCTATATGCGCTGGAGCCAAAAGGCAATGGATAAAGGGGCTGATAATCGTTGTTTATCAGCAAGCACTCCCAATAAAACCCGGCGGATAGCATTACTCTAACGGTTCAAAACAATGGTCATTTGGAACGAAGTAACCTAACGTCTACTCTCAGGTGGTCGATACTGAGCAGGTGCTAACCGTATGTAGCGTTAGGAGAGATTGAGTCAGAAGCGAATGCCTTGTGTAATGACAAGGATATGCTGACGGACTCACGGTGATTTGGAATGTAGAGTCACAATAGCAATATATATGGCTAATACACGAGAAGTCACAACGGGAATAAACGATGAATCAATCCCTTCCTTGAGGGATAAACCAACTCGTCAAACCGAAAATGATAAATCGATGGTGGAATGGAGGCACATTGACTGGCACAAGCTAGAAAAACGTGTCTATAAGTTGCAAAAACGAATCTACAAAGCCTCAGTCCGTGGTGATGTCAAAGCGGTTCGCAGACTCCAAAAGACGCTGATGAAGTCCTGGAGTGCAAAGTGTCTCGCGGTTAGACGGGTTACACAAGACAACCAAGGTAAGAAGACGGCGGGTGTGGATGGTATTAAATCACTGACCCCAAAGCAACGTCTCACCTTAGTCGCCAAATTAAAATTAGGCTCAAAGGTATCGCCTACCAGACGCGTATGGATTCCAAAACCTGGTAAGGACGAGAAAAGACCTCTGGGTATCCCGACAATGTATGACCGCGCTTTGCAAGCTCTCGTAAAAATGGCACTTGAGCCAGAATGGGAAGCTAAATTTCAACCAAACTCATATGGGTTCAGACCAGGAGTGCGATTCGTTGGGTAGAAACTAACCCTGAAATGGGTGGAGGATTACCCGCAAGATACATAAGAACCTTGACAATTTGGTAGTCATGTGGGTGAGGTTCACAAAACCAAGTCCCGCCCTCCAGGTGCAGGAGTGAAAGCACACAGAGCGCAGTCTCCGAACTGTGTCCCCCAGGGTAGCGACTAGCCATCAATCCCTGAAGCGGGGGTGAAAGGTGACAATGCTAGAAGCCTAATCTGGCAATCATCGAGCAAGAGTTCATGAGTAGGAATACGAAGGTGCGTTTGAACCATCGTCAGGAATAACCAGCGCAATCAGGCTGAAACGCTGGGAGTCCCAAAAGGGCAAGGATAATGGGGAGTTGGCAAGAACCTGGTTGACCAACAAGCACTTCCTCTAACCCCGGTGGATAGTACCGCTCTAAAAACTCCAACAATGACTATCAGAAACGAAGTAACCTCTCGTATAGTTCTCAGTCCGAGCAGGATTGAGCAGGTGCTAACCGTATACTGCGAGCAGGAAAGATTGATTCTCAAGCAAATGCCTTGCTGTAATGGTGAGGATAGGCAGACAGAATCACGGTGATTTGGAAGATGAAGTTTCCAGTAGCAGTAAATATGTCTAATACGAGTTTAAAGACTACGGGGGAATGGCGCTCTATTAACTGGCGAAAGCTGGAACGTAGAGTGTACAAGCTGCAACAGAGAATTTATCAAGCCTCTCAGCGTGGTGATGTGAAAACATTTCGCAAACTTCAAAAGACGTTGATGAATTCTTGGTCAGCAAGAGCATTGGCGGTTCGTAGAGTTACCCAGGATAATTGCGGGAAAAAGACGGCGGGTGTGGACGGCGTTAAATCACTGACCCCAAAGCAACGTCTGACCCTAATTAACCAACTAAATCTGGGTTCTAAGGTCTGCCCAACTAGGCGTGTATGGATTCCTAAGCCTGGAGTGGAAGAGAAGCGACCTTTAGGAATACCTACAATGGGGGACCGCGCCTTGCAAGCGCTTGTCAAGCTGGCATTAGAACCAGAATGGGAAGCGCGATTTGAACCTAACTCATACGGGTTCAGAGTCGGAAGGTCATGTCATGATGCAATCGAAGCAATATTTAATACCATCAGGTACAAACCGAAATTTGTGCTTGATGCCGATATATCAAAGTGTGTGCGCCGCGACAGTTAATGCGGTATCCCCAACCAAGTTGGGAGAGAATAAGGAGAAAGTCTCTAGGTCAACCAACTAACCTGGAGTCGAAAGACAAAAGGGACAACAGCATGTTGGTAAAGCTGGGAATAGAGAAAAGGCGTGAAAACTATTGTTCGGCAAGACCTGTGTGACATGGTGAAAGTTAAACTACCTGAAGCCCAATTCTGACGGTATACGCGATTGCCTATTCCTACAACGCCTAAAAGGAATAATCGTTTGTGTGTGGTTTTAAACATTTAAACCATACAACTCCTTCAAACGAAGTCAGCCAGCGATGAGATGGCTTAACGAATGAATGGGACACCTAAATCACACTGTTACGTACCGAGTTAATAAAGCGCGGGATGACTTACAGGGGGCGACCCCTATGGTTACAGAGTTCTCATAGTAGTCCGAGGACGGGAAAGCCGCCCACATGGCGAAGGAGAACAGGTATTCTTCACACTTACATCGAGAGGTACGCGAGATGCGAAACGCCGAAACGGTTTTAAGTGTAATCCGAGACAGAGGTTATCGTGACTTACCCCTGGATGATGTCTACAGGCAACTTTTCAATCCCAAGCTGTACCTACTGGCGTACAGTCGCATCTACAAAAATGATGGGGCAATGACACCAGGAGTCACAACTGACACTGCTGATGGGATGTCCATTAAAAAGATTGAAAACCTCATAGAAAATATTCGCTATGAACGTTTTCGGTGGACACCAGTGCGGCGAATTAATGTTCCCAAGAAAAATGGGAAAACTCGACCCCTAGGAATTCCCACTTGGAACGATAAATTGGTTCAGGAAGTAATACGTTTGATATTAGAAGCGTACTACGAACCCCAATTTTCTAACAGCAGTCATGGTTTTAGACCCAATCGTGGATGTCATACGGCACTAACAATAATAGACCGTACTTGGCAAGGAACCAAATGGTTTATCGAAGGAGATATTCGTGGATGTTTTGATTAGACATCTTGATACTCCTATCAAAAACGCAAGTTGTAGACGAGTCCAGCTTTAAGTTTTTGGAATTGCTCTAGCGTATCGGGCACATCAGGGAAAAGATAAAGCCCTGTTGATTCGTCCTTGCTGATGGCGATCGTTCCCTTATGAATGCGATCGTAGATCCAGTGGGGTGAAAGTTCTAAAGACTTGGCAACTTGGGGAACCGTGAGATAACCTGAAATTTGACGGGGATGAGACTGGCTACGGTTCTGAAAAATGCGATGTTTAAGCCGGATAGTTTTGACCGTACTGGGTAAAAGAGTTGTGCGTAGCGGCGACCGATGACCTTGTGCCGTCAGTTGTTGAGCAATAACTTGGTC
This sequence comes from Mastigocladopsis repens PCC 10914, assembly GCF_000315565.1. Lineage (NCBI taxonomy): Bacteria > Bacillati > Cyanobacteriota > Cyanophyceae > Nostocales > Symphyonemataceae > Mastigocladopsis > Mastigocladopsis repens. Next base: position 2,771,697 of record NZ_JH992901.1, on the reverse strand, counting down.
ATCAATACCTTGAAGGCTTTGAGCAACAACCTGAGTTTCCAATTCGTCCGCATTAGTAAGTTCAGCCAACGAACCTACTGGAATTGGTAGGTCAACAGTAGTAGTGTCACCTCCTTTCCAAATAATCCGAGTGCGAACTGTGTCGCGGACAAGACGATGAATGACAACTTTATCGATGAGACAGCGTAGCAGAGATTTTTTTTGCACTTGGGTTAAGGTGCCAGTGTGCCAAAGTTCGGGGAGCCTTTGCCCAATGTTAATAAAAGCAGTTTTGAGTTCTTTTGGTAACTGAGTTACTGTTTGAGGCTGCTGACGTTGAGCATAGTTTTCTTGGGCAAGCTTTAGTTCACGTAAAGCATTTTCCCAACGCTGTTCTAGTTCGGCAGCTACCAATCGGTTATCCGGGTCAACTCGATTAAACTGTCTTTCGGCTAGTGCTACTTGATACTGTAAACGTTCGATTTGTTGAGAATGCGCTCGTTCCACTGTCTCTAAAGACTGCTGTTGGGTTTTGACAGCTTTGTGATAAGCATCTAGCTCTACAGCCGACAGAGCTTCTAAAAAGGCATTGACTACGTACTCATCAATTACATCAGCAGGAATATACTGACAAACAGGTACACGATACTGCTGCCGCAAGTAGTTACAAATATAGCGGGTTACGCCTTTGTACTGCACAACCATTTTGTGGCCACATTCGCCACAGTAAACTAGCCCATGCAATAATGCTGCACCAGGGCGAGGGATACCACGGGTTTTATTACGGTCATACTCAGCATAGTTGTCCATAAGCTGTGCCTGATTCCGCTCGTAGGTTTGCCAACTGATGTAAGCCGGATATATGTCATTGACTCGGATCTTCCATTCTGCCATTGGCAGATGCTTTTGTTGTGGCTGATTTGAAACCAAGCCCCTTTTAAGAGTACGTGTACGTCCATATACAAACGCACCAGCGTAGGCAGGGTTTTTCAAAATTGACAAGATAGCCGCCACACTCGGCTTGCGCCAGACAATATCGCCGAATCGATTCCTTCGTGGAAGCAACAGCCCTTCACTGTTGAACATCTGCAACACTTTGGAAGCTGACTTGCGCTGCCCAAAAATCTCAAACACCAAATTAATTCGGTCAATCACTTCACGATTTGGGTCTTTATGCACCACTCCCAGCTCATCACGAACTAGACCCACAGGTAAAGTCAGTGCCAGTTCACCACGCTGAGCCTTGCTGAGAATCCCCGCATTTAAGCGAGAGCGAATCGTATGCAACTCTACCTCTGAGATTTGTCCTTTGAGTCCAAGCAACAATCGACCGTTGGCGCTACCAGGGTCATAAACACCATCCCGGTCAGCAATCAAACAGCTTTTGTAACCACACAGATCCAGCAAGGGATACCAGTCTGAGCAATTGCGCGACAGGCGGGTAACATCATAAGAAAGGATAATCCCTACCAGTCCTAACGTCACTTGGGCTAATAGTTCCTTAAAGCCTGGTCGCTGTTGTGCAGTGGCAGCAGTTATTCCTAAATCACTATCAATTACTTCAATATTATCGTCTGACCAGCCCAGTTCAATCGCTCGTTGACGTAGGGCATATTGCAGACGGAGACTCTCCTGGTTGCTGAGTAATTGGTGCGGCGTAGATTGACGAATGTAAATTATCGCTTTGCGGGTCAGGTGGTGACGTGTTACTAATTCGGATGTGGTCATAAATTACCTCCTCGAAGACGGTTTGGAGTTCGTCAACGATCGCTTGTTGGAGCTCCGGAGTGAGTCGGCTCCAGATTGCACGCGGTTGGATTGACATAAAACCTCACATTGCTTAGCCAGCGTGACCAACTCAGTCACACTTTCTAATGTGAGCTTAGTACTTAAATATCGTTGAGGAGGGACTAATTGCGTTGCTGATACAGGAATGCGTAATCGCATATAACCCCGATAAGCCACAACTACATGACCAGCACCGTTTGGTGGATTTGATAAAGACACCACAGCAAACCGCCGCCCAAACAACGGGTGCATCACGTCAGTGACTTCTATTTGGGTTAAGTCTTCTAATGGGTTCTTGAGATGGGCATTAACTAATGGGTTTGTTTGACAATATTCACCACGAGATTTTACTAAAACTTGTGGCGAAAAGAGTCGCAGACCAACGTCTCCTTAAGCTAATTGAACGTTTCTTAAAAGCGGGAATAATGCAAGGAGCATTGTTTCAACGTACAGATATTGGTACGCCACAAGGAGCAATCTGCTCACCATTATTGGCAAACATATATTTACACCAATTGGATATGTATTGGTGGAATAAATATGGCAGCCTAGACCGCAAACAAAAAGAGAAACGACGGACACAACGATTGGGAAACTGTGCATTAATCCGCTATGCCGATGATTGGCTGTTGTTAAGCAATGGCGGTAAAGCGGAAGCATTGCGTTTACGTGAAGAGTTTCAGACCTTCCTACTAGAAGAATTAAAACTGGAACTCAACATGGAGAAAACACGAGTAACCCACGTTAACAATGGATTTGATTTTCTTGGTTTCCACGTCCGACGCTACGTCAGCGGTCATGATAAACCAAAGTTATTGGTAACACCAACAGATCTGTAGACGCTGCCATGCTCAAACGTCCTCATTTGGTGACCACAGTCGGTTGCAATGATGGAAAGCGAAGTGACGGGAAACTGTCACGCTTCGTTTGGAGAGAGGGATAGAGAAACACGCAAGTCGTGAGGTTTGAAGGTGCGCTCCGTCCCTACTCTATTATCGCCGCTTTTAGCGAATATTGCCCTTCACGGGATGGAAGAACGGATTAAGTTATTTGCAGAAACATTACCTGGTAGTAAAAAGGGTAATCGCTCAAAATTATCATTAACCCGATACGCCGATGACTTCGTCATCTTACACGAAGACATAACTGTTGTCCAAAGATGTCAGATTATTATATCTGAGTGGTTAAAAGGCATGGGTTTGGAATTGAAGCCATCAAAAACACGCCTAACTCATACCTTAAATAAGTATGAGAATGAAGAACCGGGATTTAACTTTCTTGGTTTCAACATTAGGCAGTTTAAAGTGGGTAAATATCACTCAAAACAAGGTTTCAAAACAATCATCACCCCAAGCAAAGAAAAGCAGAAGATACATTACGAACGAATAACTAGTATCATTGACGACCACGGTCAAGCGCCACAAGTAGCGTTAATAAGCCGACTCAACCCAGTAATCCGAGGATGGTCTAACTACTATTCGACAGTAATAAGTAAAGAGTCTTACTCTAAGCTGGAGCATCTCATGTATCTTAAGCTAAAAGCCTGGGCAGAATACCGTCACCCAAATAAATCAGGAGAATGGATAGCCAAGAAATATTGGCGAACCATTGGCGGTGATAACTGGGTATTCGCTAAACCGAATGAAGGTAAAAATCCAATGCGTTTAATGAAACATACGGAAACGCCTATAATTCGGCACGTAAAAGTTAAAGGCGATGCCAGTCCATACGATGGCAACCTAGTTTATTGGAGTTCAAGAATGGGCACACATCCCGAAATGCCAAAAAGAGTGGCAACACTTCTAAAGCAACAAAAAGGAAAATGCGCCCACTGCGGATTGTACTTCCGTGAGGAAGATGTACTGGAAATTGACCACAAAATCCCCCTAAAGAAAGGGGGAAAAGATGAACATAAAAATCTCCAGTTATTACATAGACACTGCCACGATGCTAAGACAGCTAAGGATGACTTGGTTGGAGGTATGCACTTAGACAAGCACCAAATTACTGAGGAGCGGGATGAAGCGAAAGTTTCACGTCCGGTTTTGAAGACGAGTCGCTCTGGTGACGGAGCGGCTTAGTTTAATAATACCCGTCTTGGAACACAGATCCACAAAACAAAGGCTGGCTGATTTTTAGGGGAAAGCTCGCCGGGGGGATACTCCCCCCGGCAGACTTTCGACAATGCGTCGGATGCTTTCGTCATTGTCCGCCTTATATCCCCTCCCTACTGCGTTGAGGAAGGGGTATTACGGCGTTTTTTGATAAATTGAGTAGCAACAATGACATTAAATACTGTTCGGTTAAGGGTTGTTGGTGGGAATTGCAGATGTGTAGAGACGCGACGCCAGTCGCCTACAGAGGGAAAGCCGTCATTCGCGCTGGCTCGTCATGGCGCGTCTCTACATAGGTTGTCAGTGGGTAAATTATCTTATGCGAACCGAATTTTAATGACATCCACCACTCATCAAGCTACCGTTTCAGATGTTGATCTGCCCATTATTAATGACGGACTCAAAGAGCCTCTAGCAGAATCCTACCAAGAGGGTAAAGCTAATCGGGCTAACAACAATGCCGTTATTACTTTGACAGGAAGCTTTATCCTCATGTCGCTGGTGAGCTTAGTTGCTTGTACTCTGTTCCCAACTCCAAGCACACAACATCATAACAGTGCCAGCACTTTGGATATGACACCGATGATTACACCTGTGCAGATGATGGGGTTTAATTGAATGGCACTTTGCCAGCCCTTGAAGTTATTAGTCATCAAGTTTAAAAAGTGATCATTATTATAGGCAACCCCTTATTCACCATTTCCTAAACTTACTTACCTTATCTAACACAGGCTTTGCCCATTTCAAATCCAGCAAATCGTGTAGGAGAGTGTAAAAACAGGGAATGATAAACAGCGTTAGCGTTGTAGCGATCGCCATCCCAAAAAATACGACAATCCCCAGAGGCTGCAAAAACTCTGAACCTTCGCCAATACCCAAAGCCAAGGGGAACAACCCCAAGATGGTAGTGACTGTGGTCATCATAATCGGACGCAAGCGCTGAGGAGCAGCTTTGAGGATGGCAACTTGACGGGTACAACCTTCCTCTTCCCGAATTTGGTTAGCTAGTTCTACCATCAAAATACCCGCATTCACCACAATACCGACTAGCAGCACCACACCAACTATCACCGTTGCGCCAATTGCTGTTTTGGTGATGTAAAGCCCGAAAATCCCCCCTGCTAACGCTAGTGGTACGGTAAACAAGATGACCAAAGGGTCAATCAGCGAGTTATATTGCACAGCCATGACGACGAAAATTAAGAATACTGCTAATGCTCCCAAAGTTTTCAAAGAGTTTTGTAGCTGCTGATTAGTTTCTTGAGCAGAACTTGGCACAATGGTAACGCCATCCGGTAACTGAATGCTCTTAACGACCTCATTCACTTCTGCTAAAGCATCACCAAGACTAGCACCCTCGCTCAGGTTGCCTGCAATAATAAAAACTTGACGCTGATTAATTCGCTGAATCTCGCCAGGTGCTTGACCTTGTTCAATGCGAGCAACGTCCAAAAGGCGGACTTGTTGGTTATTTTGCGTAAATAGTGGCAACCCTTCTAACTGGGAAGGACGCTCAATTGCTTCTTGATTCAACTCTACTCGCACATCAACTAAGCGGTTCCCGCGTTGAATTTCCGTGGGAACTGAACCTTCAATAGCAGTTTGAATTGTTTCACCAATTTCCTCTGCTGTCAGCCCCAATGCTGCAACTCTTTCCCAGTCAGGGCGAATTTGCACTTCTGGTTGGCGGGGGTCGGCATCTGGTCGGAATCTAGCTAGTGTAGCCTTTTCCTCTAAAGCTTGCAGCACTTGCCTACCTGCCTGTTGTAACTTTTGTTCCTCCTGACCTTGCAGGATGACATCAACTTCTGAACCTTGAGCTGGGGTATTACTCAAGATTAAACCGCGTACCTGACCGGGACTGAGGCGCAGCAAAATTCCTGCTAGATTGAGTTGGTTAAGTTCTTTATTAACTCGTTGGACGAATTCCTCGACATCTTTGCCTGGTTTGAGAGTGATCGTACTGTTGGCGCGTAGAGGATTTTCAGAGGTCGTGCTACCAAACAGAAAACCCCCTACAGTTGTGAAAACAAAATCAGTTTCTGGCTGCTTCTGTAAAATATCATCCACAACCTGCATCACTTTCTGAGAAGTTTCCAGAGGTGTGCCTGGAGGAAACTGCGCTCTTAAGTTGGCTTGTCCGGTATTGATACGCGGCAAAATTTCTTGGGGAATTTGACCAGCCATGAACAAGCTGCTACCACCCAAAATCACCAAAACTGCTGCGATGACAAGTAACCGATAACGTAAAACTTTAGTTAAAAACCTACTATATAGGTTTGTGGCATCTTCAAAGCGGCGATTAAACTGCCGCAACAGCCAAAACTCTCTTATCCGACTCGACCAGGGAATTGCCAGCAGTCGAGAACACAGCATCGGCACGACTGTGACGGCGACGACAAGAGAAGCGGCAACTGCAAAGCTAATACTGAGAATAAGTTCATTAAATAGCAGAGAGATAAAGCCGCCAATTAACAAGAATGGCACAACAGAAACCAAGTTGGCAGCGGTAGCGGCAATTAAAGCAGATTCTACTTCTTGGGAAGAAGTAATAGCCGTCTCAATAAAGAATTTTGGATTGGGCTTTCTTGTGCGCTCCTTCTGATTGGAAATCATGCCTGTTTTTTCGGCGATGTTCTCCAAAATGACCACCGATGTATCAATAGCTTGACCAATTCCCAATGTTAGACCTGCCAGACTAAAGACATTCAAAGTCAAGCCGAACAACTTCATCAGAGCGATCGCTGCTAAAGTACACAATGGAATTGCCAAACTAATAATAAATGTTTGCCGTATTGACCCCAAAAATAACAGCACCGCTGCTGCTGCCAACAATGCCCCAGAAATTGCTGAGAAAATCACATCATTCAACGAATTGCGAATGAAGCGAGATTCATCTGTGGTGGCGGTGAAAATCATATCCGGTGGAATTAAGCCGGACTGTCGCAATTCTTCCAGCCGCTGCTTGACGCTATCTACAACTGTGATTGTATTGGCATCGGGTTGTTTTTGAATTGACACTTTCACCGCTGGCTGACGGTTCAAATAAACGAACACTCGCTGTTCTTCTGTACCGTCAATCACCTCAGCAAAGTCTCGCAGATAGACGCGACGGGGTGGGGAAGTGGAAGTGGAGGAAGTAGTGGCAGTGGAGGAAGTAGTAGAAGTAGTGGAAGTAGTGGAAGATGAAGAAGAGACTTGAAAGGAGATGTTACGGATTTCTTCTGCATTTTGGAACCGTCCCACAGTGCGGGTTAATGGTTCAGACTCTTGCCCCAAAATCCGACCACCAGATATATCCTGGTTACGGGCTGTTAATTCATTAAGTACATCGGTTATCCCAACACCCAAGGCTTGCAGACGGTTTAAGTCAACAAGCACCCGCACTTCTTCCTCAGCAGCGCCAGATACATCAACTGAAGCAACTCCTGGCACAACACTGAGTTCACGAGATAGTTCTTCATCTGCAAATACTCGTAAATCTTTACCTTGCAGTGAGGGAGATGTCAGCGCCAATTCGTAGATTGGTTGTTGGGAAGGGTCGAATTTAAATATGCGCGGCTCTTCGATAGTGTCTGGTAGTTGTCCTCTGCCTCTATTAAATGCAGCAGTTGCATCGTTTAGGGCTTGGTCAATATCGCCTCCTGGTTGGAAAAATAAATCCAGGCTAACCTGTCCCTCACGAGTTCGAGAAAAAACTTGCTCAACATTCTCAGTGGCTGATAAAACTTCTTCTAAGGGTCTAGTGATTTCATCGACTGCAACTTCTGGTGATACACCAGATGCTTCAAGCCGAACACCAATTCGCGGATAGGTAATCGACGGTAGCAAATCCACTTGGATAGTTGTCAGAAAAAATACCCCAACAACAATAACTGCCAGAGTGAGCATGAGTGTGCCGATATGCTGACGTATCGAAATAGTGCTAATACTAAATCCGCTACCTTGTTTTACCTGCTGCATAATACGTAAGTGCTGAGTGCTAACTATGTCCCTAGGATGGTGAGGAATGCCTACTCTACTATTGCTTTTCTGAAAGTATTGAAAGCTTTACGGCAATGCCGTCTTTCAACGGTTTGCCACTGCGAGTCACAAATCTTTCTCCCGGTTGCAAGCCGGATAAAATTTCTACTTTGCTATCAGCTTTTTGTCCAAGGGTGACTGGTCTGGCTGTCACTGTTACTTTGTCGCCTGCTTGCGTTACTACAAATACCGTTCCCTGACGGTTTTGCTCTTGTCCCTTTGCCCCCTTGTCTGCTTGTCTGCTTGTCTCATTGTTTCCTGCTCCCACCTCAATGGCTGTCTCTGGTACGACGACTCGTGCTTGTGTCTGAGTTTCAAAATTGACTCGTGCCAACAAACCACTGCCAATTTTCCCACCACTGTTGGGAATAACAACTTCAACTGGTATCAAGCGAGCTGTTGTGTCGGCGGCTGGGGAAATGCGCGTGACTTGTCCAGTGTATGTTTGGTTGGGGAACGCATCTAACCGCACTTTGACAGATTGTCCTAGGCGAACTTTGCTCAGTTCTAATTCCGAAACTTGAACTACGACTTTAACACGGCTGAAGTCTCCTATTCTCAAGACTTCATTCCCTGCTTGGAGGAGATTTCCTGGTTCTGTTACTTTTTCTAAAACTGCCCCAGTAATCGGGGATGTTAGTCTTGCATAGGAACGGCGCTCTTTGGCTTCTGCAACCACGGCTTGTTGAGCAACGACTCGACCTTCGGCAGCAGCAAGGGCTTGCTGTTCTGTGCGGACTTGCTCTTGTGCAGCACGCAGGACTTGGGCAGCAGTCAGGCTCTCGGTGCGTGCTTGTTCGGCTGTTTGTTGTGCGATCGCCCCCTCTTTCAAAAGTTTCTGCTGCCTTTGCGAGTCTGCTTGTGCTTGCACCAGTTGCGCTCGATTTCTTTCTACCTCAGCACGGGCATTACTGATTTGCGCTCTTGTCCGTGCTACTTCTGACTTCAGAGCTGCTAGTTCTGCTTCTGCTTGATTTTGGGCAGTTCTAAGCAGGGCATCATCTATCTGTGCAATAATTTGCCCTTGCTTGAGAGCATCCCCCACATCCACATTCAATGCCAAAAGCCTCCCTTCCACTTGCGATCGCAGTGACACTGTGCGAAATGGTGTGGTACTCGCTGTATATTCTAATTCCTTTCGCAACACACCTGTACGGGCAATTGATGCATCCACAGGCACTGCGCCGCCCCCCGCTTGGTTCCCGCCTGAGCGCTGTGATTGAGCTTCAGCTAATTCCTTCGGAAGTGAACCGCAACCTACTGTCAGTAGTCCCACACCTAATACAGAAGCAATAAAAATCTTTTTTCTCTTAACTTGCATTTTATTGGAGGTCATTGTTAGCTGTCTCAAAAAACAGTCTCTGTTTTTCTGCCTTTCGCTATGTGCTACTTTAAGCTGCTGATTTCCATCCAAAATCATCTATGCACGCTCCTATTAAGGCAGTTTTGGGTCAACTCAGTAATTTCATTCTCTAAAATTTCATGCCCTAAGTAAAATCAACTACATAAATAAGAGGAAGAGTTACCCCAAACCTCCTACAGTTTTGCTAGACACAGCAATTTCTATGGAACTAATACGAGCATTTTTGAAGTTATTATAACTATTCTTAAATTTTTCTTGACTCTGTCCAAGGATTAGCTTTTCCACCTTTTTAGAGACTTGACAAACGCAGATACCAAGAAGGAGGCTTACCAAAAGGTAGTCCACAGGACAAGGAATTATGCGAAATCGTGCAGATTTAGCTTTGTCTATATAGACAAGAGTTCCAGTCTTTAGGTTCCCACAAGTGCAAGATTTAATTTGGAAAAAACAAATTTTTCCGTTTCAGTTTCTTACTAAAGAGGGTTGCGAAAGAAATAAAAATGCTCATTTCTCCAATCGTAGCAAAAATATCAGCAATACTTGTCATATGACAATAATATTAAGAAAAGTAAAAAATCTGGTATATCAGACATAGATAGTGTAGTCAAGCTCAAAGCCGATTATATATAAATTTACTTTGCGTAAGGAAGGATACCAGTGACATCACAGATCAAACTGACACAAACTGCTGAGGAATCTCTACTAGCTGAGTTTTTTCAAGAATCAGTTGGTATGTGGCGCTCGGAACGGCGCTACTATACGCTACCAGATGGAGAAACTAAGGAAATGGTAAGTATCATCACCATCCGGTTTTTGACAAAGGGATGCGATGAATTGCAAAAACTGGGTCAGATGCACGGTCTACCTGATACAGTCAGTTTGACCTGTGGTGCTGAAGTGACTTGGGAAAGTGAGAATTCTGTGACAGGAAGGAAAGAGTCCAAGGGTTCAACGTTGTTTGGTGGTTTGGGAAACACGTTGTATCGCGATCGCGGTTTTGCCACAACCAAGCCTATCACCGCCCAATATCACTTCCCCAACCCCAAAACACTATGTTTGCGAACAGAATACAACAATTCAGTATTTGAGGAAGAGTTAAAGCTGATTGGCAGCAAATACCGGACGCGCCAGACAATTATCTCCCGCGCTGGCGAACAGTTGATGATTGGTCAGTATCTAGAGAAGAGAGTAGATTTGTGAGATACTGACGTAGCACCTCAATGATGCAATTCCATTGGCTTACGACAACATTTGCCGTTACTTAGCCCAAGCATATCCTGTTTCCTTTGCCTGTTGGTTACTCAATGTTGAGGCTATTGAAATTCAGCCTTTACCCACAGAACTGAGCCTTGAACCTATTCGTTCCGATGCCCTTTACTTGTTACCAGAACGAGGGCAAATTCTCCATTTAGAGTTTCAGACTGTACCTTCTTCCAGTCCGCCCTTACCCTTGCGTATGCTGGATTATTGGGTGAGACTCTACCGAAAATATGAGCGTCCCATTGAGCAAGTTGTCATTTTTTTGAAGGAAACAAGCTCACCAACGGTTTATGTCGAGCAATTTACCGTAGGTAGAACTGTTCACCCCTATAGAGTAGTACGAGTATGGGAGCAAGACCCCAGTCCATTACTAGAAAGTCCAGCATTGTTACCCTTGGCTGTATTAGCTCGAACAGAAGCTCCCCAAGTGCTGCTAGAGCAAGTTGCAAACAGGATTGATAGAATTGAGGGACAAGAACAGCAACAGAATATCTCTGCTTGTGTTGAGATATTAGCCAGAATAAAGTTTGATAGGAATTTGATTCGGCAATTTCTACGGGAGGATCTTATGCGCGAATCGCCACTGTATCAAGAAATTTTACAAGAGGGTTTGCAGCAGGGTTTGCAGCAGGGTTTGCAGCAGGGTTTACAGCAGGGAAAGTTAGACACTGTTGTGTTACTTCTTAACAATCGTATTGGAACGATGACTCCTGATTTGCAAGCCCAGCTTCAACAACTCTCTATTGCTGAGTTAGATGATTTGTGTAGAGTGTTATTGAGTTTTTCTAGTACAACAGATTTACTTATTTGGCTGCAAGCCCAGCAAGAAACGCATAACTAAAATGGTTTTAACTCAAGCCCAAGGAGAAAAGCTGTGGTAGAAAAGCAGCCCTCAGTGGAACAAATGGTAGAGCAGATTGCAGAACCTTATACGGGTTCTGTGATGAAGCCGCTATACACAGCGACTGTAAGTGTAACTGGGGGAGAACTTGGACACGCACGGATATCTGGTCATGCACGTAGTTCCGACGGAGTTCTTGACCTAAATCTTGCAATGCCTAAAGAACTCGGCGGTTCTGGTGAATTGGGGACAAATCCAGAGCAACTTTTTGCTGCTGGCTACGCCGCTTGCTTTCACGGGTCTATGGTTCTATGTGCGAGGTCGATGCGCCTCAACGTGTCTAATTCCACGGTGACGTGTGCTGTTACCATTGGCAGAGACCCTGTAGATGGAGGCTACAGGCTCAGTGCCCAGCTTTCAGTAGAAATTCCAGGGTCTAACCGTGAGCAGGCTGAACAGGTTGTTGCTAAAGCACATGAACTCTGCCCCTACTCTAAGGCTATCCACGGCAATGTTGATGTTACGGTGACAGTGATCTGAACTTAGTACATAATTGCATAAGTTCATAGCGAAAACTCAAACTAAGACTCTGCGTACCTTCGCGCTTACTTCGCGTGCCTCTGCGTTTAAAAACGTTACGAATTAATGAAATGCTGTACTTCGCACATCTTGTGTATTTATTTTTCCAAATTACCTGCACTAAACACCTGCTCAGGAGCAAGCACTAACTCTGGAAATGTCCGCGATCTAATCTGTTGGTTTGCACTCAAAACAGTTTGTTCGTATAACCCCTCTTCCAACAACAAGACTGATATTGTTGCTTCTAGGGGGTCTACAATCCAATACTCTGGGACTTCCAATGCCGCATACTCAGAACGTTTGTAGCGGTAATCTCGCTTTACCGACTCTGGACTGACAACTTCTACAATTAATAGCGGTGGTGACTCAAAGACTGCTGACAAATTCATTAGTGTTCTTGCTTGTTCTTGTGTCACCACACACAAGTCAGTCAATCTGGATTTATTTCTACCTGTTCTGACTCCAGTTTCTCGAAAGCATAGCCAAGGTAAACCCAGTCGCTTGATTTCTTCCTTGAGAACACTATCTAAAAAATCAGCAATTAAAAAATGTTGAATTGTAGGTGGATTCATTAGTTCTAGCCTGCCATCCACCAATTCGTAATGAAAACCAGTGCCATCATCATAGGTCAAATATTCCTCAAAGGTGAGGCTGGTTGTTGGTGTTGTGACCATCCCGACTCACTCCAGTGATAGTATTCTCATCGTAACCTATAGACAGGAGATTACCTGCACGAAACACTTACTTAGGGGCGATCGCTCTAGTTTTATGGGGCTATCAAAAATCTACTTAAATTCATAACATTTATCTGGAATCATATCTTTATCTATTAGCAATTCAAAAAGGGCGATCGCACAAAACTATCACCCCTTTGAATCTTCCACTCGCCTTAATAATGATTCCCTGATTTACGTTGATGCACAGCAGTGACACCATCGTTATCGAGAACTTTACCTTGATCTACGGTGGCATAAACAAGCCAGTGATCGCCTACTTCCATGCGGTTTTTTACGGAACATTCTAGGTAAGCTAGGGCACCAGTAAGAATGGGGGAGCCGTTTTCGGCTTCTTCTGCGGATACACCCTCAAATCTGTCTTCTCCGGGACCAAAGGGTTTGAGAAAATGCTTCATCAACCCTATGTGATTTCCTTCTTTAAGAATGTTGAGAACGAATTTGTTCCCTGAGTGCGTCAGTAGTTCCACAGCGCGGTCTTTAGCCACAGCAATTGTTAAAGCCGGGGGATTAAAGCTTGCCTGAGAGACCCAAGAAGCTAACATTGCACTGGATATATCGCCTTGCTTTGCTGTCAGAATAGACAGTGAACCAACAACGCGCCCGACTGCTTGTTCAGTAGTTGTAGCGGGTTGGCTAGGAGTACGCACTTTTTTGGCTTTCTTCAGCGCTTGGGCAAAGTCGGTTCCCGCTTCTTCACACATTTGCAGGGTAGCATCATCGGGTTTAAACTTCACCCTGATGGTTTCAAAACCAAAGCGATAGCCAGCGTCTTTCAGTTTACCCTCAATAATATCGACTGCTTCCCCACTCCAACCGAAGGAACCAAAGACACCAGCAAGTTTATTGTTCGTAGCAGTAGAAAGAACAATACCCAAAGCTATTTGGATGGGAGTCGGTGCATGACCGCCAAGGGTAGGAGAACCGATAATAAAGCCAGATGATTTTTCGACCGCCGCACGGATTTCTTCTGGGTCAGCAAATTCGCAGTTGATTGATTCTACAGCAACGCCTGCTTTTGTCATGCCACGTGCGATCGCCTGGGCAAGAGTCGCTGTGTTTCCATACGCCGAAGCATAAATCAAGGCGACAGATGTATCCTGCGATGTTTGCTGCTGACTCCACTGGCGGTAAGATTTCGTCAAGTCAATTAAGCTATAGCGCACCAGAGGACCGTGACCAGTCGCATACATCCTCACGGGTAGGTCGCCAAGTTTATCCAATGCTGTTTCAACTTGACGGGCATGAGGAGCCATGAGACAATCAAAATAATAGCGCCTATCTTCGCTAAAGATTTCCCAGCCTTCATCAAAAACTTGGTCGCCACAGATATGCGCCGCAAAAAGCTTATCTGTATAGAGAATTTCCGTCTGTGGGTCGTAGGTGCAAAGTAGGTCTGGATATCGAGGATTGGGGGTGGGGATAAACTGTAGATCATGTCCTTTACCCAAATCCAGAGTTTCTTCTCCCCGCATCACAATGACTGGCAAATCAGGCTTTTCCAGTGCGCTACGCAAATTTTTTGCCCCTGGGTTAGAACAAACAAAGGTGATTTGTGGTGCGAGTTCCAGTAAAGCTTTTAAACTTGCGGCACGGTTGGGATTAATGTGACCGAGAATGACGTAATCAATATTTTTGACATCAAATCGTTGCTGCAAAGCTTGCAGGTATATTTGCGTAAATGTTTCTCCTGGAGGGTCAATGAGGGCGATTTTATCTCCTTTGATGAGATAAGAATTAGCCGTTGTCCCTTTTGCAAGAGCGTATTCTATTTCAAATCTGAGGCGTGTCCAACTGCGGGAACGAAGCACAGTTGTGTCTGTAGCGATGGGGAGAACTTGAACGTCACGAGGTTTTGTAGATGTCATAGCTTTTGGAAGAAAGAAGAAGGAACCGCAGATGCACGCAGATAAACGCAGACAAACACAGATAATTTATCTGTGTGCATCTGTGTAGCCTACGGCACGGCTTACGCCTACATCTGTGGTTTTTTATCTCTAGTAATGATTTCCGACTTTGCGATGGTGGACTGCAGTCAACGCATCGGGTTTGGAAACCCGTCCTGCGTAAACGGTGCTGTAAACAATCCAATGGTCGCCACCATCCATGCGACTGATCACTTCGCACTCCATATATGCTAAGGCATCAGCAAGGATGGGCGCACCGTTTTCGGCTGGCTGGGTTCTGACTCCTTCAAAGCGGTCAGCACCAGGGGCGAAGCGTTTGAGGAAGTGTTTCATAAGTTGCTGATAATTACCTTCTTCAAGGGCGTTGAGGACAAATTTATCGCCTACTTGCATGAGTGATTCAATTGCCCTATCTTTAGCAACGGCGATTGATATTCCCAAGGGTTTGAAGCTGGCTTGACTGACCCAAGAGGCTAGCATGGCGCTGGATACATCACCTTTTTTGGCGGTAATGATGTACAATCCGCCAGTGATTCTCCCTAATGCTTTGTCGAGGTCAGCACCTAAGGATTTCATCTGCTTGATGCTGCGATCGCGTGTTACCCACTGTCCTAAGTCTGTCCCCGCTTCTTCACACTGCTTGTAGGTGATCTCTGTGGGCGTTTCTTTTATCCGAATTCCTGGGAAGGCTGGTATCAAACCCAAATTTCGGAATTGACTCAGCAACGGGTCAATTGGTTCGTCATCTCCACCGCCTGATTCAAAGACGCCTACTGCTTGCTTTTCATGAACTGAGCCTAAAATGGTACTAATGGCAGCTTGGATATGAGCAGCACCAGAAGCTGGAGGTATTCCGACGACAATCCCAGCAGTGCGACCGACAAGTTCTCGCAACTCTTGTAAATCTACTCCGCCTCGCAAGTCTACCATTTCTACACCGACGCCAGTTTTGGTAATACCGCTGGCAATTGCTTGAGTCAGGCGATCGCTATAACCGTAATCTGAAACGTAAAATACTCCTACACTTGTTTCTGCCTTTGCCTGTGTTTTGCTCCAATTGCGATAGCGTCCGGTCAATTCCTCAACATTGTGGTATAATAAGGGTCCATGACCTGTGGCAATCATGCTGATTTTTTCTAGTTCACCCATCCGCTTGAGGGCAGACAGAACTGAACGGGCATTGGGAGCCATCAGACATTCGTAGTAATATTCAAAATCTGCTTCAATCGTTTTTAAGTCTTCGTCAAAGGTGCTATCTGAGCAATAGTGCATCCCAAAAGCATCGCAGGTGAAGAGAGTTTGGGTTTTGTGGTCGAAGCTGAAGATGGTGTCGGGCCAGTGTAAATTGGGTGCAATGACAAATTCTAGTTCGTGTCCGTTACCCAAATCGAGGCGATCGCCATTTTTCACAATTTGCCGCTTAAAGGGACGATGCACCAAATTCTCCAGAAACTGGATGGCGACTTTAGAACCAACAACGGTGACATCCGGCGCAAGTTGCAGAACATCTTTCACTAAACCGCTGTGGTCTGGCTCAGTGTGGCTGATAATTAAATAATCAATATCTGCTGGATTAATCAGACCATTCAGAGTATCTAAGAACAATTGGCGAAACTTTTCATGCGAAGTATCGACCAATGCTATTTGCTCACCACGTATGAGGAACGAGTTGTAGGTAGTACCATTTTGCAGACCGAACTCAATGTCGAAGCGATCGCGATCCCAATCCAAAGAACGGATTGCTGTCGTTTGGGAGGCAATCTCGACAGTCTGCATGGTTAGCTTTTTTTTGGTTTTTTCGGTGAGCGCTACCATAACTATTCTCCTTAGCAATTGAGTATTTATTACTCTGTCCTTATTGTGACACGAGTTATTTGTAAAGTTTTATTAAAAAATCTATAGATGACTTAAAAAAACTAAAACTGTCAGATAGTCGCTTACAGGCTGGAAGCTTAGACTGTCAAACAAAGTTCGCGAAACAAAGACTAGAACATTACAAAAGTGAAGTTACAACCACAGATGCACACAGATGAATTATCTGTGTTCATCTGTGTGCATCTGTGGTTCCATCATAAAATTGATTTTTGCAAGAGTTACTACGCAAATAAAGCTTGCAGAGGCAGGCTTAACTCATAGCCCATATTTCTCAGGTATCTGAAGCAAGAAGATAATATTCCTAGTTTACTCCTTGCCTCAGGGCTTTCTCCTGATTCCTACTTTGATTTAGCAACGTCCCTAAAACTTGTACTAAAATATCAGGCGCAAAAAGCGTCCTTGAAGGCTTGACCAGATGTGTCACTTCTGCAAAACTGCGGTATATCTTGGGATTGCTAATCGATAGCAACATGATTTGATCCATGTATCGGTGCATCAGTTGGGTGATTTTGTCAGGATGACCGCCAGAGGTAGTTTCCCAACGGAAATCTTCACCTGTTGCCATCAACCAGGGAGTTTGCAAAACTTTAGATAGCTGGTTTTGAAAGTTCTTAGTTAAACCCGTGAAGTTGCCCTTTCGATACCGGAATTGCTCCTGTAAGCACTCTTTAAGGGTTAAAGCACTCAATGCAGCAACAGTCATACCCTGACCGTAAACAGGATTGAAGGCACAAACAGCATCCCCAATTGCCAGCAATCCTTCTGGCAACCTAGAAAGCTTTTCGTAATGACGCCAGCGATTCTCTGTACGCCGATAGCCATAAACTGGAGAGAGGGGTTTGGCGCTTTGAAGTGCGTCGTAAATCACTGGGGTGCGGAGGCTGCGGACAAATTCCATAAAGCCAGCTTCATCAGTAGGTGGATAGTCTCGACCGATACCCGATACGAGTACTTGCCAACGGTTGCCTTCGATGGGAAAGATGACACCTCCACGCTTATCATGGGGTGGTTTTGCAGCCACCACTAGCGCCTTCCAATCAGCCTGTAAACCTTCTGGGCGTTCATACCACTGGGTACTGTAACCTAAAAAAGAGTTAATGACGGTTTCAGTAGGAGGTTCATAACCAATTTCTTCTAACCACTTGGGCTGTTGAGAATTGCGTCCACTGGCATCAACAATCAAATCGGCTGCTAATTCTGTTGTGTGAAAATCATCACAACCGCATAATTCTACTCCTTTGACTCTGGAATTGCTATTGTCACTCAGCAATCCCTTTACCTGAGTTGTTGGCAAAAATTGCAGGTTGCTATAGTTACTCAAACGACGACGCACTACCCATTCTAACAAGGCACGACTACAAGTGCGAGTAATTAAGTCTGAAGAACCACCGGATACCCAACCCCACAAATTCAAATAGGTGCATTCTGCTACCCAGTCTACACTAGGCGCACCAGCAGCTGTCACTTCAGCCTCTATACCTGGAAACAGTTGCTCGAGAATGCGTTGACCTTGGGTTAGCAGTACATGGACGTGATGAGCTTGGGGTACACCCGGACGAGTTTCTGGTTCCTGCGGTAAGCGATCGCGTTCCACCACAGTAACACGCTCAAAGTGTTCTACTAAAATTCTCGCTGCCAGTAGTCCAGCCATGCTACCGCCAATCACTACGGCATGACTTCCATTGCGGATGTTTTGTTGTGCCTCTACGTAGGTAGACATTATGCGTTTACCAAATTTAAGATTTTTTAGAGTGTAACTCTGTTCAGAAGCGCTCTTTTTATCTTGATTTTATAGTGAATGGCTAATAGCTCTTTCTGGCTAGCTTTGATGATTGGAAATTCCCGACTGCATTGGGCGCACTTTGCAGGCGAAACCCTGATTCATGCTTGGGATACAGACTATCTACCAGATCAGCTTGTGCAGAAACTCTCTCAATCTCAAACACTAGAGGACTTAGCAGCCTACCTCCCCATCTCCCCCTCCTCCTCTCTCCCCCTCCTCCTCGCCTCTGTCGTTCCCAGTCAAACGGCACTGTGGCAAACTTATCCTAATGTTCGCATTACTACCTTAGACCAAGTTCCCATCAAGGGGATGTATCCCACACTAGGAATTGACCGCGCCTTGTCTTTATGGGGTGCTGGGAGGAACTGGGGTTTCCCCATGCTGGTCATTGATGCCGGGACAGCACTGACGTTTACAGGTGCGGATACTAACCAGTATTTAGTAGGAGGTGCAATTCTTCCAGGACTTGGCTTGCAACTAGCGACTCTTAATCAAAGAACAGGACAATTACCAAAAGTTGAACTTCCCCAGCAACTTCCCCAACGGTACGCTTTGAATACTCAAGAGGCGATGCAAAGTGGGGTTATTTATACTTTAGTTGCAGGGATAAAAGATTTTATTGAGGCGTGGTGGCGCGATTTTCCTGATGGGAATGTTGCGATTACTGGGGGCGATCGCACTTTGCTGGTAAACTATCTGCAATCTCAATTTCCTGAGATTGCAAAGCGTTTAATTGTGGAGCAAAATTTGATTTTTTGGGGAATGCAAAAAATAGTTATGAATGATGAATTTCATAGTTATTTTCACTCTTGATAAAGTCGCGAATATCCCCAGCCACAACTCCACTACAGGACTCTGGTAAATTATCCCCTGCGTGGGCGATCATTTTCAACTCCGCTTGAGGAATGTATTGAGCGTAAGCCCGACTCATCTCAAGAGCTTCTTGGCTGTCTTTGCCACCTAGTAAAATGAGAACTGGCGCTGTCAACAAGGACAATCGCTCATGCAGCAATTCTGCCTGAATTTCTGGATGCTGACGCTCGAAGAGGAGTTGGCAGGCGGTAGGATATTGCAGCATCACCTGATGAAAATGCCAATCCTGTTCAATTGTTTCATTCAAACCAAACATTTTGGTTATGGGACGAAGGAGTCGCAACAATTGAAAAACCAGCGGTGAACGCTTCACTATCCGCTGCAATTTCTGCCAACGCTTTTTCTGTCCTTCTATCTCTACACCCTCAGGCGCTAGTAGCACCAAACCATAAATTTGTTCTGGATACTTTAAAGCATAACTAGCAGCAATCCAACCCCCAAGGGAATGTCCTACCAAACACACCTTTTCTTGCTTCAAGGCGTGCAGCAATTGTGCTAAACACTCAACTTGCAAATCAATTGAATAGTGGACGTTTGGAAACTCTGACTCACCAAATCCTAATAAATCTGGAGCAAAGCAATGGAAATCCCGCGACAGCATCTCCATGACAGGAACCCATTCGCTGCTATCATTCCAAGCACCATGCAAGAAAACTATAGAAGTTCCTTCACCAATCTCACGCCAGAAAAGTATCCCTTGAGAAAGCTTGATCCGGGAGTTACGCAATAGAGAATCCATATATTTAGTTATTTAATATAAGAGTTATCTTTAGCAGATTTTGAATTGAAAAATTGTTATTTGTTAGTTGGTAGTAGTTAGTTGTTATTTAAATTTTCTACTAACGACTAACTACTAAGCACTAACCATTACCAAAATACCACTAAGCCAACGTTGTCAAACCATTTAGATAGTCTTGCAACTGCTGAGAGTGGTCGTGAGACATCTGTCCTGGAGGTAGGGAATTGAGTGGAAACGCTTGGATTTCCATCACTTCCAAAGTATCTTGAATTTGCATTTTTCCCTGAACTTCTGCTTCAACAACGATACAAATTGAATGGATTCTAGGATCGCGATCTGGTGCGGAGTAAACACCGACTAAACGCCGAATTTTCACCAGTTCCAGTCCGGTTTCCTCCATCAATTCTCGTTGGATAGCACTAGGTACATCTTCTCCCCAGTCCACCATCCCTCCTGGTAATGCCCAACGACCATTATCGCGCCGCCGGATCAACACAATTTGACCATCTGGCAAAATCGGGATAATACTCGTACCGGGGATGGGATGACGGAAAATAATACCCAGCACGGTTTGTCCAATACGCCATAAGTTACGTGTGGACTGAAAAGCCACAGCAAAAAAAGCAAGAACGTTCAATTTTCAAATGTCTGTTTTGTACTGGAGAGTTCCCCCGCCACTCACACTTTCTCAGATAAGATTCTGAGTTTTGTATTATACAATAGTGCTCATAGCTTCGGGTCTTATTCTAACGATTACCGCAGAATCTAAATTGATTCTACCATTTGCAATACGGGAGACACCTTAGGCAGAGTCATGATTCTAGAAAGCTATTGACATAATTAATTTGAATGCGATAAAATTAACAACCGTCTGAAATATGTCAGTTGCTAAACTAGGCTAAAACTATATAAGTAATACCGATAAATGTTATTGCCTACATATAGCCTAGAGGCAACTTGTTTGTTGTTTATTAATGAGGTGAACATGGCTAAGCGCCGCAATCCGAAAAAAGAAAAGGCGCTACGGAACCAGGCATATGCCCGAAAGTTTCGTAAACGGACGACAACAGGACGTTTCCAAAGAAGGTTCCAACAACGACCACCGAAGAGCGAAGAAGATGAGGGCGCAGCAGCAGTCGATGCTGAATAGGTTCTCTATTCAAAATGTTTTTTGCCCTATAGCTCTTTGAGGTATCAGGGCGTACATTATTTGTGCGCCCTTGTTGATTATTCAGCAGTGATTTGAGTGCGGGCGGCAAGGAGTGCTTGCTTGACTTGGGCAAAACCTGTGCCACCGTAGCTATTACGAGCTGCAACCACTTGCCGAGGTGATATTGCCTCGTATATATCTACTGCAAATACTGGATGCAGTTGTTTCCACTCCTCCAAGCTTAAATCTTTGAGGAGTTTTCCAGCAGCAATACTGGTTTTTACCACTTTGCCCACTAGATTGTATGCTTCTCGGAAGGGTACACCTCGTGCAGCAAGATAGTCTGCTACATCCGTAGCATTAGAGAAGTCTTCTGTGACTGCCTCTGCCAAGCGCTGGGTACGAAATTCTAAACCTTCTTGGAGTAAAATCGTCATTGCTTCTAAGCAAGCTTTGACAGTGTTAACACTGTCAAACAAGCCTTCTTTGTCCTCTTGCAGGTCTTTGTTATATGCCAAGGGTAAGCCCTTCATCATGACCAACATTGCCTGGAGATGTCCAAATACCCGTCCAGTTTTCCCCCGTACCAATTCCGGTACGTCGGGGTTCTTCTTTTGGGGCATAATGCTGGAACCAGTAGCGCAGCTATCCTTGAGACTCACAAAGCGAAACTCTTCTGACGCCCAAAGAATGACCTCTTCTGAAAGACGGCTGAGGTGAACCATAATGAGGCTGGCAGCACAAAGAAATTCGATCGCAAAATCGCGATCGCTCACTCCGTCGAGGCTATTAGCATAAACTCCATCAAAATGCAAGAGTTGGGCTGTGTAGTGACGGTCTATGGGGAAAGTCGTTCCAGCTAAAGCACCGCACCCCAACGGTGAGATATTGACTCGCCGAGAAACATCTTCTAAACGTTCCCAATCGCGTTGCGCCATATGAAAGTATGCCAGCAAGTGGTGAGCCAAACTTAGAGGTTGGGCGCGTTGCAAATGAGTATAACCGGGAATCAGCGTTTCAACGTGTTTTTCCGCGATATTTAGTAAAACTTGTTGAAATTCTCGCAGTTGGTTGCGGATTTGTTGGATTTGGTCGCGGAGGTACAGTCTGGTATCAGTCCCTACTTGGTCATTGCGAGAACGTGCTGTGTGTAGCTTTTTACCTAAATCGCCTACAATTTCCACAAGCCGCCGCTCAACGGCAAAATGTATGTCTTCCGCTTCAATACCTGGGTGAAATTTGCCTTGGCGATATTCTTGGCGAATTTGTTCCAAACCTGCAACCAGTTGCTCTCCTTCTTCTGGGGAAATAATGCCAGTGTGAGCCAGCATTTTGGCGTGAGCTTGAGAGCCAGTGAGATCGTACTCTATTAATTCGATGTCAAAATGAATACTAGCATTAAACCGGGCTATTGCAGGATGCAGTGCTGATTCAAACCGTTGACTCCAAGTTTGTTGTTCTGTCATAGGCGCAAGGGTAGTGCTTAGTAGATAGTGGTTAATAGATAGTAGTACTCTTTAATAACTAACAACTAAGAACTAACTAATGGGTTTTAACCGTAGCTTGTCAAATTCCGAATCATATACCCAAGAACCAATCCAATCAACAACGCCCAAGCTTGACCGGTCTGCACAAAATGTGTAAAAGCTTTTTGGATTTGACCTAAAATATCTGGATCACTGATGTTTTGAGCCACCACCTCTGCATTTACCGCATAGTCTAGTGATACAAAAATAGCCAGTAAAAAGCTCAAGGTAAATGCTGCCAGTACAATCCAACGCTTCATTTCTAGCCTCGGTATTTATGAGCATCACCGTCATAACCTTAAAGTTTAGGTAATGCCAACCGCAATTTCTCGGCTATCTGCAAAAATCTTCTTTAAGAAGAACTGAGTTGTCAGAACACAGAACTCAGAATAAGTTAATAGGCATTTAAAGAAGCATGTAGCAATCCTAAACGAACCGCCAAGACGCCAAGAACGCCAAGGAAGAGAGAGGTAATTTTGTACCGGGAAGGGAGAATCAGCTTCTTGATGAGTAATTAGTTATATCAAGAGGCTGGATACTTGTTAAATACCATCACTGCGTCCTTGCGATCAAAGGAAAACACGGTAAATGGGTCTTTTTGATTCCCTATTTCCATTCCAGGAGTACCTACAGGCATTTGGGGAACAGATAAGCCGAGCAAATTTGGCTTTTCTTGAAGCAGGCGTTTGATGTCGTCTGCTGGGACGTGTCCTTCAATGACATATCCATTAACAATTGCTGTGTGGCAAGATGTCAAATTATCTGGCACGTTGTACTTTTGTTTTACTGCTTCAATGTTAGGTGTGGGAAAATCTTTGATTGCAAAACCCTGTGCTTTTAAGTGGTCAATCCATCCACCACAACAGCTACAGTCGGGACTGCGATACACAGTCACTTCTGGTGTGATTTGTGTATCATTTTGGATGCGATTAGTGAGGCTGACAAGTTGAGTATTGAATGCAGCAGCAGTTGGAGGAGCGATCGCATAACTCATAAAAGCCGTGCTTCCCAAGATGCCTAACATGCCTATCGTTAGCACTACTGCAACAGCAAAACGTATCACGATGGGACGCAACCATTTTTGCCACCAATAAATCAATTGTTTCTGCGTCATCTGAAATTTCCTAAATATTTGCGGGTAACACAGCATTCGCTCTTGAGAAACTGAGCGCAAATTATCGACACAGTGCGATCGTAGCAGTTAGAACCGAATAAGGATCGTCAAGATGCCTATGGTCTGAAGATTTAAATTCGGTTTGTTGAAAAATGTTATGGCTGAAGAAAAGACATACTTAGAGCTTTCAGAAGCGAATGGAGGCTCGCACAAGTTTTATCAAGTCATCGTCAAAGAGACTGAAGTCATTATAAGTTATGGTCGTATTGGTGACTTAGGGCAAACTCAGAGCAAAACTTACCCCACTGCTGACAAAGCGAAAGCGGAAGCGACTAAGAAGATTAACGAAAAACTGAAAAAAGGTTATGAACACGCTGTCATAGGTGTGCGCCAGAAGCGTCCTGTGACACGACGCCAAGTCACCAGTAATGCCTCAACAGCAAAACATGCGCCTATTCTGTGGAAATTTAACTCGGCTTCAGCAGCCTTTGGGATTTTCATTGACACTAACCGTTGCTGGGTAGGCAACCAAGCAGGTCAAGTTTTTGCACTTAACCATCAGGGGAAAGTTGTCAATCAGTTTAAACTCCCTGATGGTGTTAAATGTTTAGTTGCGGATGATGTTTGGATTTACGCTGGTTGCGATGATGGCAACGTCTATGACCTCACAGGTAAGTTACCACGTCTTGCCTACAAAATTGATGAAAATGTTGATATTTTTTGGCTAGATATCAAGGATGGCTTATTGGGAGTTTCTGACGCTAACGGTAGTGTCACAACAATTGATCATGATGATGAATCCCAGTGG
Organism: Mastigocladopsis repens PCC 10914; assembly: GCF_000315565.1. Classification (NCBI taxonomy): domain Bacteria; kingdom Bacillati; phylum Cyanobacteriota; class Cyanophyceae; order Nostocales; family Symphyonemataceae; genus Mastigocladopsis; species Mastigocladopsis repens. The sequence continues at coordinate 2,747,241 of NZ_JH992901.1, read as the reverse complement.
ACTCGTTTAAGCCAAGGTGATTCTGGCTGGATGGTGCGTTGTCACGAAGCTGGTATCTATCACGGACATAGCAAGGGCGTGACGATGTACGATTACAAAGAGGGTCGGATGCTTTGGCACCAAAAGACTGGAGGCTCTGTGCTATTTGGTTGGCAACAAGGATCAGCCGTTTATGCAGGCACAAGCGACCATAAAGTTTACTCTTTTAGCAACAAAGGTGAGGCAAAGGCAGTTTACAAGTGCGATGCAGCAGTGTATTCTTGCGCCACTACACTTGATGGTCAATATGTGTTTGCTGGTGACAACAGCTCTTCAGTTTATTGCTTTAATCAAGTAGGAGAACGCCTTTGGAAGCTTGCCACTGGCTGCGGTTCGGCTTTATCTATGCAGTTTTTAGATAATTGCATTTATATCGTCACTACAGATGGTTCTCTAGCTTGTATCGATGCTAGTGAAGCAGCAATTAAAGCCGCGCAAGAGGGTATAGTTCCCCAAGCAACTATGATTAAAGCACCTACATCCGGGGGAACAGCACCCTCCGCAGTCTTGGAAACCACAACAGACACTAGTTTGGGGGTGATTGTTGAGTGTATTCGTGAGGGAGGTAAACTGAGAATTCGGGTTGTGTCGCCAGGATATAACCCTAATTGGAATGTACAGTTTCCCAAAGATATGCGTCAAGAGGGCGATCGCTATCTTGTTCAAGAAGTGCGTCAGTCAGCTAGTGGTTGTTTCTACCGTGCTTTTGGTGATATTAAAAAATTGATTTAGCTTTTTAGTTCCTTATGCCCCGGTTTCTTTAAGAAATTAGGGTATCGTTATTCAAGAATCATTTAGGACTGTAATAGCAATCCTAAATGATTTGTGAACTTAGCTTTTTTTATAAACCGCAGAGGACACAGAGGAAAGAGACGAGAGATCACAACTTCTGCATGGATTGCTAATTGCTATATATACAAACTAAGTGTTTAATGATGGTCTTAATTTATTAGCCGTCCGCAAAATTTGCCCCGCCAATACTGCTGCACCAAAGCCATTATCGATATTCACCACACCGACACCCGCAGCACAAGAGTTGAGCATTGTCAATAGTGGTGCTAAACCTCCAAAACTTGCGCCGTAACCGATGCTAGTGGGAACAGCTATGACAGGACAATCTGCCAAACCTGCAACCACGCTGGGTAAAGCGCCTTCCATCCCCGCGACAACTATTAACACGGATGCTGATTCGATGACATGGCGGTTGTTTAGCAGACGGTGAATTCCTGCAACTCCCACATCCCAAAGGCGCTGCACACGGAAACCAGAAAGTTCTGCGGTGAGCGCAGCTTCCTCAGCAACGGGTAAATCAGCAGTGCCAGCAGAAAGAATCCCGATTGTTCCAGGATACTGTGGTTCAATGGTAGGAGGTGCGATGGCACAAATTCGCGCCGAGTCGTAGTAGCGCAGACCATGAACTTTTGTTTCCAGTGCGGCAAAAACATCTGGTTCTATGCGTGTTGCCATGACCACTGGGTTGCGCTGGCGCATAGCTTCCATAATTTGAGCAATTTGGTCAGGAGTTTTACCTGGTCCCCAAATGACTTCTGGGAAGCCAGTTCTTAAGGCGCGGTGATGGTCAATTTTGGCAAACTCGCCGACAGGTTCATAACTCAAGTGTTTGAGTTTTTCTAATGCTGCATCTGGGGTGATGTTACCATTGGCAAGGTCTTGCAGGAGCGATCGCAAAGATTTGTCATCTGTCATTTATCCCTTTTCCCTTATCGCTTGTTCTATTAACTAATAACTATTCTGCGACTTTAATTTCATACTTGTTCCACAACGCTCCTCTTTGAGAACCCATAGCAGAGAATTTTACATTTTCTAGGCGATCGCGTACTGCTGCTAAAGATAAAGGATTCACCAAATAAACAAAAGGTAAATATTCCTGTGCGAGGCGTTGCGTTTCGGCGTAAATTTCTTTACGCTTGTTTTGGTCAAACTCTTGCGCTGCTTTTACATAAAGACGACCAATTTCTGCCTCCCAATCTGGGACTTCTCTACCAATCAGAGGTTCTCGTCCTGGTAGTGATTTTTGGTTAAAGACGTGTAATCCACCATCAGGTGTCCACACATTTACTCCATCATGTGGTTCTGGTCCTCCAATAAAGCTACCTATGTAACATTCCCAATCGAAACTGTTAGCAAGCTTGTCTGTGAGGGTATTAAAAGTAATCGGGTTAAAATCAACTTGAATACCAATTCTACTTAAGTCTTGCTTTATTTGCGCCCCCATTGTCACACGGGTTTTATTTTCAACATTAGTTAACAGAGTAAAGCGTACGCGATTACCATCAGCATCTAACAGCTGGTTTCCATTATTATATTTAAAACCAGCATTTAAGAGTAATTCTTTAGCTTTTTCTATATTGTAATCATACACTTTCACATCTTTGTTTGGAGGAGTATAAAAGGGGCTTTGAGTTTCAATAGGTGAATTTTGTAGCGTACCAATTCCCCGATATACATTAGTTAGTATTGCTTTTCTATTGATGGCATGAGCAACTGCTCGCCGAAATGCCAATGTATTAAACCAACGAGATTTCATCGGGTTAATAAGAGGCTGTCCGTTTCGCTGGCCTTTGTTTAAATTGAAGGAAATAAAAAGTGTACTAAAGTCTGGACCACCATTGTATATAGTAAATTTTCCTCTTTTTTCTTCCCGTTTGAGTAAGGAAAAATTTTCAGGACTCACTGTAACTGTATCTAATCCACCAGAGCGAAATTGTAGAATCATCGTATCGGTAGATTCTATAATTTGCCAAACAATTCGCTCAACATAAGGCAATTGATTTCCTTGGCTATCTTTGCGCCAGTAATAAGGATTACGCCGAAATACCACACGCTGACTAGGAATGTAACTTTCTATTTTATAAGGACCATTAACAATAACTTTTGCCGGATCAGTACCTGTTGTCCAAGTCGAAAGAAATTGAGGATTGCCATTTGCATCTTGAGATTTGATAGATGCTTCTAAAGCGTGTTTTGGCAAGATAGCAATTGAATTTGTTGATGCTCCTCCAGCCGTGTAAAGAAAAGGTGAAAAAGGCTCAGGGAAAGTAAATTCAACTTGACGATTATCTATTTTTCTGATTTTTGGAAAATCTCCACTCGAACCTATTTTCAGTCCATCTTTCCAATCAGTAGGAATCTTTGGGTTGAAAATGATATCTTGATAAGTGAAGATGACATCATCAGCAGTTAGTGGTTCGCCATCAGACCATTTCAAACCCTCGCGTAGGGTAAAAGTAATCAGCTTTTTATCATCAGAAATATTCCATGATTCAGCTAAAGCAGGCTCAATTTTCCCTGTCATAGCGTTAAGGGTTGTCAGTCCTTCAGCCGTAAACAAAAAAACGTGAGGATACTCTTGATTGAAGGCGTAGTTAAAGGTTTTCGGGTCGCCGATAGTACCTGTTACCCATTGGGAAATTTGCGCCGCATTAGTCTTGAAGTTTGCTGGGTTGCAGCTTGTGAAAAATAACTGACAACTCAGCCATAGAATTAGTATCAGTACAGTTGAAAGCCAGCGACGGCGAAAAGGGAAGAGGACAGAAAGCATGGGATAGAAATTCTAATCTTTTCGCATCATACACTTCAGTGTCCAGCCTCTACGACAGAAGGCAATTAACGAGTCTAAACAGTAGGTTAGGCATAAGCATTACCTAACCTACCATATATGACTAATCAGTCACCTTGATTTCATGAATGTTCCAGAATGCGCCGCCAAGAGCAGAGTATTGAATACCTTCAAAGCGATCGCGCACCGCTGACAATGAATAGACGTTAACCAGGTAAATAAACGGTAAATATTCCTGGGTAATCTGCTGACTTTTCGCATAAATTGCTTTAACTTTAGCTTCGTCAAATTCCCGTGCAGCTTGGATGTAAAGCTTGCCTATTTCTGCTTCCCAAGGAGCCACCTCCCAACCCTGAATCGGCTTTTGTCCTGGTTGAGGTTTCTGATTAAACATATGTAATCCGCCTTCTGGTGCCCAAACATTCGCACCATCATTCGGTTCTAACCCGCCTGTTAATCCCATTAGAGATGCTTCCCAGTCCAAGCTGTTAGAAACTTTGTCTGTGAAAGCACTCCATGCCAATGGGGTAAAATCGACTTGAATACCGATTTTGCTCAAGTCTTGTTTAATTTGCGATCCTAGTGCCTCACGGATTTTATTTCCTGCATTGGTGACCAAAGTGAAGCGAACACGGTTTCCCTCAGCATCTAGTAGCTGACCTCTGTCATTATACTTAAATCCTGCTTTGAGCAGCAGTTCCTTTGCCTTTTGTGGATTGTAATTATAAACTTTCAGCCCTTCTTTAGGTGAAAGGAAATACGGGCTTTGTACGGAAATTGGAGAATTTTGTAGTTCTCCCAAACCACGAAAAGTGTTGTTAATCATCGTTTCGCGGTCGATGGCATAAGCTACCGCCTGCCGAAATTCCACAGTATTGAACCAACGGGATTTTACTGGATTGACCAGCGGCTTGCCGTTCCTTTTACCTTTATTAAGATTGAACCAAACAAAATTCGTACCAGCGGCTGGACCACCATTGTAAATTGTGAAATTACCTTGTTTTTCTTGCTGCTTCAGCAAAGAAAAGAATTCTGGCGACACCCCCACAGAATCCAATCCGCCAGAACGAAATTGCACCAAGGAAGTATCTGTGGATTCCACAATTTGCCAAATAATGCGTTCAACATAAGGCTGACGATTGCCTTTATCATCCTTACGCCAGTAGTAGGGGTTGCGGCGCATAACCACACGTTGACCGGTTTCGTAACGTTCTAGTTTATAAGGACCGTTGACAATAATTTGGTCTGGAGGAGTATCAACGCTCCACTTTGATAAAAAGGTCGGCTTCCCCTCTGCGTCTTTCGTCTTTACTGATTCTTGCAACGCATGGGCGGGTAAAATTGGATAACCTGTATTGAGCAGGAAAGGTCTAAAGGGTTCCGGTACGCTAAACTCAACGCGACGCTCATCTAATTTTCGCACACTGGGTAGCTTACCACTTTCACCAATCCTCAAGGTGTCTCTGACATCGGTAGGAATCGCTTGGTTGAGGTAAATGTCGTTGTAAGTAAACACCACATCATCTACTGTTAGTGCCTGTCCGTCAGACCATTTCAAACCCTCACGCATGGTAAAAACAATCCGCTTTTTGTCATCAGAAATTTCCCACGATTGAGCTAGGGCTGGTTCGACTTTACCAGTTATTGAGTTTTGGGTAATTAACCCCTCAAGAGTTAATCCCAGAAGGGTTGTTGTTGATGCATCTTGATTGAGTGGGTAGTTAAAGGTTTGTGGGTCACTGAGCATGCTGCGTACCAGCTGGGGCACTTGAGCAGCTTTGGTTTTAAACTGACTGGGATTGCAGCCATTTAGGGCTAACGTTACCCAAATACCCAGTAATGCCAAAATCCAACTACGTCGGAAAATTTGTTTAAAAATGCCAATATTCATAAATATTTACTTTATATTTAAGTAAGAAGGCTAATATTGTACCCAATTGAGGTATATTCTAGTGCTGCTAAAGCAGTTTTTCACACCAACCCCGTGTAAATTCATATGCAGCAGACTCAATTGGACTGAGACTGTAGCCAACCAAGCAAGTTTTGGGTGTTGTTGAAATACTGAACACCAGTATCTCGTAAAACCTCTGTCACTTCCCGTTTGCCGAATTCCTTGGAATTGTTACTTAAAAATACCTTAATTTCATCAGGATGCAAGCGTGCGTGGTGAACTATGCACTCCAAAATTAGTTTGTCTATAACGTGTTTTTCTAGAATAGGTCTATTTAAACTTTCGTGAAGGATGGCTGTATTTAATGTAATCATTTCTGTCTTGCTACAAAGCTGGTTAAAAGCTGTATAAAAACGTTGTTCTATGTCATTCTTTCGTCTATTAAAGCTAACTCTGGCTTGGTCTAGCAGAGTACGAAGTGATTGTGCATTGTGTGAAGTTTTATCTCGTTCTGCCTCATTGATTTGAATGTCCAATCGTCTCAAGAAGTCTTTACTATATTTCTCCTCTTGCTCCAATGTCGTAAGAGCTTCTACATAACAAATACTTGGCACTGCTAAACGGACTGATGTCGGCGTATTTTTCAGTAAGTCTTCTGCTTGAGAATCTTGCCCTTTAGCAATGCTCATCAAAAAATTTGTCTCAACGTAAAGTATCACTGCTAATTATTATTAATAAGCTTGAGTGGTTCCCTCTTCTAATAACTGCAACAAACCGATTTTTGCCATCTCTTTAGATGCTGGCGATATTTCTGATTTCCAATGATAAGCTAAGTCACGCAGCCAGGCTTCTGTCAATCCTGTAAGGTAAAAACTAAATATTTTTTTGTTGCTAAATTCTGGATCGTAATGACTTAGCACGTTAGCAGTATTAAGGCAGAGAATCGGTTCTGACAAATTCTTCCCGTCCCATTTAAAAATTAGAATTTTATCTACATCAACAAGCATGGCAAAGGGAATCAGGATTTTTGCAGCTTGCAAGTAATCAATCAGCCGCAAAATAGCATATTCTTTAGTTTTTTTATCTGTGAAATTAAACGGAAAACCTTTGATTTCCGCTATCAGAATAACTTGCCTCTCTTTATCTAAGGCAACAAAATCTGGACGGTCTACATTATTGTCTAAATCTATGGCTTGCATAGCTATCATTTTCCACCAAGTTATGTTTTATTTGCTGCTGTCAACCATTGATTTCCATCCTAGCTAATTCATGCTTTACAGTTGTTTGCAATTGCATTCAATCCATTTCTTGTAGGGTGGGCTGGCTGTCCTGCCCGCCCATAGTTTAGGTAATAATGCTGGGCAGTGCCTATCCTACTTGGAAATTTATTCCTGCGTCAGCAAAACAACAGCGTAAGCACTAATCCCTTCCTCGCGTCCAACAGGACCTAATTTTTCATTGGTGGTCGCTTTGACACCAACTTGATTCGGCTGTATTTGCAAAACTCCGGCTATTTTTTCCCGCATCGTCTCAATATGGGGTTTCAATTTCGGACGTTCAGCCACAACGACCGAGTCAACATTGCCTATCTGCCAGCCTTTTTCCCGAATCAACTGATGGACTTGACTTAATAGCACCAAACTATCTGCGCCTGCCCATTGGGGATCTGTGGGAGGAAAATAATGTCCAATATCTCCCAAAGAAAGCGCCCCTAGCATAGCATCCATAATTGCGTGTGTGAGAACATCAGCATCGCTGTGTCCCAACAAACCTAATGAGTGGGGAATATTGACACCGCCCAAAATCAGGGGGCGATCGCTCACCAAGCGGTGAATATCGTAGCCGTTACCAATGCGAATATTCATTTTTTAGTCATTAGTCATTAGTCATTAGTCATTAGTCATCAGTTGTGGCTCACAAGTCAAGAGTTTCTCCCCATCACCCTTTCTCAGCGTCCCCGCGTCCTTTCGTCCCCGCGTCCTCTTCCCCCCGCTTCTCCTGCCAACTTTTAAGCAAATCGGGGCGGCGCAGGCGTGTTCTGTTGATTTGTTGTTCGTAGCGCCACTTAGCAATTTCGGCATGATTGCCAGAAAGCAGGATATTAGGGACTTTCCAGCCGCGAAACACCGCCGGACGGGTATACTGGGGATAGTCCAACAGTCCTTCCTCAAAGCTTTCTGCCGTGAGGGACTCGACTTTACCCACTGTTCCCGGTAGAAGGCGCACCACACCATTCATTAATGCCATTGCTGGAATTTCTCCACCAGTGAGAATAAAATCGCCCAAAGACACCTCGCGGTCAACTAAATGCAGCACCCGCTCATCTACCCCTTCGTAATGACCACAAATCACGACCAACTGCTCATAATTCGTCGCCAATTCTCGCAGCAGCGGTTGATTCATTGTCTGACCTTGAGGACTCATCAAAATAACCTCTCGTCGATGTAGAATCGGCAGCGACTCTACAGCAGCAAAGATAGGTTCTGGCTTCATCAGCATCCCCACACCGCCGCCATAAGGTTCATCATCAACTTTCCGGTGCTTGTCAGTGGTAAAGTCGCGTGGATTAATCAGATGCACTTGGGCAATCTGTTTTGCCAGAGCCTTACCTATCAGCCCGGTGTTGAGAACGGAGGTAAAACAGTCAGGAAACAGCGTAACTATATCAAAGCGCACAGTATTTCGTATTGGAGGACACTAATCTGAAATTGGAACGTCTCTTTACCCTGAAGCTGATGTTGTGTAACACAATATCTCAACAACATCAAGCGTATCTAAAAGTACCGGAAATGTGAGATTTTCCGTGTCAACACAAGTTTTTCTAATTACTTAATTTATGTTTAAATATTGTCACATCTACCTTTAAATTATTAAACTGAACCGAGTTAACAACTTCCAGGATGCATCGAGCCAGCCTCAGAAAAAAGGGGGTCTTGACCTGCTTTTCTCCCTCCACGCAGGTTGTAGGGGGATATGGGGTAGGGGAACCCACAAATAAATTCGGGAGATTAAATAAAGAATCTGGTTGTTTTTCTCTATGCACAAATTCAGAGACTTCAAACCAAATCTTCAAAAGTACAGGGTTTCAAACCACCCTATTCCCTTACACCTCCCGTATGGGCATAAACCTTTGCGCCCCTACACCCATAGAGGCGCAAAGCTTTGCGCCCCTACATCCTACCCCTTTGGGGACTTAGGTGAAAAACAAGGTACCTCTGAGTGAGGAACGGCAAAGGACACTCTGCACTTCTGAGGCATTTTGTGCGTGAAGCACTGTCCTCCATAAGAAGCGAAGCGTAAAAATCATCAGGCGAAAGCTACCTTGTTTAATTCATCTGAGGTTGTTGACAGGAGAAACACAATGCCGCAATTAAAAGCTAAATCGCTGGAAATGAGGACACCCCAAGCTACTAAAACCGCCGTTCTGGTCATCGGAGGCGCAGAAGACAAAGTACATGGACGCGAAATTTTGCGGACATTTGTTAGTCGTTCTGGTGCCAGCAATGCCCATATTACAATTATTCCCTCTGCCTCCCGTGAACCAAGCATTATAGGTGGTAGGTATATCCGTATTTTTGAAGAAATGGGTGCTAAGAAAGTCGAAATCTTAGACATTCGAGAACGGGAACAGTGTGAAGACTCCTACATCCAAGCATCCCTAGAAGGCTGTACGGGAGTCTTTTTGACAGGCGGAGACCAATTGCGCCTCTGTGGCGTCCTGTCAGATACGCCAGCAATGGACATTATCCGGCAGCGGGTCAGATCAGGGCAACTCACCTTGGCAGGCACAAGTGCAGGGGCGGCGGTGATGGGGCATCATATGATAGCAGGCGGAGGTAGCGGTGAATCGCCAAATCGCTCCTTAGTAGACATGGCTACAGGTTTAGGATTAATCCCAGAAGTGATAGTAGACCAACACTTCCACAATCGCAATCGCATGGTGCGGCTCGTGAGCGCGATCGCAGCTCATCCAGATCGCCTGGGGATCGGTATTGATGAAGATACATGTGCCATGTTTGAGCGCGATGGTTGGCTACAAGTCTTAGGCAAAGGAAGTGTGACGATTGTAGATCCAACCGAGGTGACTCATACAAACGAGCCACATGTAGGAGCAACTGAACCGTTAAATATCCACAATCTACGACTGCACATTCTCAGTCACGGCGATCGCTATCACTTGTACCAGCGTACAGTATTACCTGCTGTGTACCGAGTCTCCAGCTGACGGCAAACAGTAGCAGAGGTTACACTGGGTTGACCGCTAATTTTTAGGTTGCAGCAGAAAAAGCGAGAATAATACGATGTAAGAAGAAAAAACTGTTTACCATGAACAGTTAAGCGGTCAATTCCAGTAAGAAACTAGAATTTTGGTTCCGAATCTCCATCTACCTATTTCCCATGAGAATCCTCAAGATCCAGACCTTACGCGGCCCCAACTATTGGAGCATTCGACGCCACAAGCTGATTGTCATGCGCCTCGATTTAGAAAACATTGCCGAGACGCCCACAAACGAAATTCTCGGCTTTTATGAAGGATTAGTTGAGGCTCTGCCCAGTCTGGAAGGTCACTATTGCTCGCCAGGCTGTCGAGGTGGTTTTTTGATGCGGGTGCGAGAAGGCACCATGATGGGTCATGTTGTGGAACACGTAGCCATAGAACTGCAAGAATTGGCTCTTATGCACGTAGGCTTTGGGCGAACCCGAGAAACGTCAACATCGGGAGTTTACCAGGTAGTGTTCGAGTATCTGAACGAGGAAGCGGGACGCTACGCTGGCAGAGCAGCTGTGCGGCTGTGCCAAAGTATTGTTGATCGGGGTCGCTATCCAAAGGCAGAATTAGAGCAAGATTTGCAAGACCTGAAAGACTTATGGCGTGACGCTTCATTAGGACCGAGTACGGAAACACTAGTCAAAGAAGCAGAAAAAAGAGGCATTCCCTGGATGCAGCTGGGCGCACGCTTTTTGATTCAGCTAGGGTACGGCGTGAATCAAAAGCGGATACAAGCGACCATGACAGACAATACCGGCATCTTGGGAGTAGAACTAGCCTGCGACAAAGAAGCCACCAAACGCGTTCTTGCCAACGCCGGAGTCCCTGTACCAAGAGGTACGGTGATCAACTTCTTGGACGATTTAGAAGAAGCCATAGAACATGTGGGTGGCTACCCCATCGTCATCAAACCTTTGGATGGCAATCACGGACGCGGTATCTCCATCAATATCACTTTCAGGGAAGAAGCAGAAGCTGCATACGATTTAGCCAGACAGATTTCCCGGTCAATTATTGTTGAGCGGTATTACACCGGGCGCGACCATCGGGTACTAGTGGTGGATGGCAAAGTGGTAGCAGTTGCTGAACGTGTGCCAGCTCATGTGATTGGCAATGGCAGATCCACCATCTTTGAGCTGATTGAGGAAACTAACAAAGACCCAAACCGTGGTGAAGGACATGATAACATCCTCACCAAAATTGAACTAGACCGCACCAGCTACCAACTCATGGAAAAGCAAGGTTTCACCCTTAACAGTGTGTTACCTAAAGACAACATTTGCTATCTCCGGGCAACGGCAAACTTGAGTACAGGGGGCAGTGCCGTAGACCGTACAGATGAAATCCATCCTGAAAATGTTTGGTTAGCACAACGGATAGTCAAACTTATCGGTTTGGATATTGCAGGAATTGATATTGTGACATCGGATATTAGCCGTCCCTTGCGAGAAGTGGATGGTGTGATTGTAGAAGTTAACGCCGCACCTGGATTTCGGATGCACGTTGCTCCAAGTCTTGGTATCCCCCGTAATGTCGGGGGAGCAGTGCTAGATATGTTGTTCCCTGCTGACAAAATCAGTCGCATACCCATTCTTGCTGTAACAGGTACCAACGGCAAAACCACAACCACCCGGCTCTTGGCACACATTTTTAAGCAGACTAATAAGGTCGTAGGTTATACAACGACTGACGGAACATATATTGGAAATTACTTAGTGGAAGTCGGAGACAACACTGGTCCCCAAAGTGCCCAACTCATCCTGCAAGATCCAACTGTAGAAGTCGCAGTACTCGAAACTGCTCGTGGGGGTATTCTCCGGTCTGGATTGGCTTTTGAAGCGGCTAATGTGGGTGTGGTCTTAAATGTTGCCGCAGACCACCTGGGAATAGGCGACATAAATACTATTGAACAGTTGGCGCATCTCAAGAGTGTGATTGCTGAAGCTGTATTCCCCGACGGCTACGCAGTCCTCAATGCTGACGACGGGCGAGTAGCGGCTATGGCAGAAAAAACCAAAGCCAATATTGCCTACTTCACCATGAACCCAGATTCGGAATTGGTGCGAAAGCACATTCAACAGGGAGGAGTCGCCGCAGTGTATGAAAATGGCTATCTGTCAATACTAAAAGGCGATTGGACGCACCGGATTGAACGCTCAGAAAATATACCCCTGACAATGGGCGGACGTGCGCCGTTTATGATAGCCAACGCTTTAGCAGCTTCTTTAGCAGCGTTTGTGCAAAATGTATCAATAGAACAAATTCGCGCAGGCTTGAATACATTTCGCGCTTCAGTCAGTCAAACGCCGGGACGGATGAACTTATTTAATTTGGGGAACTACCATGCTTTGGTAGACTATGCCCACAACCCAGCTAGTTATGAAGCGTTAGGGGCTTTTGTCCGTAACTGGACATCTGGTGAACGCATTGGGGTGATTGGAGGACCAGGCGATCGCCGCGATGAAGACTTTATCATGTTAGGTAAACTAGCAGTGGACATTTTTGACTCCATCATCGTTAAAGAAGATGATGACACCAGGGGACGGGTGCGGGGTACAGCTGCTGATTTAATTGTTCAAGGTATTAAGGAAGTCAACCCCAACTGCCAGTATGAAATTATTCTCAATGAAACAGACGCGGTTAACAGAGCCTTAGACACTGCTCCAGATAATAGTCTAGTCGTCATTTTGCCAGAAAGCATCAGCCGCGCTATTAAGTTAATTGCAGCGCGTGGAGTTATTAAAGAAGAAGTCCCTCAACAAAATACCAACTCGTCCACCGTAGATTCCCAAATTGGGGTGACATCTTCTGTGGTCAATACGCTGTTATGAGTTCTAAAAAAGGAAGAAAGAAGATAGAACTTGATTTTTCAACTTTCTTTCTTCAATCTTCTGTTTTTTCCGGATTAGTATCCTCACTGGGATTTTTCAGTTCCTCCTTAAAACCCCGCAGAGTTTTACCCAGTGCGCTGCCTAATTCCGGAATTTTTTTTGGTCCAAAAATGAGAACAGCGACCAAAACAATGACACCTACTTCCGTCCATCCCAATCCAAACATAAGCCTCCCCTGTCTAGGGAACCAAACGACAGTTCTTCATTAACTATAGACAAATGTGGTCAGGCTACTACCAAATTCACAGGTTTAAAGGCTAAATTTCCGTTTTTTTGTTGACCGCAGCAGAATGGCATTGTTAAAAATAAGAGAGATTACAAAAGGTCAAGATTTGTATCTTTTAAGATGACGTGCAAAACAAAGCAGTGTAAAAAATAAAGAAAATATTAAATTTTTGGCTTTTTCCATCTGTCCGTTTTAAGTCGAACGATGTTCACGGCTTTGTTTAATAAAAATCACGCACGCTCGGAGTTGTATTTCCATGCAGCTACTTCCACGACCTCAGCATAAGAACCAACGGCGCTTAAAGTTGGAACCTGAGACACCGTTGAATGTGACACAACTTTCCATTCTTGAGAAACCAGATATTGAGAGTGCAAATACCTTACAACCGTACCATTGGAACAATTTTCCAAACAATAAGCGACAGCAACGCATTGCCATTTTTATTGATGGCGCAAATTTGTTTTATGCAGCAATGCACCTCAATCTTGAAATTGATTACACCAAACTACTGCGTTATCTGACAAGGGAGCGTCAACTGCTTAGGGCTTACTTCTACACAGGTGTTGATTCTGCAAATGAAAAACAGCAAGGCTTTCTGCTCTGGATGCGTCGCAATGGCTATCGTGTGGTGAGTAAAGAACTAACCCAGCTCCCAAATGGCTCCAAAAAAGCGGATTTGGATGTAGAGATTACGGTCGATATGATGACCTTAGCAAGGTACTGCGATACCTTAGTTCTGTTGAGTGGAGATGGCGACCTTGCCTATGCTGTTGATACTATCAGTTACCAAGGAGTCCAAGTGGAAGTTGTTGGTTTAGGTTCAATGACCAGTGAAAGTCTGATTAGCGTTGCTGACTCCTATACTGATCTTGAACTGATCAAACAAGAGATTCAAAAAAAGAATGTAGGATGAGTTGAACGGAGTAAAACCCGACAGGTGTAATTTGTAGTGAGCGCTGTCTTGGCGTTTAGCGCTCACTACGAAATCATCAAATCAGAGGTCGCTTCGGTAAAGTTACTGTCACCCTAGTTCCTCGTCCCACCTGACTTTCCAAGGTAATATCGCCGCCATGTAACTCTACACACGCTTGAGCAATGGCTAGTCCCAAACCTGTTCCAGGAATTGTGTCAACGTTACTCCCACGACTGAAAGCTTGAAACAAGTTTTCTTGATCCTCTATTGGTATACCAATTCCCTGATCTTTGATGTAAAAGATAACTTGTGAGTCATTCCCAATCAGGTGCAACTCTATATTGCCTCCATCTGGGGAGTACTTAATCGCATTGGACATTAAGTTAACAAAGATTTGCCGCAAAAGTAAGCCATCGCCCCAGAAGCCCTTATGATCCCCAATGATCTTATAAAGCAATTGATGGCGATTGCTCACTTTTTCTCGCTGCTCTTCTATCAACTCAGAAAAAAAGTGGCACAAATCCAGCGGTTGCGGCTTAAACTGGGCTTTGTTTAACTCAAATTGATGAAACACAAGTAAGTCATCAACTAACTTACCCATGTGGCGAGCTTTCTGTTCAATGATTTGCAGAAACCTCTGCTGTTTTGATTCATCCAGCTTATCGCCATATTGCTTGAGGGTTGATGCAGCCGCCAGAATGGAAGTTAACGGCGTTCGATACTCGTAAGAAACCGTTGTGATGATTTGGGATTTAAATGCGTTAAGTTTCTGTTCTCTCAAAAGAGCAGCTTGAGTTTGAGCAAGCAGTTCAGCCTGTTGGATAATCAGGCGCTGTCTTTCCTTTGTTTTGCTAAGCACACTTTCCAATTGCGCTTGCTGAATCACATTGCGGACTGCTAACTGTAGCACATCCGGTTTCAGATGTTGCTTGACCAGGTAATCTTGAACACCCCTTTTCATCGCTTGTACGGCGACCTCTTCATCACCTTGTCCTGTCAGCATAATTACGGGCGCGGGAGGCTCAAATCTCTCCTGCTTAAGCTGATCTAGGATTTCTAGCCCAGTCATGTCAGGTAGGCAAAAATCCAGTAGAATAACGTCGCAGAGTATTTCCTCGCACAAAGCAAGTCCGTCCTTCGCAGAGTCTGCTTCCAAAATCTGGTAGGACTGGTGAGAATCTTTCAAGAGATATCGACGATAGATTCTCCGATCCTCTGCACAATCATCAATGATGAGTAGCGTCCTGGTGTCTGGCATAAGAAGGATGAGGGAGACTTGTTGTACTCCTTCATCAAGCTTCTCACTTATCAAAAGACTTTTAATAAAAATTTAAAAAAATATAAATAAAATCTAAAATTTGTAGTAGAGAGGCTCGTTTTAGCCATCTACAACCATCACACATTCAAAGAATCCCTTCTAACTGAAATCTAATGTCCTTAAAGGAGTCATTAACCAGCAGCTGGGGGAGTATTGACCTCCAACCAGTAATCTACAAACGCCTGAATCGTCTTTTGTAGCTCTTGAGCATCCATAGGCTTGATAAGATAGCCATTTGCGCCTTTTTGGTAGCAGAGTTCAATATCCCTTGGGTTAGATGATGTGGTGAACACAACAACGGGGATTTCCCTTAAACTCCTATCTTGCTTGAGCCGTGACAAGATATCACGACCATCAATACCAGGCAAATTGAGATCGAGCAAGATAATAGAAGGTCGTGGCGCAATGTTAGAGTTTTGATAATTCCCCTCTTGATAGAGAAAGTCTAAAACCTCATCCCCATTAGTACAGCGATATATAGGGTTCTGGACAGCCATCCGCCGCATGAGGCGTTGCAGTATCCTAAAATCCTCATTGCTGTCCTCAACAACCAGCAGTGGTTCATTGAGTTTTGTGGTCATTTGTTGTCTTCAAAAATCGTATTAAAAATTTACATTTTTTCAAAAACACTAGATTATTTTAGCGTAAAATAGAACACTGAGCCATCACCTACGGTAGACTCAACCCAAATACGACCACCATGGCGCTCAATAATCTTCTTGGAAATGGCTAGCCCCGCACCTGCACCACCACCGTACTTTTCCTGAGAGTGGAGCCGTTTGAAGAGTCGGAAGATAGTCTGGTGGTGATGTTCTGGAATACCAATGCCATTATCTCGGATATAAAAGACAGGCTGTACTGAGGTTTGCTGTTGCAGTTGGAGCAGCGCTTTTTCTGGCTGTTCATCCGTATCCAGGTATCCAATTTCAACCCATTTTTCTGGCTTATCGTTATATTTAAATGCATTGACAATCAGGTTACTAAAGACTTCGCTGACAAGAACTGGGTCACATTCAATTCTGGGCAAAGGTCTGGCTATGCGAATATCGAACTTAGCTTGCGGACGACTGGCACGTAAAAGATTCATCACTCGGTGGAGTAATTCGTTGAGGTCAGTTGCTTGCAAGTGTAGTTTTGCTTGCCCTAACTGGGAGAGTCGCAGGAGGGAATTAATGAGAGTTTCCATCCGTTGAGACAAGGATACTACGGTTTGTAAGTACTCAATTCCATCCTCATCCAGGAGTTGGGCGTAGTCTTCCAGCAATATACTTGAGTAGTTATAGATGCCCCGCAAAGGTTCCTTTAAATCGTGGGAAGCGGCGAAGGCAAAGGAAGCTAGCTCGTGGTTGCTGCGTTCTAACTCTAGGTTTATTTTGGCTAACTCATCTGCCTTGGAAAGGACAATGCCCACAATCGCATTCCTCAGAGCAAGGGCGCTGTCAAGTTCACACGATTTCCAAGGGAGCGAAGTCAATCGAACCGTTTCTTGCCACAGTTCAAAAGATGCTCGTGGACAAAGGGTAACACGACCATCGTCATGAACCCGAATCGATTCATTCGGGTTCCCTGCCCACTGTACCGTTTGGATGACTTCAGGACGAAACCAGAGGATGTAATAGGGGCGAACTTTAGAAATCCGCAACAGCAGCAAACCACTGGCTGTATCTTTGAAGGCAACAGCCTCTGGGTAAAGCTTGGGCAGAGAATGCGTGGAAAATAGGTTGTCGCCGTATGAAGTGTCTGCCCAATCAATCAGGGCACGAACTTCCTGAATATTTGGTGTTGCTCCTACAAGCGTAATGTCATCATCCAGACAAACTGCTGCTCCTTGAGCATTGACGACATCCAGTAAGCGAGGCTTAGGAGAGACAAGCGCTTCTCTAAAATTGTTTGCCTGGGAAATGGACTCTATGAAATCAGATTGTAGCGATTGGAGCTTGACCTGATAGTCAAATTCGGACTGATTAACTTTGTGTTCTAGTTCTTGCGACATCATCTGTCCCAAAAATTCGCAAATTTT
This sequence comes from Mastigocladopsis repens PCC 10914, assembly GCF_000315565.1. Classification (NCBI taxonomy): domain Bacteria; kingdom Bacillati; phylum Cyanobacteriota; class Cyanophyceae; order Nostocales; family Symphyonemataceae; genus Mastigocladopsis; species Mastigocladopsis repens. The sequence continues at coordinate 2,730,093 of NZ_JH992901.1, read as the reverse complement.
CCGCACTTCGTAAGGAATATACTTCGGAGTTTGATGATGGCAGGAAATTAATCCCCAGAGTGTTTGTTCCTTGATGAGCGATATGACCAGGATGGCTGCTACACCCATGTTTTGATGGTATTCAACACAACAGGGATCAACACTCCTGAGTACAGATAAGCTTAAGTTAACAGGTGTAGAATGGGTTTCGGAATCTTCAACCGAAACGAGCTCGACTGGTTGGGCATTTAAATTGGGAATGAATCGAAGCAAGCCGCGCCTATATAACTCCCTAACTTCCTCGGGGAGATCCGTTGCAGGATAGTGCAGCCCTAAATAAGGTGATAAATCATTCCGTTTGCCTTCGGCAACTACGGAACCCGCTCCTTGAGCGTCAAATTGATAGACCATCACTCTGTCAAAACCTGTGATTTTTTGCACTTCGGATGCGACCAAATGCAAAAAATCTGCGAAGTTTGATGTCTTCCGCATTTTGGCGATCGCCTCACCCGCCAAGGCATGGAAGCTCAAAAAGCTGATCTGGTTAACAGAGTCAGTTGGTTCTAGCTCAAGAATCACAGTATCTTCTGTACGATGAGCAATGCCGTCAAAGTATTGCTCACCCTTGGAGGTCTCAATTGAAAGCTTGAAGGAATTGACACCACCTCCCTCTTGTTGCCAGCACTGCTGAATAGCTTTGACTTGTTCTGAGTCAAGTAAAGTGCTAAGAGGTTGACCGAGCAACTCATGTGGCTCTTTGCCTAAGAACTCCTGGGTATTGTTACTTATTTGCAGGATTTCTAGCTGGGGACTGAGCGCCAGTAGTACGCCGTGAGGCTGGATCGAGCAAGGGATATGAATGGGTTCGTGGTGAATTAGATTTGTGGTTTGGGTAGGGGTAACTTCAGATTGGCTCATAGCTCGACTCACGAGAACCGAACTTCTTTTGTTTTACGATACCGCAATTAAACGTTACATTTCTTGAAATATTAACTGATAAGTAGGGGTATGGTTTAAAGAAATTTAAAATTCAAAAAAAGAGAATTTCCACTTGCCTCACACCCCATACTCCAAGCTCTACTCTTGCGTCAGGGGTAAACCTAACCAATCGCTTAATTCATGAGCGAGCCATTCAATTTCCGGTTCAGACTCAATAGGACCATGACTACCACCAAGCTGATACTTATGCACTCCTGCCCAAATTATCAGTTGAGGTGGAACTTCAATTCTGTTGCCCTCAGAGGTTGTTGTAAACGTTTTCGGCAAATACACCAACTTAGTAATATCCTGTGTTCGTGCTGAAGCAACACGATTGAATTTCCATCCAAACACATCCCAAATAAAGTTAATTTTTTCCCGATTTAAACGAAGTCGAGTCCGTCTAAATAACGGAAATAGAATCCAAGACAACATCTGAAAACCCGCACCCCAAAAGGGAAGCGAGAACAAGGCAAATGGTATGTTTGCCGGAAAAGGTGCAGCGATGGCGTTAATTGTCCAGAAAAGAATAAATGAATTCCAGGCAATAGCAAACAAAACCATGAACGTCATCGATGGCTGAAAACCAGTCGGTGGAATGAAAATATCTAAAGAATTTTCATCTTTATTCATTTTGATTTTGCTACCAGCTGGTTGAGTAATCTTGATGGTTAAATGATTACGTCCAGACTCATCTTTTCTGTTAAGCTTTTGCGGGACAATTTGTGTTTGTTGCTCCTGAGCCTTGCTCATCCAATGCTTTCCGTCCCAATACCAAGTCCCTCGAATCCCATTTGTGAAGCGCATTTCTTCTGGGTATGGCTGTTGCAAAAGCAGTGGATGTTCCAACGCTGCAAGAGCTGAACGCGCAGAACTCAAGCGTCGCTCTAAACTGGGTTCGCTCATCCACTTCAACCACTCACTTAAAGCGGGACTGAGAATCGCAGCCTCCTCAAATTGAATTCGCAAGTCCTTTTGGGGTAAATCCGCAGGTTGAGAACCGGTGACTAAATAGATTAAAGTTGCACCCAAGCTGTAGAGGTCAGACGCAGGAACCGTACGTCCACCAAATTGTTCTGGTGGCATATAGCCATAAGTTCCCACTATAGTCATTGTCCCGTCTTCAGAGGCTGCCGCAGTCTGCACCGAGCCAAAATCCACCAAGTATATTTGACCTACACTATTGCCAGAGCGGTTGCTCAGCAAAATATTGCTAGGCTTAATATCGCGGTGAATTGTAGCAGGTTTTTGCTCATGTAAGTAAATGAGAATTTTTAAAAGTGCTTTGGCTATCTGTTTGACTTCTGCTTCCGTAAAAGTACGCCCAGCTTTTATGTATTGCTCCAAGGTTTGTGCTGGGATATAGGTCTGTACTAAAGCAAACCCTTTTATATTTGATGAATTTACCTCAAAATAGTCTAAATAGCGAGGAATAGACGGATGTGCTAGTTTTTTTAAAGTTTCTGCTTCCCGCTCAAACAGTTTGAGATCATCCCACTCAAAGTCACTGCTAAAAGACAGTAACTTGACAACAACCAATTCACCTGTTATGAGATCACGAGCTAAAAACGTTCGTCGCCCAGCTTTTTTCCCCAATTGTTGCTGTACTTCGTAGCGATCGCCTAATACTTGACCATTCATTAGGATTACTTATGGTTATAAATTTAAAACCTTTTTCTTCATTTTATTTTCCTAAATTAGGCAATCATATATCTTTAACATAATTGTACGGTTCTTTGCCCTTCTGTGATGTTGGGGTTGCAAAGAGAGGGTACTGGAAATGCTTACCCAGCCTAGTTTTTCCAATTTAAATTTTAAATGAGCGAATGCGTGAATTGCCTATGCCCTCCCAACATTGGCCTTACATTACTCCTGGTATTCCAGATGATTTGTTTGAGCGCTTGCCTGGAATTCCCCTGAGCAAGCGAGAAATTCGACTGCTGTTGATTGCCCAACTACGCCTTTTACCTCACACAGTGTTATGGGACATTGGTGCAGGGACAGGAACTATCCCAGTAGAAGTGGGGTTACTATGTCCAAGTGGGCGGATCTTCGCTGTAGAACGGGATGAAGAAGTTGCCAACTTGATCCGGCGCAATTGCGATCGCTTTGAAGTGAAGAATGTCGAAGTCATTGAAGGGAGCGCTCCTGAATGTTTGCATGATCTAAAGGCTGCTCCTGACCGTGTTTGTATTGAGGGAGGACGTCCCATCCAAGAAATTATGAAAGCAGTGTGGCGTTACTTGCTACCCTCAGGTCGAGTTGTCGCCACAGCTGCTAGTCTAGAAGGTCTGTATGCTATTTCTCAAAGCTTTGCTCAGTTGCAAGCGAGAAATATAGAAGTCATCCAGTCGGCTGTGAACCGCTTGGAGACGCGAGGTTCTTCTCAGAGCTTTACTGCCGTCAACCCTATTTTTATTCTCAGTGGTGAGAAACTAGACTAGAAAACAAAGTACGAAGAAAGAAGATGCAAAAATTTTTTCATTCTTCATTCTTCACTCTTCACTCTTCCTTCTTTTGCCCATGCCTTGGTCTCGGATTGTTAGTGGAATTGTTGCAATAGCTCTTGCTTTGACTGCGACCCTTTCGGGTGGGTGGTACTTTACTATTTTATTTGCAGTTCTCATCTTTTTAGGGCAGCTAGAATATTTTGATTTGGTGCGAGCAAAAGGCATGGCTCCTGCTGCTAAAACCACCATATTCGTGAGCCAAGTCTTGCTGATCATTTGCACTTTGGATGGGAGTTTAGCCGATGCTGTGATGCCAGTGGCTGGCACTTTTATTTGCTTTTACCTGCTGTTTCAGCCCAAAATGGCAACAATCGCGGATATTGCCGCTTCCATTTTGGGGCTATTCTACACTGGGTATCTGCCAAGTTACTGGGTGCGGTTGCGATCGCTCGATGGTATTGCTATCAGCAATCTCCCCACAACTGATTACCTGTCCACAATTTGGACAAATGTTGTGGAAAGAAACTTTGGCTCTTTACCTCAAGGTCTGACAGCAACAGTACTCACCTTCCTTTGTATTTGGGCAGCGGACATTGGTGCTTACATTATTGGTAAATTCTTTGGTAAAACCCCTCTGTCGGAGATTAGTCCTAAAAAAACAGTCGAAGGAGCTGCTTTTGGGGTTTGCGCTAGCGTTTTCGTAGCTGTAGTTGCAGCCTCTTCCCTCAATTGGCCTAGATTCGCCTTTACTGGTGTAGCACTAGGTTTGCTCATTGGCATTGCGGGTCTTTTAGGCGACCTGACCGAATCTATGCTTAAGCGCGATGCTGGGGTAAAGGATTCAGGGCAGTTAATCCCCGGTCATGGAGGGATCTTGGATCGTACGGATAGCTATATTTTTACGGCTCCTTTAGTTTACTATTTTGTCACGCTTCTGTTGCCGTTGCTGGCAAATTAGTGATGCATTCGGCTGATCCCAATTCTAGATGAGGTTGCGCTTTATTCACTCACAACCCTTAGCCTAGGGCTACACAAACAAAGCTCCGTAAGTCCTGCAGACAGGCTCCGCCAACGCGAGTACGTGCGCTTTGCGCTCAGTTAAGAGGGCGCAGGAAACCATGCACGGCAGTCGCCTGCGGAGGAGCCAGTACGCAAAAGACGCGTTTCCCGTCGCAGGAGGCTGGCGTTGGAAACCCTCCCAAGAGCGCTGCGCTGCCTCACTGCAGGACTTCTCTGTGCCTCCGCAGGCTAATTAGGCACATCTTCATAAAGAAACGGTATGAGTAACAAATATTAAATACAAATGATGAATTCTGAAGCAGAAATTCTGCGCTCATTCATCATTTTTCATATTTCTTCTTATTGTGAACCTCTTTATAATTCTATTGGCTTTTATAAAGATGACTTTAATTTACTTTTAATATTTTGTGCTAATAGTAATGATAACTATTACTAAAAACAACAAGATGTTTCGGTATCTAACCTTGGGCTATATTCCTTAGCAACGGAGACAATTTCCGTTGTCTTGCCTTCAAAGGAAAAAATGGTTGCAACGCCTGTTTCTATCAAAGAGTAACACTCAAAAGGTTTGTCAATTTCAAAGGCTGAATTTCACGCGCCGCGTGGCAATTCAACTAGATACTTAACATACAGCGGTTTTCAAATGATTAGACCACAAATCTTTGGGTGGGCATTGCCCACCTTACAGAAAACCGCTGTATGTTGTCATCAGCCAAGAAATTGTCTGCGTGTACAAGTGTTACTTCCAAAAGTAACGTCCTCAAATAGTCGCCCAAGAAGTTAGCACCGACACCACCCACTACCAGCCCTAGCCAAATATGTTTTAGGCCGAATTAACGGCAAAAGCCTAGCAGATGAGGTGAAATCAATGCCACAAGAGAAAGCTTTAGCCATTGATGTGACTGGAGTAGAAGCTCGCCAAGGTGTACTCCCCAGACCATCTCTGCTATCTAGTTACCAAGCTGGATGGGAGAACCTGTCTCTGGAGTACCACCTTCAACCAGAGTACGAAAGCCCTGAACATTACGCATCACATTACACACTTGTGATTCGTCTTAAAAGTCAGTCAGGGCTGGAACGGTGGCTAGGCGATTGCCACAAGAGCGAGAACTGCATCCCAGGCGACGTAGCGGTAATTCCTCCTCAAGTGATTCACAAGATATCTTCTCCTCAAGAATCGGAATTTATCGCTTTGTGCTTGGACTCTCAGTTTGTCTTAAATATTGCTGGTGAGTCAGTTGATCCTGATGTTTTGGAAATTATACCACACTTTTCCAAACCCGATCCGCTCATTTATCAAATTGGGCTTGCCCTGAAGACAGCGCTGCAATCAGATATGTTGGCTAGTCGCCTTTACGCTGAATCAATGGCAACTGCACTGTCAGCGCACCTGTTGCAGCATTACTCGGCACCAAAGCACACGCTTCAAGAATATCAAGGAGGATTACCGAAGTATAAGTTACAACGAGTCATTGAGTTTATTATCGACAATTTATCTGAGAATTTACTGCTTGGGACTATGGCACAGGAAGTAGGCATGAGTCAGTACCACTTCGCCCGCTTGTTCAAGCAGTCTACAGGGCTTTCTCCCTACCAGTATGTGATTCACTGCCGGATTGAGCGTGCGAAAATATTACTCCTACAGAGCCAACTAAAAATTTCTGAAGTTGCTTCGCAGGTGGGTTTTGCTGACCAAAGCCAATTCACACGTCACTTTAAGCGCCTGTTGGGAGTGACGCCCAAAGAAATTCGCTCTAAGAAGTAGCAAGAATGTTCTAAAACAGCAAGAATCATCTAGACAGCAGGATCAGCGTTTTATATACCTTAGATAAAAATCAAATCCCTATTAGTCTCGGCTAGTGGTGTTCGATCCAGTAGATTCTCCTATAGCTTGTGGAGACACAAGGCTAAATTCTTGCTCCTCAAATTGAGCAAGGTTGTTTACCCAACAACTTTTGCAGCAGCAAAGGAGGCTGGGGATAACTCCTCCCTTATCCCCCGCATTTCTTGATGTGGCGCCAAGAAAGAAATAGCCCTGCCAAATTCAGAGGTGTTAGGAGAAATCGAAACAAAGTGATGAGTACTGCGGTGCATCTCCCAAGAGACGTTTGCAAAAAAGTGCTTGTTGGGCGTTCTACCACTACGTCCTTTTCCTATCTCTTAATTGAGGAGAACGTATGAACGATAGTCGCAAGCCTCGTTGTACTCGCTTGGATGCCACTCGCAATAGTACATCTTTGGAAGTTCAATCGCAAGTCATTGACATTCTCAACCAAACACTTGCAACTACCGTTGATCTGAAGACTCAGGTCAAGCAAGCGCATTGGAATGTTAAAAGCATGAACTTTCGTCACTTGTACGAACTGTTTCATGAAATTGCAATGGAACTAGAGATGTACATTGATTTGCTTGCCCAGAGAGTTACAACCCTTGGTGGTTTGGCTAGAGGAACCGCTCGGGCTGCTGTGAAACAATCAGTATTACCTGAATACCCCTTTCATATTACAGAAGGTCAAGAACACATAGCATCCCTCGCAGAGCGTCTAGCCATCTATGGCTCTTTGCTGTGGGAGAATATTGACCGTACTGCCATTCTGGGGGATGCAGATACCGCGTACTTGTACGCAGAAATCTCTATGGTAATCGACAAGCGTCTATGGTTCTTAGACGAACAGCTGATGACCTCTTGCTTTGATGAGAATTATCCGGTAGCTTCTCATAACTAAGAAACAACTGGAAAATTTTCTCTGTGCCACTGAGTACAGGATTGCATAAATTCGTAACAATTCTTGGCAAAGGTGCGGGCAATCGCAACTACCAGCCTTAGTATTACGAAATTAGGAAAGACTGTACTCAGGTAAGCCATCACATTTTGTGGCTAGAGATATAATTAAAAATAAAAAATTAACTCAGTTAGTTCTTTACTTTTAATTATTAAGGGTTGACGTTAATCCGTCCACGACACACTAACTTCCCTGGGACAAGAGTTAACTCTTGGATATCGACATCCGATCCCAGATTGAAATAAAGTTCATTCTTACCACCCTCAAGCAGCGCTCGCGTGTTGCTTTTGGCTTGGATCGATGTGAGTTGCAACTCATGACCGCTGACTAACTCGGGGATCATACTGATGTCTAGGTGAGTGGGTTCGCTATCGTCTACCAAGGTAGCCGATAGTATTGCTTTGCTACTGTCAAGGTTAATTTTTTGCCAATTTATTGACTTGGATTTTGGGCAGTGTTCTGGTAAAAGTTTAAACAGAACCTCATTTAAAGCAGTCGGTAATAAGGCAGATGAAAGGGAGGCATTGAGATCATCTTCTGACTGGATCAACACGCCAACCACTGGTACTATTTCTAACAGTTGCAGTGGCTGTCCCTTGAGTACTGAGCCAATGTTGATACGAATATTTTCTGCGACTAGTTGAATCTGTGTAAGATGGAGACCCTGATAAACCGCATGAGAGGCAAAAACAGATACACTCGGGATGCAACCAGAGAGAATTTGGCGATCGCTTGCTTTGATCTGGACTTCAAGCTGGGAGACTTGACTCACCTGCGTTTTTAACCACAGCTTGAGTGCTGTTGTCAGCACGTTTGTAACAATGCGTATCTTGTTGGATTTTTTCGAGTGTAAATTAAACTCTTGCATCTACTAACCGTTCTACTTATGAGTATCCAATTAACAAGCGCCAGGCATTTTAACAGGTTTTTACTGTAACATCTATGGCGACTAACGACAAAATGCAAATATATTAATTTATTTATTAACTTTCAGATAGAGTATAAGTAATTCCACATGGAGGCGCGGTTACAAAAAATTCTTTCTCAATGGGGTATTGCATCACGTCGTGAAGCCGAAGAAATGATCAAAGCCTCACGCGTGCGGATCAATGGCGAATTGGCACAGTTGGGTCAAAAAGCTGATCCCCAAAGAGATACTATCACGGTCGATGGAAAGCCCATGTCTGCCGTGCAACGACCAGCATTAATGTACCTGTTACTGCACAAACCCGCTGGAGTAGTGACCACTTGCGAAGACCCGCAAGGAAGACCTACTGTCTTAGACTTACTACCTAAACAAATAAGTTCCGCTCAAGGAATTCACCCAGTTGGTCGCTTGGATGTAGACTCTACAGGAGCTTTAATACTTACAAACGATGGAAACCTAACATTTGGGCTAACCCATCCCAGTCACAATATTCCTAAAACGTATCGTGTTTTAGTCAAAGGACATCCTCCACAAGAAGTGCTACAGATGTGGCGTCAGGGTGTGGTATTGGAGGGGAGAAAAACACGACCAGCACAAGTGCGAGTTATAGAAAAGTTTGCCTATTCAAGCTGTTTAGAAATTCTTTTGAAGGAGGGAAGAAACCGTCAAATTCGCCGTGTCGCGCAACAATTGGGATATCCGGTTATCGAACTGCATCGCACTGCTATAGGTTCGATTCAACTACAAACACCTGGAAAAGGCTATTTAGCTGAGGGTGAGTATCGTCACCTAGAAGAGTTTGAAATTCGCTTTTTAAAAAAAGCAATTCAGCACACAGAAGTTTGAGCGACTTCCGCCGTCGCTCAAAACTTCGGAATTCCTATTAATGATTCAGTTGGGTTAAGGAGTGTAACATAACATGAACTGGCGAAGAAGGAAAGACAAAACAGAGTCAATACCTTCAATAGAGCAACAAAGAGCCCAAATTCTAGCCGATATGGGTGCTCAACTTTGGACGATACGCTTAGAACGGGGTCTGTCCCTAGAGGAAATGGTCGTGTTAACCCGAATTCCCCGACGACTATTGCAGGCGATAGAAGAAGCTAATTTAGCCGAACTGCCAGAGCCAGTTTACACTCAAGGTTTAATACGGCAATTTGCTGATGCATTGGGGGTGAATGGGGCAGAATTTTCTAGCACCTTTCCCATTGGTACGAACCGGGTGAGCCTCAAGCCTGGCTGGAAAATGACAGTGATGGGTCAATTACGCCCCGTTCATCTTTACGTGCTGTACATATTTTTGATTTTCTGCTCTGTCAGTGGCTTATCTGGGTTACTCAACGCAGCGACTCTACAAGCAAGCCGTAGACAAAACAACCAGAAAATAGAAACACAGAGCGCTGCACAACCACAACTCATCCAAAGTCAAAAGGCGCAATTCCAAGTTTTCAGCAAATCACCCAACAGCATCAACGAAATTCAGCAGGTGCAAATTGGTGTGACCTTGAAAGAAAAGTCTTGGATTCGAGTGGTAGCCGATGGCAAAATCCAGTACGAGGGTGAACTCCCACAGGGAACCCAACGTACTTGGATGGCGAGCGAGCAACTGACTGTCAAAGCTGGTAATGCTGGTGGCGTGATGGTGAGCGTCAACAAGCAACAAGCCCAACAACTAGGAGAACCTGGGAAAGTTAAAGAAATGACGATCGCAGCCAATACTAGGTTTTAACAAGAGGAGGGGAGGTAACAGGGAGGGGAGGAAAGAAGTAATTCTTACTCCCCCACTCCTCCACTCCTCCACTCCCCCACTCCTCCACCTCATTTCGACTGGGGCGCACGTCCAGATAATCTAGTGAGAGTTTGGAGGCGATCGCTTAATTCCTTAGTCAAAGCATCCGCCTGGTAGCGCCACTCCCAATTACCTTCAGCAATGCTTGGGAAATTCATCCGCGCCTCACCTCCCAAGCCCAAAACATCCTGCAATGGGAGAATTGCTTGATTTGCCACAGAAGTCATAGCCAGTCGAATAAAATCCCAGTGGATGCCTTCAGGACTGTGACAACCCAAATAATGCAACAAGTATTGCTTTTCCTCCTGCGTCGTTTGATTGAACCAGCTAATCGTTGTGTCGTTGTCGTGAGTACCGGTGTAGACAATACAATTTCGCGAGTAGTTGAAGGGTAAAAACGGATTACCAGCGTCAGCACTAAAGGCAAACTGCAAAATTTTCATCCCAGGAAATTCATATTTATCTCGCAGTGCTTCTACCTCTGGCGTAATGACTCCCAAATCCTCCGCCATAACAGGTAGCTTGCCCAATTGCTGTTTAATAACCTCAAACAACTCTTCCCCAGGGGCTTTAATCCACTCTCCATGAATGGCTGTTTCTTGCCCTCTTTTCACAGCCCAGTAAGCTTCAAACCCTCGGAAGTGGTCAACGCGGATCACGTCTACATAATCCAGCATCGCCTCAAAACGTCCTATCCACCACTTAAAGTCTTGTTTTTTCAATTCCTCCCAGTTGTAAATAGGGTTGCCCCACAATTGACCAGTTTCGCTGAAGTAATCTGGTGGAACTCCCGCCATCAGCGCCGCTTCTCCCGTCTGTTCATCCAGGCAAAAGATGTCGGGATGAGACCACACGTCGGCGCTATCGTGAGCTACGTAGATGGGGATATCGCCGACAATTTGAATACCGCTCATGTTGGCATAGGTTTTGAGCTGCGACCACTGGCGGAAAAATTCATATTGAGTAAATTTGTGAAAGAAAATTTCCGCAGTCAGTTCCCGCCGTATCCGTTCCAATGCCTCCGGTTCTCGCTTGGCAAATTCTGGCTTCCAAGTATGCCAGCTTGTCTCGTCATGGGCATCTTTGAGCGCCATAAATAAAGCATAATCATCCAGCCAATAGGCTTTGCTGTCACAAAAACCTGCAAATTCCGTTTGCTGTATGGGCGTTGCCTTATTTTTAAAGTTCTCGCAAGCTTTTTTGAGCAGTTCAATTTTAATTGGTTTAACTTGGTCGTAATCTACCTTGAACGCCTCAAATGTTGGTAAATTAGCAAAGTCCTCGTGGGCTAACAAACCCTGCTCTACTAGTTTTTCTGGGCTAATCAGCAGGGGATTTCCAGCCAATGCTGAATAAGAAGCATAGGGAGAATTGCCGTACCCAGTCGGTCCTAAAGGAAGAACTTGCCAAAATTGCTGGCTGCTCTCTCTGAGAAAATCAATGAAGCGATAGGCTTCTAAGCCTAAATCCCCCATGCCAAATCGACCGGGAAAGGAGGTGGGATGTAGCAGAATACCACTTGATCTAGGAAAAGGCATACTTAACCTGTTTTTAACAAGGAAGCGATGGCATCGAATTTATCACGGAACAGGAAGTGTTGGTGGGTAGTTGGTAGCTGGTAGTTGGTAGTTGTTAGTTGGTAGTTGTTAGTTGTCTAATAACCACTAACGACTACTATCCACTACCCACTATTCACTACCCATTGACTTATGAGTTACCGAAATCCTGCTCCGACAGTTGATATCATCATCGAATTAGTTGACCGTCCTCATCGACCAATAGTGTTAATTGAGCGACATAATCCACCTTTAGGTTGGGCTATCCCTGGTGGTTTTGTAGATTACGGGGAATCTGTAGAGGTAGCGGCGCGGCGCGAAGCTTTGGAAGAGACTGGCTTGCAGGTGGAGTTGATTGAACAATTTCAGGTATACTCTGATCCCAGTCGCGATCCGCGTCAGCACACACTCAGCATTGTGTTTTTGGCAACGGCAACGGGTACACCTCAGGCGGGAGATGATGCTAAGGGTATAGGAATTTTTGAGTCTTGGCGTGTGCCTGGTCATTTGTGTTTTGACCATGATAAGATTCTGCGGGATTATTGGCGGTATCGGCATTATGGGATACGCCCAAGGTTGAGTTAATAAATAAACCGCACCAGGCGCAGAGGGCGCAGAGGAGGAGAGATGAGTAAAAGGGTTATTCGTACTGATAAAGCACCGTCACCAGTAGGACCGTATAATCAAGCGATCGCCGCTTCTGGTGAAATGATTTTTGTGGCTGGGCAAATTCCTCTTGATCCCAATACGGGGAAGATTGTTGGTGAGGGGGATGTGACGCAGCAAACACAACAGGTGATGGCGAATTTGGAGGCGATACTTACGGCTGCTGGGGCAACTTTTCAAGATGTGGTGAAAACAAGTGTGTACTTGGCAGATATGAATGATTTTGCGGCGATGAATGCGGTGTATGCAAAGTCTTTTGATGAGGCAACAGCGCCAGCGCGTGCGTGTGTGCAGGTATCACGTTTACCTAAGGATGTGTTGGTAGAAATTGAGTGTATCGCGGTGATTAGCAGTTGAAAGAATGGGGTGTGGTGGGCGATCGCCTTTCTCTGTTGAGGAACACTCTATCAGAATACGGTTCAGTTAAGCCTTTTTTCTCTACTCCTGCTTCCGTTGGCGCAGCGTGTCCGGAAGACTCACCTTCCCCTACTTGCCTCAATAGAGAACTTTTCTTAACTGAACCGTATTCCACTATATCAATGCCGCTTTCACTTTCGCATCCCATCCCATTGCTTGCATCCAACCAGGATACAGTGCTTGTGGAGCAGTCAAATTATCTAGTTGTTCCACCTCATGGCAAGATAACTTAAGTTCAGCTGCACCAAGATTGTCTTCCAGATGCGTCATTTTGTTAGCACCAATAATCACCGATGAAATAAAAGATTTGGTGAGAATCCAAGCAATGGCTACCTGAGCGGGTGATGCTCCGTGATTCTGCCCAATCTCCTTCAGTAAATCTATTACTTCGTAACCCTTTTCTACATCAATTGGTGGAAACTGGAAGTTTTTGCGACGAGCATCTTCAGGCACAGGGGTTTCACGAGTATACTTACCGCTCAGGAAACCACTGGCAAGAGGACTCCAAACCAAAATACCGATACCTGTGTCTTCCACAAACGGGACAATCTCGTGTTCGATATCCCGTCCTAGTAGCGAGTAATACATTTGCGCTCCCACAAACCGAGCATAACCATGACGTTCTTGAATTGCTAGCATCCGGGCAGCTTTCCAGGCTGGGAGGTTGGAGAAGCCGACATAACGCACCATTCCCCGCCGCACCAAATCATCCAAGGCGCGTACCGTTTCTTCTGGTGGTGTCAGGGGATCGGGAATATGTATTTGGTACAAATCAATGTAGTCCGTTCCCAGTCGCTTCAAACTTGCTTCAGCAGAGGCGATGATGTGGCGATAGGAAAGACCAGTATCAGTAATTGCATTGCCTGTACGAAATCCTACTTTAGTCGCAATCACTGCCTCATGGCAACGGTTTCCCAATGCTTTACCTAGCATGACTTCAGATTGCCCGCTTGTATAAGCATCTGCTGTGTCGAATAAGTTTATACCTGCATCTAAGGCACGGTTGACCATTTGGTCTGCCATGTTTTGATCTATGTTGTTGATGACACCGGGAACCAGTTGACCTTCGCCAAAAGTCATTGCGCCAAATGCGAGACGGGAGACGAGTAAACCTGTGTGTCCTAATGTTGTGTATTGCATAAAAAAATTTCCTTAACTACTTACAGCGGTTTGCAATTGGGTGAGGTACACAAAGAAATAATGAACCACAGATGGACACAGATGGACACAGATAAATTAGTACTTCATTCAATTGAGTTGCGCTGTATTCAAATAACCATCCGTTACGTTTATATCTTTTCAGGCTGCTGAGGTGCTGCCCAGAGGACAATGATCGCAATTTATGAAGCCGTTCAGGGATGTATTTCTCACGACCGTCCTACACCACTGCTGTGTATCCACCATCAAGAACAAGGTTATGTCCCGTCATGAATGAAGCAGCATCCGAACATAGCCAAACCACTGCTTCTCCAATGTCCTCAGGTTCGCCAATTCTCTGTAGGGGAATACCCGCTGCCAGCTGTTCCAACATTTCTGGTGGTGCCCCTGCCCACAAATCAGTTTTGACTGCCCCTGGACTCACGACATTAACGCGGATTTTATCTTTTGCGTACTCTGCCGCTGCTGCACGCGAAAGGGAAATCACGCCGCCTTTGGCTGCACCATATGCTGAGTAATTGGGCACACCCATCAACGCCCCTTGGGAAGACATATTGACGATCGCACCAGATCCAGTTTTTTGCATTGCCGGAATCTCATATTTCATGCACAGCCAGATCGACTTCAAGTTGACAGTAATCTCTGCATCCCAGTCTTCCTCGGACATCTCTATCAACGGGCTAGCTTTGCCGGAACCTGCATTATTGAAAGCAAAATCAAGGCGACCATAGGTTTCTATGGTTTTGTTGACTAATGCTTCGATCTCAACAGCTTTCGTAACATCAGTTTGAATGAATAGTCCTTCGCCACCGACTTGCTGAATCAACTGAATCGTTTGTTCTCCTTCTGTCGTGCGCCGTGCTGCAACAACCACCTTTGCACCTGCTTTTGCGAAGGCGATCGCAGCAGCGCGACCAATTCCGGAACTACCACCAGTGACAATTGCAACTTTTCCATTCATACTATCCATGATTTGTCTTCCTCTTTATTATTTTGAAAAACTGTCTCCCCAGGCTTCAGTGAATACCATCGGGTTGTAATATTCTCGGTAGAGTAGAATTTTGCCGTTGCGGAATTGGAATAAACCCGCGTAAGTAATGAATAATGAACCACAGATGGACACAGATGGACACAGATGTAGACACTGTAGGGCTTCCCAGAGGGTGCTATAGATGTCATCGTTCTCAACTACTTAGTCAAATAACCGCCTGTAGCATCAACATCCATGCCCGTGATGCAACTCGCATCATCAGAACTCAACCACATCACGGATCTCGCAATTTCTTCTGCATTGACTATGCGCTTGATGGGATAATCTTGAGAAACTGCCTTAAAGTCAGTTTTCCAAGCTGTTAGCGCTCGTCGTAGCATTGGAGTATCGACTGCTCCGGGTGAAATTGAATTGACGCGAATATTCTTGTCTGCGTATTCCAAAGCTGCAACTTTGGTTAAGGAGATAACCGCGTGTTTGCTAGCGCTGTAGGGAGCAATAGTTGCAAAGCCGACGTGTCCAGAAACCGAGGCGTTATTTACTATAACCCCGCCGCCTTGCCGCAACATATGAGGCAGTTCATACTTCATGGATAAGAACACACCTGTTGCATTCGTGTTCATTAAGTCCATCCATTCTTCGAGCGATCGCCCTTGGCGGGCACTCCGTGCCATCGCTCGGCAATTGTGGCGGGTTTGCTCTCAATACCTGCATTGTTGAAGGCAATGTCAATCCGACCATACTTATTGACACAAGCGTCAATAAATGCTTTTACATCTTCTTCTCTTCTAACATCGGCTTGCATATACGTTGCTTCGCCACCGAAACCTTTAATTTTGGCTTCAACTTGTTTGCCCAAGTTTTCACGTCGTCCGCAGAAGAAGACTTTTGCTCCTTCCCGCGCAAAGGCATAAGCCGTTCCTTCCCCAATACCGGAAGTCGCACCAGTAATCAGCACCACCTTGCCTGCAAATTTGCCGTTGGAATTTGTGGTTGCTTGTGGTGCAGGCGGTTTCTGGGTGTTTGCTTGGGCGCGTCCTGCAAATATCGTTGCCGCTACTCCCGCAACAGAGGCACCACCAAGCATCATCCGTCGTCTGTTAAGCCCTTTTGTTAACTTTCTACTGGCGCTGTTCGCCTGTGGGGGTGTTGTTTGTTCAAAGTTGTCTGTCATTTTCATTTACCTTAATCTTTCGTTTTATTTCTGGAACGTTTTATTTCTGGGCAGATTTTACATCCAAAAGTGTGTTTTTGAAGTGAACAGCAGCAACTTGCACCGCTTTGTTAACATACGGTTCTTGGTCGTAGAAGTCAGTGTGCTGTCCTTGTGTCCAAAACAAGTTCTTTGGTCCGGGCATGGTATTGTAGAATTTACGCACGTTGTCTGGCAAAGCCGAATTGTCACTGTGAATGAAAAGCGTCGGAACATTGACTTTAGGAGCTGCGGCAAGAGCATTAAACTGCAACCATTCTACCCACGACATCTCTGCAAACTGGTTCTTCCACTGCCCAATGGCACCGCGAGAAGAACTGCCGTAATAAGAAAGCGGACTTGACATGGCAGCTTTTGGATCATTTTGCTTGTAAGCTGGGACATACTCAACTTGACCAGTTTGAGCATATTTCTTTTGTGCAGCCATCCCAGCTTGCATTTTGCGACGCACTCCTTCTTCACCAAACAGCGTACGCAAAGACTCAGGGTCATGCAGCCAAGCAGCGACGGTGACAAACGATTTGAATCTAGTATCTTCAGCTACTGCCTCTGCCATATAACCAGCACTGGCACACACACCCAATCCACCGATGCGGTTAGCATCAATCATAGGTAGTGACTGTAAGTACGTCACGGCATTCTTCATGTCCTGAATTTTCTTTTGTGGCGATTCATACTGGCGTGGTTCACCGCCACTTTCACCCCAGAAGCGAAAATCAAACGTGAATGTTGCCAATCCTTGCTCTGCAAGCTTTTTGGCGTATAAATCAGGCATTTGCTCCTTCACCGTTGTCCACGCCCCTGTGACCACAACAGATGGAAGCTTATCACCCGGCTTATAGGAAGCAGGCAGATACAAGTTGCCGACCATCTTGACACCTTCACTTTGGAAAGTCACTCTATTTAAGCCTGGTTTGTAGTCAGCAGACTGTTGCAAGTTACGCGCCATTTTTACATCATGACTTCTGGTTGGTTGATTTACACCAAGCTCAATTTCCTGAGTTTTGGCAAAAGCAACGCCGCCTGCTAAAGTTAGGGCGATCGCTCCTGCGATAGTGAGAAGTTTTTTGGGAGAATTATGAGTTGCATTGCCAGCCATGTTTAAACCTCCTAACCGTTTCTAGATTCAGCAATCATCTTGTTATCTCTAAGGTTAGGAGGAACAACTTTAAGATTCAGCACCCGTTCTTGCGCGGAAATATCAAAATCTTGCTTAGTCGATTAGACTTGTTGCAAAAGTGAATAATCTTGAAAATAAAACCACAGATGGACACAGATAAAAGTTGTTTGTACTAAGGACTTCAGTCCTTGCTTTTTTCGTAAAGAGGACTAAAGTCCTCACTACTAACTTATGCCATCGCATTAAAAGCTATCTCTGTAAGCCTTTGGTGTTGTACCAGTCGCTTTGCGAAACTGAGAGGTGAAGTGACTTGTGTTGTAAAAACCGACTTGATATGCCACTTCAGCAACAGGAAGCCGTGTAACAGATAACAGCACCTTTGCCCGTTCCATCCGCCGTTGGGTAAGATAACGATGAGGTGGTTGACCTGTAGCAGTTTTAAAGGCACGGGCAAAATGAAACTGACTCATATGTACAACATTAGCCATATCAGCAATGGATAAATCTTCCGCGAGTCGGTTTTCAATAAAATCTTTTACTTGATTGAGTTTAAAAGCGTCTAGTGGTGAGTCTTCAATTGAAAGCTTTTCTGGCTTTCCGGTGTAGTTTCGTAGTAGATGAACGGCTAATAGATTTTTAAGAGAGTCGGTGTAAAGTTGCCCAGCCAAGCCACCATTGAAAACTTCAGACTTAAACAATTGTGCTATGTGCAAAATGGTGGGGTCTGGAAAGATAATGCGGTGTTCAAGTTCAACATTCGGGAGTAAACCGTTGTCGGCTGCAATTTGACTAAGAAGTTTTTGGTCTAATATCAAGTTAATGTATTCACTCTCACGCTCTCGCTGATGCCAGACAAAATTACGATCAGAGTAAATGAATACACTCCCTGCTGGCAAAGCAGTTGTTTGAGTTGTACTTCCATCAACTGACCAAGTGACGCGATCATGAGGTGCAAAGGCAACGCTGATAGCGTGCTTAGGCATGGCAAAATCAAATTCACCGATCGCATTTAAGCAACCATACTCAACGGTAATGCCATCCCATTCGGCTTTGAGGATTGAAGGGGGTTGGGTATTGACGGGCTGCATTAGCATCGTAATGATATTCCCACAGAGGAATCACCTCTAATACATTAAACTACAATTTCCCCTAAACCAATGGCTTTGTCCATTTGGTAGTCTAATTTTGGCTTTTTGTCTAAGCTACAAGCTTTTAACCGCTGTTGTATATTGCTTAACGACAGTATTTACAGCTTTTAGTTTAGTATTTGTATTGCTGTGCTATCTAAACGCATCGGCTTGCATTGTGAATGCATCGGCTTGCATTATGAATGCATCGGCTTGCATTATGAATGCATCGGCTTGCAAAAATTACAGCCCTTTGCATTTAAATAGACCACATTGTCCAGACGTTGCACTGCAACGTCTCTACAGCGTCGCTTTCTGCGCTTGGATTAAAGATAATATCATGTTCAGAAAAACACCTCAAACTTCCTCTAGCCATGCCAGGATACTATCTTTACTCTCTGCCAACCCTTTATAAACTAGAGACTCCTGCGTCATAGACTTAATAGCAGCAGATAGCTTAGATCGCAATATTATGTCTTTTTTTATCTCTGCACAATCCCTAAAATAGGTGCGGATAGTAAACAGCGCTGCGTCGTATTCTGGTAGTCCCCAAATGACCTGTCGCTCAATTCTAATAAACAGCCGAGGGTTATCTCGATTAAACTGTCTACCCTGCCATTTGTTGACTGGTACATCTGGCGGTGGTTCGGGATGATGATTTAAGCGGGTATCGGTACTCAATCCCCAGCTAAAGCGTACCATTGGTTCTCGCGTAATCATCGTGTTGACTATTGCGCTCGCCCGCCGATTAATTTTTTCTATACCTGCTACGGGTGCATGGATTGTGGTAAACTGATTGCCAATTTTCTCTTCGGCTGACCAATGGTTGGGATAACATAAATGTACAGCACTCAGCCAGTTGCTATTATCTGTTGAACGGCAAATAACTGTTATATCTTCCTGCACTTGGGCTGCTAGAGCATCAAGAGTAGAGGCGTAAGGTGGAAAGACTTGATTATCTTTGCTTTCAACTTGTCGTAACTGCCAATCTGCATCTAAGTAGAGAGTTTCTCTGGTAAGTTGGCTGTAGAATACTAAATTGCCGTTGGTTAAGCGATCGCTATAAAAGTATTGAGGGTGTTCTTGGCTGAGACGGTCAATTATCAAGCGGACGATTGCACCTGCTACATTATGAGAATAATTACAGGTTTGGTAGTATTTACTTAATCGTTCAGCACGAGCTAAGAGTTTTACATTCCGGTAGTGAGCAAAGTTTGCATCTATTTGAAAGACTTGCTTGTCCGCTTTAGCGTTACCTAAGCAGAAGCCGAAAGGCATAAAACCAGGCTTAACCTCGTACCGTCCGTTGTCAAGAGGGAAATAGCAAGCCGAACCGCTAGACACTTCGACTGTCTTTGCTTGTTGGAACAAACTATCTGCAAGCATATGCACAACCATTTTTAGTATGCTTGTTTCTTCTATTATTAAGCCAATCGTTGCGGAAGATGAAACTCATCTTTATTTAAAGCATATTTCACTGCTTTGCGCTCCAACGGTTGCACATTTGGCAGTTGGCTTTGTGTGAACGTAAACTCTTTTTCAAACTTCAAACCAGCTTTTTCCATCACACGTATGGATGCTTTATTTGCTGTTAATGCCCAAGCGACAACTCGTTGAACACCCAATTCAGCAAAACCTTTGGATACTAATGCTTGTGAGCCTTCGGTTGCATAGCCTTTGCCCCAACTTGATTTACGCAACCGATAACCAAGGGCTATTTCATCATTGTTTACCAGTTGTAATTCAACTGCAAATTTATTTTCAATTGCTGGGTAGAAATGAAACCAACCGATAAACTGATTGCTCGATTTTTCTATAGTTGCCCAAAAACCGAAGTTTTCATACTTCTCGTAGTATCCTAAAACTCTCGGCAAACCTTGTTTGTGGATGATTTTGTCTTCTGGTGGCTTTCCCCCATTAATGAAGCGCATAACTTCAGGGTCGCTATCTAATTCAAAGAGGTTGTCAGCATCTTCTTCAGTAAACTGACGTAAAATTAACTCTTGTGTTTCTAAGAAGACTTTCATAACCATCCCACTGGCGACATAGCCAGACTAACATTCTACTATAATCTTCCTCTGCTTCTCTCAAGACGCGATTTATCACGTCTCGATAACACTCTCCTAAAAACCCTTGACTACAATGCACATATCCAGTTATCATTCAGACCATTCGGTCGCAAGCGTGTAGATGTCTAAAGGCGAAGAAACAAAAGAGAAAATTCTCCAACAAGCAGCTGAACTGTTTAATCAACAGGGGTATGCTGGCTCGTCTATTTCAGACATTATGCGTGTCACAGGATTGCAGAAAGGAGGAATTTACAACCACTTTAAAAGCAAAGATGAGCTAGCGCTACAGGCTTTTGACTATGCGATCGCCCAAATCAAACAGCGTTATAGAGCCGCAATCCGAAGTAAGCGTCATGCAGTTGAGCGGCTACAAGCAATTATTGATGTATTTTGCAGCAATATAGATAATCCCATCATCAAGGGAGGGTGTCCACTGCTGAATACTGCTGTTGAGAGTGATGATGCTCATCCTGCTTTGCGCCAACGCACTCAACAGGCTATGAACTCCTGGCGCGACCTGTTTTGTCGAATTATCCAAAAAGGAATAAAAAAGGGTGAAATTTGCCCCACAGTTAACGCTGATGAAGTGACAACCATCATTATTTCCATGCTTGAGGGGGCTGTGATGATGAGCAAGTTATATGGAGATTCGATTCACATAGAAAGAGTGCTCAAGCATTTAAATGATTACGTCAAGAGCCATTTGCAAATATAAATTTGTCCAAATTACTCTGAAGCTAAAGCTAAATTTTTTTGTTGATAAACAGACCATTTGGTTTTATTAAATGACACAAAAGCAAAATGACAAACGTCTCTACGCAAGAAAAATCTTTCCGTTTGATTACAATTCCTATCAGCCATTATTGCGAAAAGGCACGATGGGCGCTGAAAAAGCTGCAACTTCCTTACGTTGAAGAACCTCATATGCCACCGTTTCATCGATTTGCAACTGGTCGAGTTGGTGGAAAATCAACTCCTGTTATGATAACTGAAGCAGGTGCTTTCACTGATTCAGCTGATATCTTACGATACTTAGACGAAATAGCTTCTGATAACGCCAAGTTATACCCCACTAATCCTGAGTTACGCCGACAAGTAGAAGAACTAGAAGATTTATTTGACGAGCAGCTTGGACCTGCTACACGCCGTTGGGGTTACTTTTATGTGATGGATGACTACAAGTTTATGCAACGTAGATGGTGTCAGGGTGTTCCTTTTATTGAGGGGGCATTATTTCCAGTAGTTTTTCCTTGGATGCGTTCAGTACTTCAGCGAGGCTTCAACATAACCCCAGAGTCTGCTGCACAAGCATATGAACAAATCAAGAGCATTTTTGAGCAAGTGAGCGAATTATTATCTGATGGACGCACCTACTTAGTAGGAGATAGCTTTTCTGCTGCTGATCTCACCTTTGCGGCGCTTGCTGCTCCTGCTGTGTTACCGCCAGAACACCCAATGAGGCGTGCTAACTTGCAGGAGTTACCATCCAAAATGGCATCTGAGATTAGTACTTTCCGAAAAACTCCGGCTGGTGCTTATGTGCTACGTCTGTACCGCGATAGAAACAGTTAAGTTTAGGAATTTAATAATGAATCCATTAGCTATTCAATTAACTCTTCATGGAGCCATAGTTGTGCTTGTCGGGTTATTAACAGGAATACCCTATGGCAACGCTATCAATAGAAAACAAGATGAAAACATCGTCCGTGCATGGCGTGTAGCACATTCTGGTTTAGCAATGGGTGGAACCACAATGATTGCTATTTCTGCTGTTCTATCCAGTTTGAAATTAGACCCCATATTTGGCTTAACTTTGGTCTGGTCATTTGTGGTTTCGGGATATGGATTTTGTATTGCGTTGCCTTATGGTGCTTGGGTAGGTCATCGTGGTCTTTCTATTGAAGGACCAAGCCAAAATAAGGTTGTTTATGCGGGGAATATGGTAGGTGCAATTGGCTCATTAATTGGAACCTTAGTACTCATTTTTGGCTGTTTGAACACTCTTGTGTAGGAAGGAACGGGAAAATTTTTTGTTCATTTATAGACTCTTCGGTCTTTTTTATTAAATTTAGGAGGAATTATGCCAGGATCTCACAACTTGCAAAGACGTATGCAAGTAGAACTAGCAATACCTGTACAAACATACGACATAGATTTTGTAGGAATCGTTAGTAACATTGTCTATATCAGATGGTTAGAGGATTTACGCTTAAAGTTTTTAGATGAACACTGGCAACTTAATAAACAATTTGAGCAAGGATATGCTCCCATTCTTGCAGGAACGGAAATTGAGTATAAACGTCCTATAAAGCTTTTTGACAAAGTGATAGGACGTTTATGGTTAAACAATTTAGGGCGGCTGAAGTGGACTGTTCAAGCAGAAATTTTATCTAACAACGAATTAGCAGCAATAGCTACGCAAAAGGGTGCATTTGTCAATTTACAAAATGGTCGTCCAATTCCAATCCCAGAAGAATTGCAGAAGAAATATTTGGGCGAGCAGCCGATTTATCAGAACATTTGAATTTCGTTCATCTGCAAGGTAAGGAGAATTTTAAATGCTTAAATTTTACTACGCACCCCTCTCTCCTATTGCTCGTCGTGTACGGCTAGCCTTATTGGAAAAGCAGATTGCATTTGAACCAGTTTTGCTCAGTCTAGATGGCGATCAATTGCAATCAGAGTTTGTGGAAATTAACCCATTTCATCATGTTCCAGTCATAGTGGATGACGGTTTTCGGGTAGTGGAATCACTGGCAATTTTGGACTATTTAGAAGCAAAGTACCCCACACCTGCGCTACTTCCAACTCAACCTGAAGCTTTAGCAACAGTGCGGATGGTGCAAATGGTGACTGCTAATGAACTATTTCCTCAAACTATCCCACTTATTTATGAGAATGAAGAATCTCCAAAATTTGCACAGGCAAAGCAACATATAGATAAAATATTGCAATTTTTCACACAATTATTAGGAGATAGTTCTTACTTTGGCAGCAAGCAGTTAACTTTAGCAGATATTGTTGCGGGAACAGTTGTGCCTTCATTGCCTAGATTGGGTATAAATCTCAATAATTATCCCAAGCTAAATGATTGGTGTGGACGCTTGATGCAGCGGGAAGCATGGCAGAAGACGGATGTCAGCGCAGAAGATTTTGAACAATTTAAGAGGAAGGTACGCGCTCTAGTGAAGCTGCGTAAGCAACAGACGAGTTGAGAAATAACGCTTAGTAGGAAAAATTTATGTCGAAAGGAAATACTAAGTCATTAGCTATTACCTGTGCATCCGGTAGTTTTAAAGGTGCTTTTGCTCATGGTGTGTTAAGTGCTTTGGAAGCCTGTCGAGTCCAAGCAGATGCCTATGCTGCTGCATCATCGTCTGTGATTCCTACTGCTTGGGCTACCATTGGCAAAGCAACAGTAAAGATATGGGAGTCAACTTTACAGATGCTACTCTAGAAGGGTTAGTTGCGTTATATGAACATGGAGAGGCAAAAGGCAAAGAATTTATAGCTCATCACTTCACTGTCACTCAAATATAGGCTGAAGTTTTACGACTACCTCTGAATTCAATCCAAACTAACCGAGCTAGGATAAATCAACATGACCAAGCAGTTTCAGGCAGATACGGAAAAGATTCAGAATGTTGTCAATTGTATGACACCCGTTCAAGTAGGGGAGAAAATTGTCAGTCAAACGAGATTGAATGAAATAGAAATCAGCCAGTTTGCCCATTCAATAGGAGATCCTAATTTACTCCATCACGATGCCGAATACGCTCGCAAGACTCGGTTTGGCAGCATCATTGTCTGTGGTCCACACATTTCTTGTCTGATGATGGCTTTAGCAGCTCAACACTTCTCTCAAAATTATGCAATGGTTGGCTTGGACTTTTTTATCCAATTCCTTAAAGCTCTTAAAGCAGGAGAGTTAATTGATTTGGAATGGGAGGTAGTTGCTACACAATACAAAGACAGTCTCAATGGGGAAATTGTAGACCTTAAAGGAAAAGTAACAAATGAACAGGGAGTTATAGCTGTAACTACTAATAGCAAAATTCTCGTGACCAAGGAGTTTTAAGCGCTCAAGTAGAATAGACTTCTTGCAAAAGTCAATTATCTTTAAAAAAAACACAGATAAGTAGAAGGGCTTAATTGAATAAAAACTCGTAGTCAAAGCTTTAGCCCTTTAAAATTTTATACAGAGCGATAAATCGTTCACTACGAACAAAAGTTTTATCTTACATTAGACTTCTTGGAAAAATAGGATTTCATGAATTTTTGAACCGCAGATGCACGCAGATAAACGCAGATAAATTATCTGTGTCCATCTGGAGGACACTGCCTTGCGGTGAATCCAGCGCTGCAGGCGGGTTTCCCGCCGTAGGCGACTGGTGAACCCGAAGGGGGGTTCCCCCCGTTGTGGCAAGTGTCCGTTGTCCATCTGTGGTTTATTTTCAAAAAATTGACTTTTGCAAGAGTTCTATTTAATTACATCCACCTACTTAAACACAAATAAATCATCGGTGTGCATCGGTGTTTATCTGTGGTTCTATATAAAAAATATACTTTTGCAAAAGTTCTATTAAGTCGCACTCATGCAACGCAGTATCAGACAAGGCTTACCTACAAGAACCGTTCGATGATAATCTCGTCTACATACGTTCCGTTCAACTTGGCGTGTCTTTGCGCCGTCCCAACAATCTGAAAGCCACGTCGGAGGTAGCTAGCTAACGCTGCTACATTATCGGCGCGAACATAGGTGAATATCTTTTCGTATCCTTTACGGCGAGCAGCTTCAAATGTAGCATCAAATAGACACTTGCCAATGCCTTGCCGTCGGTATGAGAGATCTACATATGTTCCGATGACTCCCACATGGTCAAATGCATGTGTGTATGTCGCAAATGGTTCCATACTTTGAAAACCAACAACCTTGTGATCTGCACGACATACGGCAACATGGAACACCCCACGCTGGGGAAAGTTCAAAATGTACTCCCGTTCCGCCTCGACTGTCAACAGTGTGTCAACCGCAGTATACAAACCAGTTGCGATGATGGGGTTCCAAATACCGACAATCGCCTCAGCATCATTCGGATGTGCTTCTCGAACCAGTAGATCCATTTCCCTAAATGTTCGCTACATTATGATCCCATGTCGGGCACAGGCTGTTTCATTTTAGCGAGAGAAATGTTAGTGTGAGAAATTGAGCTTTTCCAAAGAAGGTGAAGCAAAGCAAATTGATTTGGCTAATGCTTCTCGTGCAGTCGGTCTGGCAAATGGACGCAATTCGATTTCAAGTATTGTGCCATATCATCGTGTGATTGGAACAAATGGTCAGTTGATGGTTACAGTGGCGGTATTGAGCGCAAACAGTGGCTACTTAATCACGAACGCATAACTTTACTGAAAAACTAACCCAGCTAACAGGAGATAATCATGTTGAGATTTTCTCAAGAGCAAACCCAAAAAGCAGCAAAAATCCTTGCACGCGGATTTATTGACGACCCCACATTTTCTTTTATCTTGCCACAGTCGGAAACAAGACTTGAAGCTCTAACGGCATTTTTTCAACTTTTTGTTGCTGACGGAATCAAGCGGGGTGAGGTGGTCTTTGCTCCAGAAGAACAGGGGGTCAGCGTTTGGTATCCTACTGAAGTAGCAGTCTACGACGACCAGTTTGAAGAAACCTTTGCTAAAGTTGTCTCAATTGCCTCACACTTTGGGGGATTGGAAGCAGGAGAACGTTTTGAACAAATCGGAAAAAAGGTAGAAGCTAGCGAACCAGTCGCCCCTCACTGCGAAGTTCTTTGGATAGCACTTGTACCCGAAGCAAGGGGAAAAGGAATCGGAGGCAGTTTATTGCAACCAGTTATTAATTATTCTAATGCCAAAAAAGTTGGTTGCTATCTTGTTTCGTCAAATCCTCGTAATATATCATTCTACGAAAAGCATGGTTTTCGTAGAGTCAGCCCAATTCAGATAAATGATACGCATTTTATGACCGGGATGTGGCGCGAACCTGCTGAGAATTAGATGCAATTTGATATCCGTTATATTTGTAGATATGCACACCCAGCTAATTGTCATTTGAGTCAACTATGGAAAAACAAACAATTCATGTTATCGGAGGTGGACTAGCTGGGACGGAAGCAGCGTGGCAAATAGCACAGGCTGGAGTGTCGGTGATTCTTTGGGAAATGCGCCCACAACGCTTCAGTGGTGCCTATCATACGGAACATTTGGCAGAATTGGTGTAGTAATTCTTTTGGGGCAATGGCAAGCGATCGCGCTGCCGGTCTTCACCTCACTGATGCACAATGATTTCATCGCGACTCATTTCAATATAGGAGTATTGGTCAAATAGGTGAACTAAGGTTGTCAAATTTGCTGAAAAAATTGCCTCAAGTTCTGAGTTCTTAATGTTGCCTGTTGTTATCAACAGGAGCTTATAAGGTTGCTTAATGGTTAGAAATGAGTTGACAAAATCTGAGTCTTTTGTAATGACAATTCGATTTTGTTCAATTGATATAGCGTTAATTACAGTATCCGAGGTGGCGTTTTGCTGGGCTAAGTTTTTAGTATGAATTGCATCGTAGCCAGAGGATTGAAGAAAATGGGCAAGCCGGACTGGTAGTTGGGCATCAACTAGAAATTTCATGAAGCAATTTTGTGGATGCTTTTAACTTGAGTGAGCCGAGCAGCAAAAAGCAAAGCAGCTAAAATATCTTCTCGCTCCAGATCGTCGTAATCCTCCAGAATTTCCTCAATGATCATGCCAGCACTAAGCAGTTCGAGGATCAATTCAACTGGATAACGAAGTCCTCTAATACAGGGTTTACCATGACAGAGGTCGGGATTGTGGGTGATGCGTTTTAACAGGTCAGTTTCCATGCTGTTTTTAGCTTTGATTAGCCCACAGTATCATAGTAGATATTGTACACACCCAGCCAATTGTCATTTGAGTCAGATATGGAAAAACAAACAATTCATGTTATCGGAGGTGGACTAGCTGGGACGGAAGCAGCGTGGCAAATAGCTTCTGCTGGAGTGTCGGTGATTCTTTGGGAAATGCGCCCACAACGCTTCAGTGGTGCCCATCACACGGAACATTTGGCGGAATTGGTGTGTAGCAATTCTTTTGGGGCAATGGCAAGCGATCGCGCTGCGGGTCTATTGCATGAAGAATTACGTCAACTTAATTCTATTGTTATCTTAAAAGCTGATGAGCACGCCGTTCCTGCTGGTGGGGCGCTAGCGGTAGATAGAGGACGTTTTAGCCAAGACTTGACGGAAACTCTTTCGCGTCATCCCTTAATTGAACTGCGTCGAGAAGAACTGCGTGTTATCCCGGAAGGGATTGTTGTTTTAGCAACAGGCCCTTTAACTAGTCCCGAGTTGGCGGAAGATTTGCGCGACTTTACGGGGATGGAATACCTCAGCTTTTTCGATGCGGCAAGCCCTATCATCGTGGGAGAATCGATTAACCGCGACATTGCTTTTATGGCATCGCGCTACGACAAAGGCGAAGCTGCTTATCTCAACTGTCCAATGAATAAAGAGCAGTACTTGCAGTTTTGGCAAGAACTGCGTACAGCCGAACAAGTGGAATTGAAGGACTTTGAACGGGAAACAGCGAAATTTTTTGAAGCTTGCTTGCCAATTGAAGAACTCGCACGGCGGGGGGAAGACACGATGCGCTATGGTCCCCTCAAGCCTGTGGGTTTGTCGGATAGTCGCACCGGGGAACGTCCCTACGCCGTGATACAGTTGCGGCAAGAAGACAAAGCAGGTCAACTTTGGAATATGGTAGGATTCCAAACAAATCTGCGTTGGGGAGAGCAAAAGCGAGTCTTCCAGATGATTCCTGGTTTGGAAAATGCCGAGTTTGTGCGGCTGGGGGTGATGCACCGTAACACCTTTATCAATGCTCCTCAACTCATGCAGCCTAGTTTGCAATTTTTAAAGCGTCCGACTTTGCTAGGTGCTGGACAGTTGATAGGGACTGAAGGCTATACCGCAGCCGCAGCAGGTGGTTGGTTGGCGGGAACGAATGCAGCACGGCTAGCTTTAGGAAAAGAACCCTTGACAATTTCCAATACAACGATGATGGGGGCGCTGTTTGAATTTATCACTTCGGCTTCACCTAAGCATTTTCAACCAATGCCTCCTAACTTTGGAATTTTGCCAGAACTGGGTGAAAAAATCAAAAATAAACAGGAGCGTTACGGACGTTATCGCGATCGCGCTTTGGCTAATTTGAGTGAGTTTGTAAACACTGCTAAATCATGAATGCTGAGTTACGAGTTAGGAGTTATTCATCTCCTTGTCTCCCATCACAACTCAGCACCTAGAACACCAATTCAGTATTCAGACTTGGAGCTAAAAAACCCGTTTTTTTGTAGAGACGCGCCATGGCGCGTCTCTACAGCCAACGAAAAATTAATCTTTTCAGGAACAGAAACCGGGTTTTTGGGATTAGTGAATCGGTGTTCTAGCACTCAGAACTATTTTGATGTCTTGCGTTGGTCTTGAATTGTCTCCTCTTTAGTTGTTGCCATTCCATGTACGCCGATTGCTGCGATAGTTACCCCTATGAAGCCCCAAGTCCCATTAGCAAATGCATTTATACGATGACCGAGACTACGATGATAGGCAAGATCCAACTGTCTATTATTGGTTCTTCCATTCCTAACTAATTGTTCTACATACCTTTCAGTTCTTCCTAGCGCTGCGTAGTCAGTGTTGAACGAGTTAAGCGATGACGCCGCTACCAACAAACCTGGAATAATCAAGGCAACAAAGAGAATTGCTCTGCCTATGCTCATAGAACCTCTTGAGGCAACATATTTGAGTCAATGCTGACATAGCAGGAAATTGGTGATAGTATCTGGCGAACAAATCGACAAAATCAACCTATGAAAGGTTGAACCATATTTTGGGAACAATACTCATGATGTTTGCAGCCATACTTTGGCTCAATCTAACAGCATGAAAGCATCATTTCTTAAAAATCAGGGAAAATTCTGCAGCTTACTTTTTGCATTTAGCTGCACTTTATGCATCTACTTGACAATGATTCCAGCATTGCCAATCCACGCAGCCCTTACAGGCACATCTCATTCAATTTCAATTAACACGTTACGCCAAAAGCAGCAGGTGATTCACCAACAGCGTCAAGGTGTGATGCGGGAACACCAGCGCATATCCAATTTGCAACAAGCAGCACAAGACCGACTCAACGGCTTAGAGAAAAACGTGCAGACTACAGACAGTCAAATTCAACACAGCCAGATGCGACTGCGACTTGCTACTCAACACCAGAAGCAGTTGCAGGCAGATTTAGCTGCGGCAGAAGTTTCCTATACGCAGCGTCAAGAGGCGACAATTGCCCGACTGCGTTTTCTCCAGCGATCGCGCTTGAGTCAAGGATGGGCGGTTTTGCTGCAAAGCCAAGACCTCAGCGATTTTCTAGACCGCCGTCGTCAGTTGATGTTAGTTTATCAAGCTGACCAGCAAGTTTTGGCAAAATTCATCGCTGATGCAACCTGGATAAGCCAACAAAAAACAGCCATTGAACAGCAAAAAAACGAAATAGACCTGATTCGGCAGCAACTACTTGCTCAAAAAGCCGATTATCAAGCGCAGGCAAAGTTACAAGCAGATATCATTCAACGCCTCAAGAGCGATCGCCTTGCCCTAGAAGCAGCGTTAGCTCAACTAGAGAGAGATTCAAAAGCTGTGGAGGTGTTGATTCAACAAAAGGTTGCAGAAGCTGAAACAACACAAGAGGCGCAAACCAAAACCCTCAGCAGCAAAAGCATCATCACTCATGGAACTGGTATTTTTGTACATCCCAGTGATGGTCCTACCAGCAGTGCTTTTGGTTGGCGGATGCACCCAATTCTCGGAAATCGTCGCTTTCATGCAGGTATAGACTTTGCCGCCAGCTATGGCAGTACAATTCGTGCCGCAGATTCTGGAACGGTGATTTTTGCAGGGTGGTATGGCGGTTATGGCAAGGCTGTGATTATCAATCACGGAAATGGGATGACTACCTTATACGCTCATACAAGCGAATTGTTTGTTGCGGAAGGTCAAACAGTGCAACGAGGACAGCAAATTGCTGCTGTGGGTTCTACTGGTCTATCCAGCGGTCCCCATCTTCACTTTGAAGTCCGTCACAATGGGAGACCAGTAAACCCAAATAACTATCTTTAGAGCCTTAAGTAACTACGCAAAATTAATTACAGTCATTGCGAGCGAAGCGAACGCGAGTGCGTGCGCTTTGTGCTCAACAATCACAAGGGCTGGGATTGCTTCATTTCGCTCCGCTGCATTCGCAATGACATTGTGTAATTAATTATGTTTAACTACTTATATAGGTCTCAAACCGCTCCCGGAATTGTTCAACCGTGAGCTTCCCAGTCCAGTATTCTACCAGAGCGTGACCAAATGCCCAAGCGTTGCGCTCTGGTGAGGCGGAGTTTTCCAGCAGCAGCGGCCAAAGGGATCGCAGGTCAAAGTTGAGCGTGTGAGACTCGCCCATATTCAAGAGCGAGAAAAGGTCATATGCCATCTGGAGCTTGCCAATGACGACAGGCAACTGTTCCACTGGAATTTGCTCTGCCAGCAGATATGCCAAAGTTGGCGTTCCGGTTGACAGAGTAGAGATAAACTGAAGAACGGGACTTTTGAGCAGTGTTGCCAGTCCTTGGGTTGTTGCCATCTGGAAGGTGTAGTGGTCGATGATTTTAGCGGCAGCCACAGTGCGGGCTTCCAGGTTCCGCAAAAAGCGGGCAAGACGCAGTTGCTTGGCAGGCGCGATCGCCTCCACCAATGCCAACGATAACGCGTCCACTCCCCAGGCAGCTCGATCCGTTTTGATGTCACCAGTGACGACAGGCAGAACCCGCTCGCAGAAGTTGCCCAGAAGCCCAGCGCGATACTCGGTGGCTTGGCGAATGGCAATTTCTTTTGGGCGAGTGCCCCATTGCCAGTCGTAGGACGGCTCCCACTCACGTATAGGACGTAGGCGATCTACCTGAGTGACGACAGTAATAGCAGGTAAGTCTGCTACTTGGGTCTTCATGTCTCTAAGAAAGTCCACATCCATTTGTAGGGCAGGATCAAGAGCAGGAGTGACCAACAGCAGCAAATCAGCGTTTTTGGCATAGTCCAGTACTAGCTTCCTTAAATCCGCACGGTTCACTTGTTCATAACCCGGAGTATCCCAAAGCCATAGTGTTTCCCCGGTTGCAGTCTGCCAGTGGTAACTCTGAATCTTCTCGGTACTTGGCAAGACATCAACCGCTGCTAAATCTGCCTGAAACAGCGTGTTAATCAGGCTGCTTTTTCCAGACCCCGTTCGCCCCACCAGTAGAATATTGACTGGTTTTTGCTCAACCGCTTTGGTGGGTTCTGCTTGAGCTAGGATGTCTCGGAGAGTTTGGGTTTTTGCTTTGGGTAGTGTTGGTGTGGAAACAGAGGGTACTGAAGTGGGCAATGTAGTCCCGCTGTAGAGGGCGATCGCCTGCCGACATAAGTTCCTCAGGGCAGCTTCCCGCAAAAGCTGGCTCAAATTCACCAGTAGCTGCTGAGTTGCCTGATTACTGGAACGCTGACTGGCAACTCTCGCCACCGCCGCCGCTGGATTTAACAGCCACTGTGCCCAGTTCCATGCTTGAGCGAGTTTACGAGCAGATGGCTCCAGCTTCTGGTAGACTTCGTATGCCTGGTATGCCTGCCCAACCGTAACTTGATTGAGAGCAGGGGATAACTTCTGCATCCACTGGTCGAGGTCATCCACCGTTCCCCGAATCAACCCGTAAGCTTGGGGAACGTAAATGTTCAGCAGAGGATACTTTACTTCAGGATTGTAGACATGAGCAACGGCAACCACCAGATCCTGGCATCGCTGCCAAAAAGTTTGCCAGTCTTCCCAAATTGGGCGATCGCTCTGGGAAGCTTTCAGGATTTCTTGGAGTGCTGCTTGTGCTTCCGTTGGCTGCGATGTCGTATCGTCCGGCGCAGATTCCAGTTCTTTGCTGACTTCCGCCATGACAGCTTCCATCTGCTTCACCGCAGGTCCAGTCCATCTCGCCAGTAGCCAACGCCAGCCAACGAAGATCAGGATGAACACGCCCCAGATCCAGCTAATACCCCAGTCATGAATTTGCAACCCTGCTGATATTAGTAAGAAAGTAATGATGGAGGCGATCGGTGTTGCTAAGACGAGCCATTGCCAGAGTTTTAATCGCACCATTGCTCTATGCCTGCCTTGATGAGACTTCTTATACTGCTATTGTTGATCTAAATCTTGTAATGAGTGGTAGAGCGCTCCTTTTTTGAGTGCTAAAAGACCGCTTGCTGTGGGATAAAATGAGAAATAAGCGGTTAGATCGCTGTGGGCAGTTTAATAATTAGTTAGACTACCAGTGATTAAATTAGTTTGTACCATGAGTAGTTATTGCTACAAAGTCATTGATGGGTGAGGTATCGCTGATAGAACAGTTGCAGCAGATTATTCTGAACCAAGAAGAGCCTATCCGTTTTATTGAAACGCCAGTGTACAATTTTGCTGTGTAGGGCTAACCTAACAAATTGCGACACCGGATAGTTAGTTCGGGGAGAATTTACAGTAAAAATGCAAAATTGTCAAGAAGTCTCCCTCCCAAATATGGGCTGCGGAACTTGGGCATGGGGTAATCGCTTGCTTTGGGGATATGATGAAAGCATGGATGACCAGTTGCAAGCCGTTTTTAATCTTTGTGTGAGCAATGGTGTCACCTTATTTGATACGGGTGATTCTTACGGAACTGGGAGATTTCTTGGGCGAAGCGAGTTACTTTTGGGACGATTCTCTAAGGAATATCTCGGTTCTGGCAAAGAAGATATTTGCATTGCAACCAAGCTTGCTGCTTATCCGTGGAGATTGACACGTTCCTCAATGGTGTCTGCTTGCAAGTCGTCCGCCAAGCGATTGGGAAGAAACGTGGATTTGGTGCAGATGCATTGGTCTACAGCGAACTATGCTCCTTGGCAGGAGGGGCGGCTTTTGGATGGTCTTGCGGATCTTTATGAGCAAGGACTGGTTAAAGGAGTGGGCTTATCCAACTATGGATCGAAACGGCTCAAAAAAGTGCATCAAAAATTTGTTGAAAGAGGAGTTCCAATTGCTACTCTGCAAGTTCAGTACTCACTGCTATCCACATATCCTGTCACCCAACTAGGAATTAAAGACGTTTGTGATGAGCTTGGGATAAAACTGATTGCCTACAGCCCTCTTGCATTGGGGCTGTTAACAGGAAAATACTCCGAGAAAGGTCCTTTTCCAAAAGGTATCCGAGGTTTGCTATTTAGGCAGCTATTGCCAGGAGTGCGATCGCTTTTGTCATGCTTGCAAGAGGTAGCCCAATCAAGAAATAAAACTATGTCACAGGTAGCAATCAACTGGTGCATCTGTAAAGGAACTATTCCCATCCCTGGAGCAAAGACTGTGGAACAGGCAAGGGAGAATATTGGTTCTTTGGGTTGGCAACTTGACTCCAATGAGATTGCACAGTTGGATAAAGCGGCTGCGAGTGCAGACAAAAAAATGGTGCAAAATATATTTCAGACTAAATAAATTTCGTAAGCTAGTAGTCTGCCAACCCAAAAATGGCGGGTAAGCGTAGTTTGTAGTTGGCGCTTTAGCGCTAAAGCGCTCACTACAAACCCCTTAAAGTTGATGTAGTGAAGTACTAGTGATCTGGCTCAAGAATTTGTTAAACTCCAATTTCTGGGGATTAAATAAAAATAGTTTGAGCATTGGGAATTCGGAAGGGGGTCGTGGCGTGGCTCATGATGAACGCGCAGTAAGCGCAGGACAAATTCATCCGGGAGACTTTTCATGGTCTTTCTGGTTATCTTTGCCACTTTACCCATATGGCAAGCGACGGACAATCCGTAAAGAAGTGGTAAAAGATACAGTATGGACTTTTGACCAAATTCAGGGCATCTTTTACGTTGTTGTGCCTGTTCGCATGACGGTTGTTAAGCTAGATGAAGGGGGTTTGCTCGTCTATGCTCCCGTTGCGCCGACAAGAGAGTGTATCCGACTTGTCAATGAGTTGGTGGTAGAACACGGCAATGTCAAGTACATTATCTTACCAACTATCTCCGGCTTAGAGCATAAGGTCTTCGTTGGTCCGTTTGCCAGATGCTTTCCGAACGCACA
This sequence comes from Mastigocladopsis repens PCC 10914, assembly GCF_000315565.1. NCBI lineage: Bacteria > Bacillati > Cyanobacteriota > Cyanophyceae > Nostocales > Symphyonemataceae > Mastigocladopsis > Mastigocladopsis repens. The sequence continues at coordinate 2,695,631 of NZ_JH992901.1, read as the reverse complement.
GGTGTTTGTGGCTCCCAGTCAGTGGAGCTTCCCGTTCAATCTCCCACTGAGCTGGCTTGGCTTCCCTCAAAAACGCACTCAAGTACTCCCAGAAGACAGCAGCAAAACTCCCTTTGCCGACCAGTTTGACTATGCGACACTCGGTCCTATAGAACTGGGACCGGGTCGATTTGCAGAAGTTGCATTCTTTGACAAGCGATCGCACACCTTGCTTGTAACAGATTCAGTGGTTTGCGTACCAGAAGAACCGCCTGCGATCGTCCAATTAGATCCATACCCCTTGCTGTTCCATGCCAAGGACAAAACGTCTGATATCGTTGAAGACAATCAAGCAAATCGCCGTAAGGGATGGCAGCGTATCTCCCTGTTTGCTTTGTACTTCCAACCAAGCGTGCTGGAAATACCCAGATGGAGTGAGGTGTTTCGCAACGCCCTGAAAGCAACTGAACGCTCAAAGAAAGCTTATTTCGGCTTATTCCCTTTCCAATGGAGATCAGATTGGAAGCGGTCATTTGATGCACTGCGAGGGGATGGTCGTTTGTTTGTAGCACCAATCTTACAAACTCTCATTCTCAACCGAGCGCCCAGGGAAACCATCGACTGGGCTGACAAAGTAGCAAGTTGGGACTTTCAATGGATTATACCCTGTCATTTTGACGCACCAATCAAAGCAGAACCGCATCAGTTTCGACAAGCATTCTCCTTTTTGGAAAAGCAGCCTGCTGTGAGTGCGGGCTTGTTCAACAGTAGCAGTTATCCTTTGCCGGAGGAGGATTTTAAATTACTTAGGGAAATTGATAAAGGTTTAAATCAGTTTGGCATTGTACCGAAAGCGTTGGAGAAGGTGTAGTACAAACGGCGAATATAAATGAACTGGACTATGAGCAATATTTTTCATATGCCTTTTGATGTTCGTTTTTAATTTCTTTTGCTAAAAATTCTGGACTTAAAACCTGAACATTTGCTCCATATTGCAACATTCGCTGTCGAAACCAGAACCAATAATCTACTGTTGTTTCAATCTCAACAAATTTTCCTTCAGGGTCGCGATAAACGACAACCTCATCCTTGCGTCGAGGTTGATAGTTAGCTAGTTGTCCACTCATTTGAGAATGTACTTTCAATGTTGGAAAATCGCAGGACACCCAACGAACATCGGTTGCTGGACCAACGCTGAGAATTCGGTCAACGCGAAAGAGATGATTTTGGTCAATGTTGTGCCAATAGTCAAACCGCCACGACTTCCAATCGGGAACAAACGCGAACAGGTAAAGAACACCGTTATGAAAACGCAATTGAGAGCGGTCAATATCCCAAATACGTTGCCCCCCTTTAGTGCTTTGATAACTAATAGTGTAACGGCATTGTTGCTGAAACCTTTCCTGAAGGCAACGAACAATAATATCAAGCTTGTCCTCGCTGTAATCTACGGGAGGGCTAAAATTAACTTTGACAAATGCGGGAATATCAGATTCTTTCAGATTACCAATCCGCAAAATCTGGCTTGCTTGTGCAGAAAAGCCCATCCCTGCAAAGAAATAAGCTGCTAATGCTAACGCCTGTCGCTGTTCGGTGGAGAGAATTACGGGGAAATTCGACTCCACCAGTTCGTAAGGATGGTGAGGCGCACTTTTAATTTCAATACCGCAGTCTCTCAGCTTACGAATTGTGCGAGTCAGTTTTTGCTTACAGCGGTTTTCAAATCAATGAACCACATCTGCACTCATTTCAATCTCTGTAGAGACGCGCCATGGCGCGTCTCTACAATGTGGTCTATTTACCCGAAAATTGCTGTAATGTCCATTTCGTCTGCTGACTTGCCCTGTGCGTCTACAAAAAGAGATAGTAAATCAGCCAATTCATCTCGATTCCGTGGCTTCTGTGCTAGCTGTTTGAGGATTTCCAGGGCAAAGGCAATCTGATTGTAGCTGGCATCACTGGACATAAGTTGTAGGTGAGCGATGGGCTGCGCCCCGCCAGAGGCGATCGCTTGATAAAAGATTATAGTCATTTTTTGACTACAACTTTTCCAAAATGGGTATTATGCTGGGTGCAATCGAGATACTCAGACTGCCGTGAACGTTTTTTTACACCCTCTCTACTCCCAACTTAATTCGGGAGTTGGGAACTGTCCGCTTGGCTGTAAAAAAGAATGCCAAGTATACCAACAGGCTCCCAGCCTCAACCCCCCGGAAGGTTGCACCTGTCCCCTCTCCTCTCACCAAGCAAAAACCTGTGCTGCGGTCGTGCAAGGAGAAGCTGACATTATTTTTAACAAGTCTGCGACTGGAGATGGGAAATCTCTAGGTGCTTTTTTACCAGGACTGCTTAATCCAAGTTTTCGCATTATGGGTCAATATCCTACCATCGAACTGGTGGAAGACCAGACAGGACAGCAAAAACACTATCATGATTTGTTTGGTTTGGATGCTTCTCAACGAGTTGACCTCCTGTTTGGTGCAGAGTTAAGTCGGCGAGTCAAGCAAGCAGAAAAAAGTAATAAGTTTCATGAATTATTACTAGCTATTGAACATAAGCCGTTTCTGCTGACCAATCCCGATATTTTTCATTACATCACACACTTCCAGTATCGAGATTCGGCTTATGGTAGCGACTTGCTACCTTTAGCATTGGCAGAATTTCCTGATTTATGGGTGTTTGATGAGTTTCATATTTTTGGACCGCATCAAGAAGCAGCGGTTTTGAACAGCATGACACTCATCCGCCGTAGCCAGGAAAATCAGTCACGTCCAAGGCGGTTCTTGTTTACTTCAGCAACACCCAAATTAGATTTCATCGAACAACTGCGCCAAACAGGGTTCAAAGTTGAATCTGTGGAAGGAGTTTATGCTAGTAAAAGTACTCGTGGTTATCGGCAAATTCTACAACCTGTTGAACTAGAGTTTGTGGAATTAAAAGATACAGATACACCCTCATGGCTTACTGAAATGGCTCCTCGCATTCAAGAAATTTTGGATGCAGAAGCAAAAGGCAGAGGGTTAATTATTGTCAATTCTGTTGCTAAAGCGGGTTTCATAACTAAAAAACTTCAGGAATTACTGCCAGGAGTCATTGTCAGAGAAATTAGCGGACGTATTGACCGCCAGGAAAGGTTACAAACCCAAACTCAACTAAAAGATGCCGACCAACCAGTTTTGGTTGTTGGGACATCTGCGGTGGATGTTGGCGTTGATTTTAACATTCACCTATTGATTTTTGAGAGTAGCGATTCAGCAACTATAGTGCAACGTTTGGGTCGCTTGGGACGACATCGTGAGTTTTCTGCATACAAAGCTTTTATTTTGGTTCCTGGTCATATGCCTTGGGTAATGGCGCGACTGCAAGAAAAACTCAGCCTTGGTCAAAGTGTAGAACGAAGTGAATTAACTGATGCGATCGCCTATGCTTTTGACCCACCCAAAGAATTCGATGAATATCGTCAGCGTTGGGGTGCATTGCAAGCACAGGGAATGCTAACACGCATGAGTCGGGAAAACGCCAAGGTAAGTCAACAAGTGCGCGATGGCGCAGAGCGCCCGCTTCGCGATCGCATGACTGAAGATTTCCAGCGTGTCTACCCGCAAAACCTGGAATGTGCACGCAAGCAGTGGTTTGCTTTACAGAATAGACATCTCCGAAAACAAGCAAACCTAGTCTGAAACTAACTTTAAGCAGGCGAACGCAGAATTGTAAAAGAACGCCAGTTTAACGTTAGAATAGTATTTTGAGACGCTTTTTGTTAAAAACAGGGGAAAATATAGGTTTATAGGTACCTAATTTTAACCCCGTTAAACAGATAAGTTTAAACTTATAAGACTAACGCTCCAATTCTTAACCTTACAAGTCCACAAATTGTGAGAATGATTTCTTCATTTTGATTAACGCTGGGATTTGGGAACTTTCAAATTAATGAAACCCGGCAACGGGATTGAAACTAAATATTGACCCTAGCACTCTAGAAATTGACTATTCTTTCAAATTAATGAAACCCGGCAACGGGATTGAAACGAGTAGATTTGTCCATTGCATTCATAGCTCACCCACCCTACAAGATTGGCGTTGACGTAGCCTATTCTTTGGAGAATTGCTACCTCCGTTTTGCCTTCACTGCCCTAGACTCCACGGTGAACGCTGGAATGTCTTGCAATTCAGTTTCACTCAGGGTGTATTGTTCACAGACTAAGCTCAGACGAGTGCCGGTGGTTTTAACAGCATTGACGGAATGAGTCAGATCGCCCTGAAAATACACTAGCGTGTTAGCTTGTGGCTTAATCTGCCCGACTTGCTGTTTGTGGGAGCGCAGCACCAGTTCTCCGCCTTGCAGATTGGGCGGCACTTGCACATAAAGAACACTGACCACTACGGGAGGCTCAACTGTTTTGCAGTAAGACCGCAGGGAGCGATCAATATGTGGATCGACACGCGAGCCTTCTTGGAGCAGCAGGGGGTTGAGATAGAAAGCGTTGCAGGTGGGCTGTAGCGCCCGGTCCAGATAGGGCTTGAAGAAGGGAAACCGCCGTTCCACTTCCCCAAGTTCTGAACGTTGAAATACCACAGAAAACCCTTTGGTGTCAATAAAGTCGCGGTTAAGGTTGTTGGTTGCAAGATAGGGGCACGCCAGAATCTCTCCTCGCAGGTCGTTGAGGTAACTGATTGCAAAGGCGTCTCGGTGTTGAGAATAGTAGTTCAAGTGTTCAAGGGGCGATTTTGTTGCCATATCGTCAAAACGGCGTCTTTGCTCGTAGATGGAGGGTTTGTCCGGATTGCGGATGCTCAAAGCAAAGTTCCCTCGCGTGCAGATGTAGCCGACTTGCTCCAGCACGACATCCATACAGGCGATCGCCTAAAATCGGTATCCCAAGTCCTCTTGCATCGGCAGCATGAACCCTCAGCTGATGGGTACGTCCTGTGAGCGGCATCAACTCTACACGAGTGCAGTCTCCTTCCCTCGCCATCACCTGAAAGTGAGTCAAGCTGGGTTTACCGCGTTGCCAATCAACTTTCTGATACGGGCGATTCTGAGGATCTCCCCATAGTGGCAGTTCAATCACACCTCGATCAGTTGTCACAAAACCGGAAAGTATGGCTTCATAAACCTTGTGAACTTGGCGCTGCTGAAACTGCTGACTCAGTTGACGATGGGTTTGTTGATCGCGAGCCAGCAAGAGGATACCAGATGTTTCCTGATCTAGGCGATGCACAGCAAGCGCCATGCCATCAGGTAACAGATGACGCAAGCGACTGAGGACACTATCAAAGGCGTAGCGATAACGACCAGGTACGGAAAGTAGCCATGGGGGTTTGTTCACAGCAATGAGCCATTCGTCTTGATAAAGAATCGATAGCGTTTGCTGCTGTTGGCGTCCGAAAGCGGCTTCTCCCCTACCCCGCTCCTGCAAGGAGAGGGGATAATTTACGCCCCCTTCCCTAGAAGGGAAGGGGACAGGGGGGTTAGGTTTCCACTGCGGCAATCCTGAGAGCAGAAACCCCATCAATGGCTGACAGCGCTCTGCACAGGCTCCATAAAATTCTCCCTGAACTTTGTCCTGATTGATAGAGGACGGTCCCCACCAAAACTCCGCCATTGCCAGTGGTTTTAGGTCATGTGTTGCCGCATAGTGCAGCAGCTTTGGGGCACAACAGTCTCCTGTTCCTGTGGGGATGGAGCCTCCTGACATTAATTGCTGCAACGCTCGGGATTGCCCAGAAAAATTAGTGAGGCTGTAGGCAGCGTGCATCTGAGTTTGGAGTTGGCGGGATAGTTCTTTACGCCGTTGTTTCAGTTCGCCAATCCGCGCATCCGAGAAAGCAATCAGCTGCTTGAGAGGCTGCAACGCTTCATCCCGCTGGCGTTTGAGTTGCCGTCGCTCAATTCCATGCTGACGACTTTCTTCATCGAGTTGTTCAAGGGCAACAGTCAGCGCTTCTCCTACTAGCGTTTCGCAGAATATTTGACGTTTTTCATGTCGTTGCTGTTTGCAATCTCGATGGCGATCGCTCATTTTTTGCAGGTGCTGCTCAAACTCACAAAAGAGCGTTTCGTAGTGCTGGCGTTCTGGAAGTTGCTTTAGGGTAATGAGTTCCTGCTTGATAGTTTCCAATTCAGCCAATGTGCGGGCTTCCTCTAATGCTACTTGGTCTCGTCCCGGAATTGGCGGCACCCAGCTCTCAACTACGTTATAACCATTCAGAAGACCGGAGAAAGCTTTGATGACTCGTTGTTCGCCAGTAGGCAGTTCAACCAGCAATACTCCATACATCTTACCCTCAGAAGAATAACGGTTATTTTTGGCGAGGTGTTGCATCAAACCATAGGCGATCGCCTCTACCAAAGAGGTGCGGGGCAGTTGGAGTATCTCACCACTTTGAGGACAACGCCCTTGATAGTAATAGCTGGGAGATAAGTCGCTGACAGCAAAATTACAGTCGATGAAATTTGAAAGCGGATACAGAACTACCATACAAGAGCTGAATTTGCTGCCTATGATGAGGAATGCCGTCGCCTCGAAGCCGAGTATAAAGCAGGAAAGACGTTTTGTGACATACTCCCGACTCTGATGCTTACGCATACAGAGCGGGCTTCTCAGTGACTCCTGAAGAAAGCATCGGACGTTACCTGAGCTTTACCGACGGAATGCCCTACCGCCAGATATTTTATATTGATTGCTGCGTTATGGTCACGGTCTAGGGTTAGCCCGCATTCAGGACAAGCGTGAATCCTGTCCTTCAGTTCTTTTGGAACTTTTGTACCGCATCCAGAGCAATTTTGAGAAGTGCCGTTTGGATTTACAGCAATTGCAAGCAATCCGGCTCTTTCAGCCTTGATTGAAAGAATTTGCAGGAATTGACCCCATCCAGCATCGTGTGTAGACTTTGCCATTTGACTTCTGGCAATGCCTTTGATATTTAGTTTTTCATGTGCAACGTGCTTCCCTTGAGATAAAAGCTTTTTGGCTGTTTTGTAGTGAAAGTCTTTTCGTTTTTAACTTGCCAATTTTGGAAAGTTGGATGAATCGCCCGTCAATGTGTTCTGGTTTTATAGGGTCTGGGAAAGCAATCGAGCGAAATCGCCCTTGCCCCTTAAATCTGGGTTTACCACTTCGCTTACCATTGCTATCGCCACTTAACCATCGCTCAAAGGTTTTCTCTACTCGTGCTATTACATCTTGCAAAGTGTGGCAAGGTAATTCTTTATATTCGGGAAACAGTTTCTTGGAATTGACCAAATCCCGTTTCTGAGAATAAAAGTCCGGACGGTTTTTTAACTCTGGGAGATGGCAGATTAATGGACAAGCATTAATATCGCAACGATTCTGCTCGTACCACGAGAAACGCTCTGCCAGTCGATAGTTGTATTGACGACGGCATAGTTCAAGCCAACAATCAATAGTGGCTTGCTGTTGTCGAGTCAATCTTAATCGGTACTGATAGGCGGTTCGCATCGTCTTTACAAGCGTGTCATAATACTATTGTAGTGCATATTTCCATACGCTGCAATCATGTCTAGCAAAGAAACAATCCAGATTCGACTCCCTAAAACTGAAAAAGCTCGACTGGATTACTATTGCCAAAAAACTGGAAGATCCATCACGGATGTTCTGCGGGAATTTATCCGTTCATTGCCTGAGTGAATTGCTCGTCTCGTCGGTGTGGGTCGCACTCGCGCGACTTACGTTCGGCATGGATTGACCCACCCTCCTCACCTCGCTCGCATTCTTCCCGACGCTCACCATAAAGGTAGAGCGCGGGGCTGCTGCTGCAAAAGCTCAACGCTTGATACCCTTAAACCGCTCCTTTGCTGACTGAAACGCTTCTTGCATAACCGACTGAATTTTTTGTGGATCTGGTTTTTTGCCCCCCATTAAGTCACCGAAGTAAACACAGGCTCCTTCACCCAGTGACCAGGTGTAGGCGGCTGCCCAGGAAGCAGCTATCACACTGCCGAAACCTGGCAGGAATTTGAGTAACTCACGTCCAACTGCCCGTGCCAAAAAGCCACTGGCGATCGCACTGACAACACCCCCCGCTTGCGATGGGGTCAGCGTTTGTCCATACAATTTCCCCAGCAACCCCACCATTGATACTTGCACAGCTGTTAGTGCTGGCATGGTGGCAAAGGGCAGTGGTACAGCTGCGAGCGTGGCTGATATAATGGCAAATACCAAAATGTAACGGCGTCCAACATCTCGGTAGAGATTACCAATTTGTTTGCCAGTGTCCTCATCTAATAACTGATAAATCGCCCGGGCTTCTGCTTCTGGGAGTAGGTCTGCGAGTGTATCTCTTAGCGCCTCTAAACCATAAAATACTGGTGTGTAACCGTCCTCTTCTAGAGTGAAGTCAATCAGGACAGAGTGATTATATAGTCCCGTAAAGGCTTGTTGCATTGCCGCAAAGGCTCGGTTAACCTCCTCATAGTTTGGTGGGTACGTAGGATGATCGGTTGTACCAGGAGGATAAAGCTCATGCAAGCAAGTCACCGCCAGCAGACAGGGAATGTCTGGATACTGCTGACGCAATTGTTGAGCAATTTGTCGCAGGGTATCAGTTGCAAAATCATTGATTTTGACGGTTAGAATCAGAATTTTGGCGCGGCGACTCTCCTGTTGTAAATCTCCAACCAGTTCCTGAATGATTGCCTGTTGGTTCTGGTTTACATCTCCCAGTCCGACTGTATCTGTAAAAATCAGCAATGGTAGGTCACTCGAAGGGTAGGCGTAGCGCTCGGTGTGTTGTGTGTGGGGACGAAATCCCTGACCAACAATCTCCGCAGACACTCCCGTCAGTCCCCGCACAATGGAACTTTTCCCGGCTTGCGGCTTCCCAATCAGAAGAGCTTCAGTGGTTGGCAGTTCTGCTCGAACTGTCTCCAAAATCTCTGCAATCTGATCTTCACTAACGCTAAACGATTTAACAACCGTTTGTGTTACTTGCTCTACGCTTAGGAGTTGCATCAAGCGTGCTGTTGTCTTGTTCCAGACACCAGCAATACGATTTGTCCATGAATCATCGCTTACCATTGAGATTGTTAGACCCACACGTCCCTGTTAATAATTTTAGATGATTAGACGGGAAGCCCAATAGGAACATTATTGGCGTTGCAGAATAGAAATATGAATTAGAGCGATCACTATGCAATGTCCAAGATGTGAATCAACTCACATTCGTAAGAATGGTTGGCAACGTGGTAAACAAAACTACATATGTGTTTCATGTGGTCGTCAGTTTATCGATAGTTACGAACCCAAAGGATACTCCGAAGATTTTAAACGTGAGTGTCTAGAAATGTATGTAAACGGCTCCGGTTTCCGTGCGATTGAAAGGGTTAAAAAAGTACATCATACAACTGTTATAAATTGGGTCAAAGAGGTTGGCAACACCTTAGTGGACGCACCGGAATCTCAGGAAATACCAGAAGTGACTGAAATTGATGAGCTTGAAACTTTTATCGGCTCAAAAAAAACAAAATTTGGTTATGGACAGCGGTGGACCATAAGGTTCCAGGAGTTATAGCTTGGGTTTTGGGCGACAGAAGCGCAGAAACATTTAAACGTTTATGGCAACGAATAAAGTGTTGGCATTCTTATTTTTATGTTACAGACGGTTATCCAGTTTATCCATGTTTTATTGATTCAGGTGATCACCTTGTAAGTAAAACATATATGACACGGGTCGAAGGTGAAAATAGCCGTTTTCGACATTACCTCGCTCGGCTTCACCGTAAAACTTTTTGTTACTCTAAGTCAGAAGAAATGCTTAAACTATCTATTCGATTGGTAATACATTATCTAAAATATGGTTCCGTGCCAGTGCGAGCGCTACGCGCCCGCAACCTTGAAGCGATTGCCCTTTAGGGCACTGCGCTCCGCGCAATCGCATGATTCATATTTTGATTCAGCAACGCCACATTATTTATGTTTATCTTTACGTAAGGGCACAAAGCCTTGCACCCTTACACCCTACCCCACTGATACTTGCAACTTCAATTTTCTATTTCACAATAGAGATTGAACACCTTTATCTAAATTTATATTAATGCAGACCTCCTCCACAGCCACTCCTGCTCCAATTGTTATCGGTTTTCACGCTCTTTCCGACCCACTAAGGATTAGTGTTATCGAGCTACTGCGAAATAAAGAGCTTTGTGTGTGTGACTTGTGCGATGCTTTAGGAGTCAGCCAGTCTAAGCTGTCTTTTCACCTGAAAACTCTCAAGGAAGCTAGTTTGGTTCGTTCGCGTCAGGAAGGACGCTGGATTTACTATAGCCTCAACATCCCTCAATTTGCTGTCTTAGAGCAGTACCTGTCAGAGTTCCGCCGCTTGGGTCAAATTTTGCCTGCTCGTTTCTGTAAAGACCCATCCTGATACATCAATTTTTTTTGATTAATTTGTGTAAAATGCCCTCCTATATACCTTGACAAATCAATTTTTTTTGAAATGATAGAGAGAGACTTTTAATATGTCAGGGAAGTGAGGTCAATGAACGCAAGGCTTGTCAAGTTGGCACTCGCACTTGGAACGTTGGCTTTAACGACCAATTGCACTACGACAACCAACTCATCACAAACTCAGGAATCACAAAAAGTCACTCAAGTTAGTAGTACACAAACGATTGCGGCGACAGGGGATATTAGGATTGATGGTTCAAGTACCGTCTATCCGATAACTCAGGCGATCGCCAAAGCGTTTAACTTAGAGCAAAATAACAAGGCAAAAGTTGCAGTTAATATTTCTGGTACAAGCGGCGGTTTTGAAAAATTTTGTGCTGGACAAACAGATATCTCTAATGCTTCCCGACCAATTTTCAAGGCAGAGATGGAAGCTTGTAGGAAGAATGGAGTGAGGTTCATAGAGCTTCCCATTGCCTTTGATGCTCTCACGATTGTTGTTCATCCACAGAACAATTGGGCGAAAGATATTACGATTGCCGAATTGAAAAAAATGTGGGAACCAGCAGCTCAAGAGAAAATTACAACTTGGAAGCAAGTACGTGCATCTTGGCCCAATCGTCCCTTGAAATTGTTTGGTGCAGGCAACAAGTCTGGTACTTTTGACTATTTTACCGAAGCAACAGTAGGAAAAACTCGAGCCAGTCGTACAGATTATACAGCCAGTGAGGATGATGAAGTCTTAGCAAATGGAGTCAGCAAAGACCCGAATGCTTTGGGTTACTTCGGCTATGCTTATTACGAAGAACACCAAGGCAAGTTAAAAGCACTAGCAGTTAACAGTGGCAAAGGACCAGTGTTGCCATCGCGTGAAACTGTAGAAAAAGCTAACTATCAGCCACTTTCTCGACCTTTGTTTATCTATGTTAATCCTTGGGGTGCGAAGAACAAAGAAGCAGTATACAAATTTGTAAATTTTTATGTTGACAAGGCACCGAAGGTAGCAACCTCTGTGGGCTATGTGCCTTTACCAGCCGAAGCTTACCGTATAGACCAAGTTCATTTAAACACTGGTAAGGTGGGAACAGTGTTTGGTGGAGAAGCGCAGCTAGACCTAACTCTTGCGGAGTTGTTACGGAAACAAAAGCAGTTTTAGGTTGATAAAGTCGTGAATCCAAATTAAGTATTAAACGTTAGCCCAAGTCATAGACATCTTTACTTTAATGTCAGCCAGTAAGGATGATGTTATGACTATGGGAAGCTTTGATTTTGATAAAACAATACGGTTCAGTTAAGGGGTATTTGTAACAATTTCATGCGTGTAGAGACGTGCCATGGCACGTCTCTACATTAAGAGTGGCACCTAAAAAAATCTTAACCTTATTGTTTGGTGCAGTTGTCGTCGTTTTGATTTAAAAATTGTGGCTATTTAGAGAAATTGTGCAGAATAAGTGATGAAAAGAAAAAATCTTCTCAAGCAACTTTCGTTTCTTGACCGCTTCCTAACCCTGTGGATTTTTTTAGCAATGATTATTGGGGTTTGCCTGGGATACTTTCTTCCTGGAGTAGATACCTTTATTAACAAATTTCAGGTAGGAACAACTAATATACCGATTGCCATTGGCTTAATTTTGATGATGTATCCGCCTCTTGCTAAGGTGCGATATGAAGAGTTAGGCGATGTGTTTCGCAATGGAAAAATTCTCGGTCTGTCGCTCCTTCAAAATTGGCTCATCGGACCAATTCTGATGTTTGCTCTAGCGATTATTTTCTTACATAATTACCCACAATACATGGCGGGATTAATTCTGATTGGATTAGCCCGCTGTATTGCAATGGTAGTTGTATGGAGTGACTTAGCTAGAGGAGATACTGAGTACACAGCGGGACTTGTGGCGTTTAACAGTATATTTCAAGTTCTGTTTTACAGTCTTTACGCTTGGTTTTTCATGACTGTTTTGCCACCTGTATTTGGCTTAACGGGAAGTGCAATCAACATTGGGATTGGAGAAATTGCTCAAAGTGTCTTCATCTACTTAGGAATTCCCTTTTTGGCAGGATTTCTGACTCGTGTTCTTTTAGTAAGAGCAAAGGGCAAAAGATGGTATCACAGTGAGTTTGTTCCCAAAATTAGCCCAATCACGCTGCTCGCTTTACTATTTACCATTGTGGTCATGTTTAGCTTGAAGGGCAATCTCATTGTTCAGATTCCATTCGATGTTGTCCGAATAGCAATTCCACTGCTCATTTACTTCGTACTAATGTTTTTTATCAGCTTCTACATGGCTTGGAAAATCAAAGCTGACTATGCGAAAGCAGCAAGTGTGGCGTTTACAGCTGCTGGGAATAATTTTGAGTTAGCGATCGCTGTCGCCGTAGCTGTATTTGGGATTAACTCAGGTGCAGCCTTTGCTGCTGTGATTGGTCCATTAGTGGAAGTTCCTGTGTTAATTGGTTTGGTGAATGTCGCTTTCTGGTTAAGAAAGCGGTTTTTTAACGCTGCGGAGCCAAAGCCTGTATAGTCAACTCATTTTTCGACTTTGATTTTATCTGTTTTTATATGCAAAGGTTGACCTCTTGATGACGAAATTTGATCATCCGCCCAGAATATTGTTTTTGTATGGCTCTTTGCGAGAACGTTCCTATAGCCGCCTGCTAGCAGAAGAAGCCGCGCGAATTATCGAGGAATTTGGTGCAGAGGTTCGGTTTTTCAACCCTCGTGATTTACCGATTCACAACAGTGTACCGGATACACATCCCAAGGTGCAGGAATTACGGGAATTGAGCCTGTGGTCTGAGGGTCAAGTGTGGTCAAGCCCTGAAATGCACGGTAATATTACTGGGATTATGAAGAACCAAATTGACTGGATACCTCTAAGTATAGGAGCAGTCAGACCGACTCAAGGCAGAACCTTAGCAGTGATGCAAGTCAGTGGTGGTTCTCAGTCTTTCAACGCTGTTAACACCATGCGGATTTTAGGGCGTTGGATGCGAATGTTTACGATTCCGAATCAGTCTTCTGTCGCTAAAGCTTACCAAGAATTTAACGAAGACGGAACGATGAAGGATTCGTCTTACCGCGTTCGCCGAAGGCGGCGCTTTGCGCTTCGCGTCATTGATGTCATGGAAGAACTTTATAAGTTCACCTTGTTGTTGCGTGACAAGGTTGATTACTTAAGCGATCGCCATAGCGAACGTAAAGAAAAAGCCGCAAAAGAGGCAATTATGTTGGCGAATAAGGCTCTTGAAATGACCTCAGGTAAAGCCACGTAGCTATTGCTGTTACCTTTCGTAGTCACAGAGTAAAACATCATAACCCATCTACATAATAGTGAGGAAACTAAATGAAACGTGTCATGTTCGTTTGCAAGAAAAATTCCCGTCGTTCTCAAATGGCAGAGGGATTTGGTCGCACTTTGGGAGAGGGCAAAATTGCTGTCAGCAGTTCGGGATTGGCAGCTAGTGAGATAGACCCTGCTACTATCCAGGTTATGTCGGAAATTGGCATTGATATCAGCAATCAGACTTCCAAGCCTTTAAGCGATTTCCAAGCCCAAGATTACGATGCGGTGATTTCTCTTTGTGGTTGTGGAGTAAACTTACCCGAAGAATGGGTGATAAGAGATGTGTTTGAAGATTGGCAACTCGAAGACCCAGAAGGGCAAGGTATAGAAACCTTCCGCCGTGTTCGAGATGAAGTTAAGGAACGAGTTGTGAAGCTGATTGAATCATTATAGCGGTTTTTAATTGGGTGCAATACATCAAAGAATTAAGGAACCACAGATGCACACAGATGATTAATCAGTGTGCATCTGGAGGACACTGCTGTGGTGAGGCAGTCCGGTCTTGGGGGTTTCCCCCAGGAGGAACTGCCGTTCACCGTTCGGCAAAGCCGTGGCGTCAGCCATAGGTGTGCCGAAGGCATAAGGGTTCCCCGACTTGAGGCAAGTGTCCGTTGTGCATCTGTGGTTTCATTTTCATTACTTGAAGAGGCTTAGTGTATGACTTTAAACTATCCAATATGTCCATACACATAGTCTGCAGTCCGCTGCTGCTTTGGAGTGTTGAAGATATCCTCTGTCAGACCAAACTCCACTAATTCACCCAAGTACATAAAAGCTGTGTAGTCAGAAATTCGGGCTGCTTGCTGCATACTGTGGGTGACGATGAGAATCGTCACCCGTTGCTTCAACTGACCAATCAATTCTTCAATGCTGGTAGTCGCATTAGGGTCTAGGGCAGAGGTTGGCTCATCGAAAAGAATTAATTCGGGACTTGTTGCTAAAGCACGAGCAATACACAAGCGCTGCTGTTGACCCCCTGAAAGATTAAAAGCCAAGTCCTTTAAACGGTCTTTGACTTCATTCCATAAAGCAGCATCACGTAGAGCCTCCTCTACCTTTTCATCAACACGGCTGCGCCTATTTTCACCCCTGACCCGCAAACCATACGCTACATTTTCGTAAATTGATTTAGGAAAGGGATTGGGTCTTTGAAAGACCATGCCAATCCGCATTCGCAACTCAATTGGATCTACCTTCCGACTGAGAATGTTAGTCGAATCGGAATCCAGCAAGATTTCTCCTTCATAACGATTGCCTGGGTAAAGGTCATGCAGGCGATTGAAACACCGTAACAAGGTAGTTTTGCCGCACCCAGATGGACCAATCAACGCTGTCACCACGTTCTTGGCTACTACCATGTTGACATCCTGCAGGACCTTAACAGAGCCATAGAAGAAATTCAGGTGATTAACCGTTGCTTTGGATTGAATTGTTGATATATTGTTCCCCTGAGCTTCTACCATTTGATACCTTTACGAAAACGATAGCGCAGATAAATTGCAATTCCATTCATAATTAGGGTCATACCTATAAGTACGACCCCTGCGGCTGCTGCATTAGCCTGAAATTCTGGTTCAGGACGAGACACCCAATTGAACATTTGGATGGGCATCACAGTGAACGGTGCCTTTAACCATTCAAAGGAAATAAAGGGAAACTGGCTGTTGATAGGGGGATCAGGCAAAAAGGCAATGAAAGTCAGAGCACCAATAGTAATTAGAGGAGCAGTTTCGCCAATTGCTCGTGCCAAGCCCATAATCACACCCGTTAATATACCACCCATCGCATAGGGTAAAGTATGGTCCCAAATCATTTGCCATTTTGTTGTTCCCAGCGCATAGGCGGCTTCACGGATACTGTTGGGAATAGCACGCAGAGACTCGCGGGTTGTCACAATCACGACTGGCAACACCAACAGTGCTAGGGTTAAACCTGCTGTTATAATGCTGTCACCCAATTTAAATAGATTTGCAAACAAACCTAGCGCCAACAGACCGTAGACGATAGAGGGTACACCAGCCAGGTTCGTCACATTAATCTCAATGATTGCAGAGACCCAATTCTTTGCGGCGTACTCTTCCAGATAAATACCTGAAGCAACGCCTAATGGAATGGCGACAACAAGTGTTACCAACATGATTAAGCTTGTTCCTACCCAAGCAGAGAGGACTCCGGCTTCTTCAGGGTTGCGACCTGGAAAAGAGGTAAAGAACTGCCAGTCAAGACGAGATGCCCCATCCATGACCAAACGAATAATGAGCGCCAGAAATGTTATCAATGCCACGAGAATTGTTAACAAGCCAATAATGGCAAAAATGGCATCAACTAATTTGCGGCGAGAAATATTGGCTCGCAGTTCCTGTAGATTTTCTCCTGACATACTAGTAAATTTCCCGATAGCGCTTGCTCAGAAAGTAACCAAAGATATTGAAAACGAGTGTAATTAGCACTAAAGTCAGCCCAGCGGCGAAAATCGTTTGGTACTCAAGGCTACCAAAGGGCAAGTCTCCCTGAGAAACCTGCACTATGTATGCGGTGATTGTCGCTGCTTGATCCATTGGATTCCACGTTAAATTTGGTTGCAGTCCTGCGGCGATCGCCACAATCATCGTCTCACCAACCGCACGGGAAATCCCTAAGATATAAGCCGCAAATACCCCAGAAATGGCAGAGGGGAAGACAACTCGCAAGGCTGTTTGCAAGCGTGTAGCCCCCATTGCATATGACCCTTCTCGCAGATACAGGGGAACTGCCCGCATTGCGTCTTCACTAATGGAACTCACCAGGGGAACAATCATGATGCCCATGACCAATCCCGCGCTTAACATATTAAACCCTGGCAAATCGGGTAAAACAATTTGTAACAGTGGGGTAACAAATAAGAGCGCAAAATAGCCGTACACTACAGTAGGAACACCTGCAAGTAACTCTAAAAAGGGTTTGACAAACTCACGCAGTGTTGCATTTGCAAATTCGCTCAGGTAAATTGCTGTTATAGTACCCAATGGTATTGCCACCAACAAAGCAACGGTCGTTGTTACCAATGTCCCTGAAATGAGCGGCAAAATTCCGTAGTGAGCATCGGCAAATAAAGGGGTCCATTGAGTGTCTGTGAGAAATTTTACTATGGAAACATTCCTAAAGAATTCTACAGACTCGTATATCAAAAGAACGACAATAGAAATAGTCGTTGCCACTGAGGAAAACGCAGCTAGAAATAGCAAAACTTCTATCACCCGTTCCCGTACATCTCGTATTAACTTAGGAGATAATGAAACCTGTTTTTTTAGTGCTTCAGATTGCTGTTGCATGGAAGACTACAAATTTATTTAGCCTAGAATATCGTGAGAGTTATTACCTACAACAACTCTAAACTCATGTTACAAACTAAAATTCTCAGTGATACAAGTATAAGGTAATTCAGAACAAACGATTAGCAGTAAACAACCTGCTAATCGTTTGTTCCTTCTAATCACATAACAGCTTTACTGTTTTGCCTCACGCTGAAGCAGTTGTTCGATCCGTAAGTTCACTGCTTCGTCTCCACCAAAAACAGTACCAAGCTTGGGCTTTTGGAATGCTTGTGTTGCAATTTTGTAAGCCTGAGCAGGAAGGGGAACGTACCGAACTGATGATGCAAATTTAGCAGCGTTGTTCAGGTAAAAACTGACGAATTCCTTCACCTCTGGACGCTGCGCCGACTTAGCGTTGACATAGATAAAGATAGGTCGGGACAGAGGTTGGTAAGTTCCGTTCTCTACCGTTTGTGTAGAGGGTGACACTGCACCTTTGCCGCCATCAATGGGCACTGCTCTGAGTCTTTGTTGGTTGGCTGCGTAATAGGCATAGCCAAAATAGCCAAGGGCACCGCGATCGCGACTGACCCCTTGTACTAGTACGTTGTCGTTCTCACTGGGAGTGTAATCAGTGCGGCTTGCCTTGGATTTACCATTAACTGCTTCGGTGAAGTAGTCAAAAGTTCCAGAATCAGGACCTGGACCATAAAGCTTCAAAGGTACGTTAGGAAATCCTTGACGCACTTGGCTCCAGTTTGTAATCTTACCTTGTGCTCCTGGTTCCCAAATTTTCTTGAGTTCGGCTACACTCAAGCTCTTCGCCCAATTGTTTCGAGGGTTGACCACGACTGTTAGCGCATCGTAAGCGATTGGCAGTTCAATGTATTGAATACCAGCTTGTTTGCATGCTGCCATCTCTTTAGCAAGGATAGGACGCGAAGCGTCAGAGATGTCTGTTTGTCCGCCGCAAAACTTTTTGAAGCCGCCACCAGTTCCAGAAATACCAACTGTAACTTTAACCTTGCCTTGTTTCTGCTTTTGAAAATCTTCTGCTGCTGCTTCAGTAATTGGGTAGACGGTGCTGGAACCATCAACGGTAATTGTACCTGCACTTTGTTGAGACCAAACAGAAGGCATTGATGTACCTAATGTGGCTGTTGTCAGCGCAAGTGAGACCATCAACGTAAAGCGGTTAAGCCCCAATTTCATTCCTTTGACCACCATAAAATTTGCTCCGTGATGCTCTATTTTTATCTAGAGTTTTTATTCAAACAACTGTCACACAAAACCAGTGAAAATAGTCGCTTTTTTCTGTTGTTAGCTATCATAGTCACTGGTTATGTGTATTATTTCAACAAACCTATAGTTATAAGTTAAGATTTAATTAAATTGAGATTAATAAAAACAATTTTTAATAGCAAACAAGGAGTTGTACCACTCACAACAAATACCTACTGCTCTCGTCTTATCAGGGTTGGAAAACCTATGTTAGGAACGAGGTTGTAAAAAGGTTAATAGCAGCCGTAACATACAAAGCTTTAAAAAACGAGCGAAAAATCGCTTTTTTAGTAAAAAGACACAGAATTGATAAAAAAGTTTTTGCAAAGATATGTTATCTCAATAACAAACAATATTTCAGAGACTTTCGTAGGTGAGTTCCTGATTTGCCCAGTTAGTTTCTTCAAGAAATTCACTGAATGTGGTCAAAAGTCCGGGGAACTCCTCTCTCAAGCCTTGGACATCAGCTTGATAACCTTTGGTGCGATACCACTGAATCAACGCATACAGTTCTTTTTGGAAGAGGAGTAAAAATATCCAAGCTGGTGTTTCTTTGTGGACAACTGGAATACCCTGCGCCTGGGAAAATGCCTGTGCAAGTTGCTTTGGAGTCAGCACATCGCCAGCCAGTTCAATTTCTTGACCAATGTACTTGGAAGGATGTTTTATAACGTAGGCAGCAACGCGACCCATGTCTTTTGTTGTAATAAGATGTATGGGCTTATTTGGCTGAATCGAGAATGGGAAGACTCCCTTGAGGATAGACGGTCGGGTGTATTTCTTCCAAAACTCTTCCATAAACAAGCATGCTCGTAACATGGTTGTGGGTAAGCCCGCGTTTTTGAGAACCTGCTCCACCTTATACTTCTGTTCAATAGGGCTGACTCCAGAATTCCTATCAACCCCACCTGCAGAATTATACACAAAGTGCCTGATTTCAGCTTTCTTTGCAACTTCTGCAACTCGCTTCGCCCTCTCCACCTCTTGCGGGTCAGGTTTGGCAGAGTCCCCAGCGGTGGCGTGACAGTAAACAGCCGAAACTCCGGCAAAGGCAGCTGCTAGTGAAGGTTCATCGTCTAGGTTTGCCTCAACCAGTTCGACTCCTGCATCGTTCATCTTTGCCAAGGAAGGACGGTTAAGGTCAATTTTCCTCGTTATGACACGGAGGTTGGTCACTCCCTGTTCAAGGAATCCCTTGACGACATTTCCACCTGTCCCTCCAGTAACTCCGATGAGCAGGACTTGACTAATTTTCAACTCTGTGTAATCAGGGGAATGTGACATTCTCCTACCTGGAGTTCTTCGTTTACATTAAGTTTATATAAAAGGGGCAGACAGAAACAATGATTGAACAGCAACCGGATTTAGACAACACAGCTGTGTTTGAGCACCTATGGGGTATGACAAACGAACTCCGACAGAAGTTAGACGCTCGTTTTGCGCTACATCCAAACCCGTCTACAAAGAACTTACAGAACTACTCTGCTATTACAGGAGAAGCCCAAGGCTCACTCAACACCTTTTCTGGTTCGGAAATTGATTGGCTAGTGCATTCTTGGATACGCAACCCCAAATTGGGCTTTAGCAATATGCACCTGACGATTTGGTTGGGACCGCAGATCCGTGTTCCTCATCTCGCCTATGTATTTGCCACTGTTCCGCAGTTGTTCTTCTACATGGATTACATCCCTCGGACTGATTTGTATATTGACCTAGAATACCTAGATCGCTACTACGAACCCGTTAACCAAACCTATCTGATGTTGCAGCAGGATTCGCGTTTTGAACCGTATATTAGTAAAAATTTATATATGCGTCAGGCGCAATCGCATACGAGTTTGTGCTATTCGTGTCCAACCAGCGATGACACACTCACTCTGCTAAGGACTGTTGCTCACGAGATGATGGACCGCTGGCTAACCTGGGTAGATGAAGCAGAACCCGTGGCAGAATCTGAGCGTGCCGCCTTATCAGAGCGTGATTTAATTGTACGCCGTGCCGTTGCCGAACGCGACCCAGACAATCAAATTGGTGTGCGGTTGTTTGGGGCAGAATTGACAGATAAACTGGTTCGAGCACTATGGGGTGGCAATCGCAATAGAACATAGAATAACGATAGAGTTCTTACAGCGCAATTCAATTGGATGAAGTACAAATTCATCTGTGTCCATCTGTGGTTCATTATTTCTTTTTGTACCTTACCCAGTTGCAAACCGCTATATTTACAAATGGGGGTGATTTGAGCTATGTCCAAACCAATAGAAGTCCGTAACCCCCGGACTGGAAAATTTGACTACGTGATTATACCACCACCTCCAAAGTTGATAGCACAGCAATGCAACCGCTTGCGGAGGGCGCAAAAAAGCTGGCTACAGCTTGGTTTGGAAGGGAGAATCGAAGTTTTGCAGCAGTGGAAGCAAGCTATACTATCCGGGCGCGATAAACTGACTGAAGCTTTGGTCAATGATACGGGAAGATTATCAATCTCGGTATTGGAAATTGACTCATTCCTCTCTAGCATTGACCGCTGGTGTAGATTAGCAAGAGAACTGTTGCAGGAATATGTAGAAGATACGGCAATTTCTTTTATCCAACTGCAACAAACAGCGGTTCCTTACCCTCTAGTTGGGGTGATTAGCCCGTGGAATGTTCCTCTGCTGCTTGCGACAATTGATACAATTCCGGCATTACTCGCTGGTTGCGCTGTTATCGTCAAACCCAGTGAGATTGCTCCTCGCTTTATGGCACCACTGTTGGCATCAGTCAATACAGTGCCACAATTACGTGATGTATTAACTTTTGTGGAAGGAGCAGGTGAAACCGGAGCTACACTCATTGAATATGTGGATCTGGTGTGCTTTACTGGGAGTGTGGCGACGGGGCGAAAAGTGGCAGAAGCCGCAGTTAAACGCTTCATTCCTGCTTTTTTAGAATTAGGAGGCAAAGACCCAGCCGTTGTGCTGTCATCGGCGGATTTGGACTTGGCAACATCAGCAATTTTATGGGGTTCTGTCGTCAACACTGGACAGTCGTGCCAATCTATTGAGCGGATCTACGTTGCAGAATCTATTTTTGCAGAGTTTGTTGAACAACTGGTCGCCAAAGCGCAACGGCTTCAGTTAGCTTACCCTACTGTGGAAAGTGGGGAAATTGGTCCGATTATTCCAGAGAGACAGGCAGCAATTATCAGCGACCATCTGCTAGATGCAGTGGAACAGGGAGCAGTGGTTCACTGTGGCGGTGAAGTTGAGAATTATGGAGGAGGTTGGTGGTGTCGTCCTACAGTTCTCACTCAAGTCAACCATTCTATGAAGGTGATGAGTGAAGAGACATTTGGTCCCATTATGCCAGTGATGCCCTTTTCCACAGTTGAACAAGCAGTGAACTTGGCAAACGATTCCATTTATGGACTCAGTGCGGCGGTGTTTGCTGAGTCGGAAGCAGAAGCTTTAGAAGTGGCACGCCAGATAGATGCGGGTGCTATCAGTATCAACGATGCTGCTCTCACCTCGATTATGCACGAGGCAGAGAAAAATTCCTTCAAATTCTCCGGTTTAGGTGGTTCACGCATGGGACCTGCGGCGTTAACACGGTTTATGCGAAAAAAAGCTTTTTTGGTGAAAACAAAAAATATGCGTGACCCTTGGTGGTTTGATATTTAGTGGCGAGTGTAAGGACGCTCAAAGTGGGTTTTGAATTCTGTAGCAGCAACTGCCAAAGCAACTGCCCCAAGAGAAGCCGAAACTGCCATGACTTGTATCCATGCGTCAGTAAGTATTGCTAAAGCGGCAAGGGCGATCGCCACTCCTACACAGGTTTGTTTGACTCGAGTTGTCACCTGATGTGCGTGAGTACAAGAACGACACAGTTGTGTATGTTGCGAGAACCTATCTAACAGCATTGGGTTTGAAGAATTATCATCGCTGCCTATATTTTTAGAGGTGGAATAGCCCTGATAATAGGGTAAAGATGACCCGAATTTATCCAACCACTTGCGGTACTCCAGTACTAATGTGTCACAACTTTTCAGTGGCAAATAGACTTGTTTCAAGCTTTGTCCCAATCGCTCAATTTGTGCTTTTTGCCCAATCACAAGTGACATATCTTCCTCAAGGACTTTGTTACGAAACATATGATCCAACCAACGGGGTATCAGCTTAATTTTCCAAGTCTTAATGCCGAGATAATTTCTGACCAAAATTCGGCATCGACCTTTGCCTAGAGGTATGGAGTATAAACCCAGTCCTCCAACCACGCCGCGCTGTGGAATACTGTACTGATAAATAACGAAGTTAGGAGCAATGTATTCTAGTTGTGTCCAAGGCTGATTCGGTTTACTCATTCCCCGTAACCTTCCTCGAACCGCCTGAGGTGAGTTTTCGACAACTTCCATTTCTAATGGTTGGGCATATTCTCGCTTACCCAAAGTGCCAGTATGGCTAATTTGAACGTGAGCCGGGTCCATGACGTTCTCGATAAAATAGAATTGGTCGTAAGGAAGGTCACGCATCACATCTGTGGTGACAAATTCTGGCTTGTCTAACTCCTCTATCGTTGGAATGCACTCATCAACAGCAACTTCTCGTTCTCCAGCCCACATCCAAACAATACCTTGACGTTCCACAACTTTAAATGATTGCACGCAAGCATTAGTAGGAATTTTGGCGTTTGTTGGTAACTGGGGAATGTGCAAACATTGACCATTACTACCAAACTGCCAGCCGTGGTACAAACACTCTATCTTCCCGTCAGTTATCTGTCCATCAGAGAGTTTAGCAGCACGGTGGGGACAACGATCTACCAGACAGACAAGCTGACCATCCTTATCCCTATATAAAACAAATGGTTCGTCATACAAAGAAAAGCTATAAGGTCGGTTGTTGGGTAAATCTTGCACAAAGCAAACAGGATACCAGCATTGCTTCCAGTCGAACTCTTGATTTTGCCCAGGTTGGAGTGCAGTTTGTTTTGCTTGTTCTTCTATCTTGGAATCCACTATCATAAATAAATCCTGGTTTGGCTACTTATAGACTCTGTATTATTTATCTTTTTTTTCATTAGTATCAATTATTATATAATAACCTATTTGTAAAGAGCATAAAGTCAATAAAAATCAACTCTTTTGTTGGAATTTTGTTAGTTATTGGTAAATACTTATCGGTAATTGGTAATATTTTGGACTATTACCCGTTACCCATTTTCTTTCCTCAGTCTTAGATTAAATAAAGTTAGCAAGGGACAAAACATGGCAAAAGCAGACAAAATAAATTTCTCCACCCCAAGTGGTTTTCCTGAATTTCTTCCTGGCGAAAAGCGCTTGGAATTATATTTGCTAGATACTATCCGCAAAGTTTTTGAAAGCTATGGATTTACACCTATAGAAACTCCCGCAGTAGAACGCTTGGAAGTTTTGCAAGCTAAAGGCAATCAAGGCGACAACATTATCTATGGTCTTAATCCTATCTTGCCACCAAATCGGCAAGCCGAAAAGGATAAGGCTGGTGAAACAGGTGCGGAAGCAAGAGCTTTAAAATTTGACCAAACAGTTCCTCTGGCGGCGTATATTGCTCGTCACCTCAATGACTTGACTTTTCCCTTTGCTCGTTATCAGATGGATGTGGTGTTTCGTGGAGAAAGGGCAAAAGATGGTCGATATCGTCAGTTTCGTCAGTGCGATATTGATGTGGTTGGTCGTCGGGAACTGAGTTTGCTTTATGATGCTCAGATGCCTGCTATTATCACCGAAATCTTTGACGCAGTGAATATTGGTGATTTTTTGATTCGCATCAATAATCGTAAAATTCTCACTGGGTTCTTTAAGTCAGTGGGAATTGCGGAAGACAAAATTAAATCTTGCATTGGCATTATTGATACTTTGGAAAAAGTCGGTGAGGCTAAGGTAAAACTGGAGTTACAAAAAGAAGGTGTTTTAGCAGAGCCAACTCAAAAAATCATCGACTTTATTAAGATTAAGGGCACAGTTGATGAGGTCCTAGATAAGCTCAATTACTTGGCTCAAACAATGCCAGAAGCTGAGGAATTTAGTCTTGGAGTGACGGAGTTAGAAACAGTTATTTCTGGAGTTCGCAATCTTGGAGTTCCAGAAAATCGTTTCTGTATTGATTTAGCGATCGCACGCGGTCTTAATTATTATACGGGGACAGTGTACGAAACAACCCTCATAGGACATGAAGCTTTGGGCAGCATTTGTTCTGGCGGAAGGTATGAAGAATTAGTGGGGATGTTTTTGGATGAAAAAATGCCTGGTGTAGGCATTTCTATTGGCTTAACCCGCTTAATGAGTCGATTGCTAAAAGCAGGAATTCTCAGTTCCTTAGCCGCCACTCCAGCGCAAGTGATGGTAGTGAATATGCAAGCTGATTTGATGCCTATTTATTTAAAAGTGTCTCAACAACTGCGTAAAGCTGGACTTCATGTTATCACGAGTTTTGAGCAGCGACCTTTAGGTAAACAATTTCAACAAGCTGAAAAACAAGGAATTCAATTTTGCGTAATTATTGGTTCAGAGGAAGCAGCAGCACAAAAGTCTGGTCTCAAAGATTTGACAACACGGGAGCAAGTCGAAGTCTCACTGGAGAATTTAGCTGAGGAAATTAAAAGAAGACTCAATAGGGTTTGAATAACTTTCAAGAAACACATTCCCTGGCGATTAGAAATCGCGCCTATATACAGCGCTTCTCATCTGAATGAAGTACTAATTTATCTGTGTCCATCTGTGTCCATCTGTGGTTCATTATTTCTTTGTGTACCTCACCCAATTGCAAACCGCTGTAAACAAAGTCCGCCTACGCGGACTGACACAAAATCAAGAGTTTCAAACCCGCGCAGGCGGGTTTTGTATGTGTAGCCGCGACTTACAGTCGCCTGGTGCAATATATGAAAATATGATAATTTACCCAGACAACTGGCGTTGCGTCTCTACACGTCTGCAATTTCCAGCAACAACCCTTAACTCAACAGTATTGTGATTGTGGCAAAGCTAGAGAATGTCAATAATTCTTAAGTAGGTAATGCTAGTGCCACTGCCGTGACATGATAAACACAAATGAATTTTACAAGGTGTCATTATGACACAATCAGACAATACTTTAACAGTTGCTCATCAAGCATTTAAACACTTCCAGCACGGTTTGGCTACAGGCGAGTGGAACCAGTTCTTGGATATGCTCACCGAAGACTTTAGCTTCTGGTTTCCCGCAGGAAAATATCACGGGTTGCATAAGGGAAAAGAGAAAGCAAGAGAATTTTTCCCATATGTTTCGGAATGCTTTAAAGATGGACTCACTGTCACTTTAGACCATGTTACCAGTAATGAGACAACGGTTGTTTTTGAGTTCCGAGATGAGGGTCTGTTGTTTGGAGAACTTTACAAAAATCGGATAGCAGTTTCCTTTGATGTACGAGGAAACCAAATTTGCAGCTATAGAGAATATTTTGGCAGCAATGGCAAATCGAATTGAAGAACGACTGCATTAATTTTTCTCAGCGTTTTTTTGGTTGAGTTCTCTGCACTTAGCTTCCGCCGCTTTATAAGCTTGCAAGTAATCTTTACCACCTAACATCACGTCTCCATAATACTCGTAAGGTGGGTCACTATAGATTGGCAGAGGGTTGTCTTCTGGATAATCTTCTTTAGATTCTTCTATGATTGCTTTCAGTTGCTTTACGGTTAAGCGTTGTGCTGGAAAATACCAAACTTCTTGAGCATTCTTCTTCAGGTGCGGTAGTGTTGGATCGACTATGCTATTTTCCAGTTCAATCCAACCGTGTTCGATGGGTTTGTATGGCTTACCAGCAAAAACTAAAAACCCCTGTACATAGATTGCTCCCTCAGTCGCCAGTGCTGCTCTGTAAGCATTATCACACGGGGTTTTAGCCTTGCTTTTTATGCGTTGGGCGATTTCAACAGAAAGTGCTTCATCTAATGGTTTGTTCATCGACAGCGAGCATTAAGCAGCGACTACAACATCCTAGCACCGTCGTAAGCACTTTAGTACTTTTCAACGCGGAGTCAGCAAAGCGCTTTAGCGCTCATTGCAACAACTTCTTCAACTCTTCCTCAGTAAACGGCTTCTTCCCAGCGCGTAAATCCTTCACCCACCGTTGCCGTTGTGATTTTATCTCCTTATCATCAACCTGGGCAATAAATGCCTCAAAATCCTCAATTGCTCCTTGAGTGTTACCTGTCAACGCCCTAGCAAGCCCACGGCTATCCCGAATATTGCCATCGCCAGGAGCGAGTTGCACGGCTTTTTCACAGGCAAACATCACATCAGCAGCACGACGGTGCAGGCTACCGTACCAACAAAGTGAATTCCAAGAATTAGCGTCAATTTCCACTTTTGGATCTACTTTTTGGGCTTCTGCGTAAGCTGCTACGGCTTCTTTTACCTTACCTTCTTCTGCAAGAGTTTCTCCTTGTATGACCAATGCTTTTGCCTGTGCGTCAAATGTTAAATTAGAATTCCACTGGAGAGCTTTACGGAAAGTCGCCATTGCCTCATCAATATTACCTGCTCTTGCTTGCTGTTCTCCTTCTTTCACCAAAAATTCTGCTGCTGCTCTCAAGTTAGATTTGTTTTGACAAACTTCTAGTTTTTCCAGTTCTTTAGGATTGATGACAAGATAATCATTCAACCAGTGACAACCTTCTGATAACAATTCCTCGAAACTTCGATAACGCCACACCCGCGCGGTATTGTCATCGGAAGCCGTGAGAATGCGTTTGCCATCGCTGCTAAAACTGGCGCTGATGACACCAGATGTATGCCCTTTGAGTTCGGCTAATTGTTTGCCAGAGATATCCCACACCCGCGCGGTATTGTCCGATGAAGCCGTGAGAATGCGTTTGCCATCGCTGCTAAAACTGGCGCTGATGACACCAGATGTATGCCCTTTGAGTTCGGCTAATTGTTTGCCAGAGATATCCCACACCCGCGCGGTATTGTCATCGGAAGCAGTGAGAATGCGTTTGCCATCGCTGCTAAAACTGGCGCTGATGACAGAACCTGTATGCCCTTTGAGTTGATTTTGCTCTTGAATGTTGTCAACAATTGTTTGTAAGGCTAACACAGGGCTAGCAGCTGGGTATTCTGCTGGTTCATGTTCTTGGTTTATAAGAGTACGCAAATCTTGCCCTGCATCTAAAGCTAAAAGCAATGCTTCGATTTGTTGGAACTGAAAAAGCTTCTCTGTGGCAACTCCTTGTCGTTCTAATGTTGTAATTTTCTGTGCTTTCCCCACAAGTCCAAATGCTTGTAATGTGACAATTCCTGCGACAACAAAGGATGCAATCAGCACTCCCGAACCAATACGAATCCGCTGGCTTGCTTGGTGGTTCGCCTTTGCTAATATCTGCTTAGCTTGTTCAGTTTGTTTTAACTGTTCTTCAGTTTGCAGGCGTTGCTTCCTCTCCCTTTCCAGTTCCGCCATCACCTGGCTTAACTTCGGTTCTTGTTGCTGGCGAATAAACTCAGCTAAATAATCATGCACCAGTTGATAGCGGTTTGCTGGATTTTCCCGCAGCAAAACCACCAAACCAGATTCCACGAAAATCTCTAAAATCAAATCTAATTTACTCGCTTCTTGACTCACATCTGCGGCTAACGCCTGCAAATCCCGTTCCAGTTCAGCGCGAGTCTTCAACGGACGAGTCCCCTTTTCATCCGTCAGCAAATACATCACAAATTCCGCCGTTTGCTGATTTTCTGCGCCGCAGTCCTCAACGACTGCATTTAGGTAGCGTTTAACCAGTTCTTCCTTTGTGCCACACTCCCGATATTTTGCCAAACTTGTGATGTCTTCCGTTTGCAGTTGCGCCCCCACCACCTGCAACTCAATCGGGCGCACTTCCCCCAGTTCCTGCGCTAAATCCTGCACCAGTTCATCAACTAAAGCAGGTTCTAAATGAAAATTAGCACGCTCAGTTAATTGCTGAATAATTGACTTAGCATCACTCGGTGAAAAATTCCCCAACTTATAAAGCACACGATTGCTGAGAATATCATTGCTAATAATCTTCATGCTAGGCAAGTCGTTGCACTCCAGCAGATAATGCAGGTAATCCACCCGCAGCGACAAAATCACCTTCAGCGACAGAATGTTAAGACACTCGCCCACAAACTCAAAAAATTGCCGCCTTTGCTGTGGTGCGATGTCAACGAAGAAAAATTCCTCAAATTGGTCAAAAATCATTACTGGGCGCAGGTTCTGCGTCTCCCACTGTCGCAATTGTTCTAAAAGCGCAGTTGGCGAGTGAGGCGTTTGAGCTTCTAATACTCGTCGTTGAGTGTTTGATACTCGCGCTTGAGTGTTTGATACTCGCGCTTGAGTGTTTAACACTCGTCGTTGAGTGTTTGATACTCGCGCTTGAGTGTTTGATACTCGTGCTTGAGTGTTTGATACTCGCCGTTGAGTGTTTGATACTCGTCGTTGAGTATCCGAGACTGGCGCTTGAGTGTTTGAGACTGGCGCTTGAGTATCTGAAGCTGAAGTTTGCGTGTCATCAACCCATCTCCCCATTTCTCTCAACGCTTCTACTATCTGCCATGCCAACTCATCCACCCAATTGGTATAAACCCGCACCACAATAACTAAATTATCTTGAATGCCGATCGCTTTGTTTTTCAAAGCTGGTACAAGTCCTGCATTCACCAGCGAACTTTTGCCAACCCCTGATTGTCCATAAATAACTATCAGTTTATGGTCATTGCGACCGATGCGTGAAATCAAACGTTCTACATCCAGCAAACGACCAGAAGCGCTAATTTCTGGGGCGATATCCTGTAAAGACGCGCCATAGCGCGTCTCTACAAGTGGGGATAAATTTACCAGTCGTGTTGCTTGTAACCTACCCGCACCAATAAACGCCCGCAAGCCAAATTGTTGCTCAACTGAAAGTCTTTCTTGCTTAATTTTAAAAGCTTCTAAATATTGCTTTTGTTTTAAATATAAGCGTCGTAAATTTCTTAAAATCTTAATATAAAGTTGCGGAGCATTGTCAGACACACCTATCTTTCTTGCTACTTCTAAATGACTGATAGCTGCTTGTTTTGCGCCTAAATTTTGTTCAGCTTGCGCGAGAATTAATAAAAATTCTTGGCGATTAGAAATTGCGGCTACACAGACGAAGTCCGCCTGCGCGGACTCATTAGCCTGCGGAGGCAGAGAGAAGTTGCAAGGAGGGTTTCCCTCCGGGCAAACTTCGGAGCTTTGTCTGTGTAGCGCCAGACTTCTAGTCTGAGCGCTATTTACTTCTAATGCGTTCTCGGCTAATTGTTTGGCATCTTGCCATTGCTTATTTGCCAGAGCAACTTCAGCTAAAAAACCATAATCCTGAGATATCTTCAGCAAATTTCCTTCTGATTCATGAACTTGCAAAGCTTTCTCAGTCAAGCTTTTCAACTGCTCCCAATCTTGTAAATCACGTAGAATAATGCCAAATTTGTCAAGTAAATGAGCAATTAAATCTCGACGTTGAGCCGCTTCTAAAATTTGGAGAGTTTGCTGAAGATAATTTCTCGTTTCTTGCCAATCTGGATGCCTTCTATTTTCATGTTGTAGAGACGCGCCATGGCGCGTCTCTACAGTATCTGGTGGATGGCGCGTCTCTACAGTATCTGGTGGATGGCGCGTCTCTACAGTATCTGGTGGATGGCGCGTCTCTACAGTATCTGGTAGATGGCGCGTCTCTACAGTATCTGGTGGATGGCGCGTCTCTACCGTCTGTGGGCGCTTAGTTTCCTGTTGCCTCGCTTTTTCGTAATAACACAATGTGATATAGCTTAAAACTTTGCTTTGCCGGATTAAATCATTTGCTTGCTGCCAAAAAGCCAAACTTTGTTGATAATATTCAAGAGCATTATCAAAGTTCTTATCAACATATTCTGTTAAGCCCAATAAATATTCGATTCTCGCTTTTGCTTCTGGCTCTAGAACTTGTCCAGAATTTTGTAAATCTTGCCAAGCTAATTTAATCTCGGAACATTTTTCTAAAGTCAGGCTGAAATCACCAGTTAATAATTGCTCTGCTGTTTCTTGCAAAAACTCCATCAATTCATCAACAGCAATAGCAAAATTTCTCGTCGTCGCCCAACTTTCTAAATCAGGAGCAAACTGCATCAGCTGCTTGTGGACTTCATCATCAATCCAGAACACCACAGGAAAAGGAAAATGATTGCGGAACTCTTCCCGCACCTGATTTGCAGAAATCAGCATTTGGTCGAGATTCCACACCGATTCTAAGCCCAAAATCATCAAGGCTTGCACATCATCCCCCAATTCTTCCCGAATTGCGGTGTAGAGAGTCCTTTCCGATTCCTTAAGAACCAAAACGCGGATTTCCACTTGACAAATTTCGCGTAGCCGTTCTATGAGACGCGATCGCGAACTGGCATAATTGCACCGTGCCAAAATCAGCTTAAACTGTCCAACAGAAGCCTCAATCGCCCAAGCCAGTTGTTGCAATGAGCGATCATTGTTGAGACGGACATCTTCTGAACGGTGCTGATCATTTGTCATTTCTTCTTCCCCTGCATCCCCTGCTCCCCCTGCTCCTCTTACTGCAACTCCCGCGCCTCTGCCAAAATCGGATTAACATCAAACCAGGACTCACCGCGATGGCACGGAGTGCCCGCCGTAGGCGATCGCGATATTCAAACACAAATCGACTACGGATCAGCTTTTGGTATCCCTGGTCATCGCTGACTTTCTTCCTTTGCTTAACATGACGTAGCAATTCCCACTCATCGTCAGAAATCGGCATAATCATTTCATTGCGACGAGCGCGAATCACATTGTCCAAAGTATCACGAGTCAGAGGAAGTGACATTTCCTCCATAATCCATGTATTCAGCAGCCGCAGCAAGTCGCGCACATGACCGCCACTCATTCTACATAAGTGATCAAGGGTTGCAGCACGGTCAAAAATAAAGGTAATATTACTGAGACGCTGGTCTGGTTGCAAGTCGGGAAAGGCTCTTGCCAGTACCATCTGTTGTATGAGCGTCATTCCCTCTTCATGAACACTGCCATCTGACCATTGTACAGGGACCATCGGCAACACCCTGGGGTCTTCCAAAAATCGCTGTGTCAGCGTTCCATAATCATTGGAAAACTTGAGAGACAGTGGCATTGTATACACAGCATGACAATTCAACTTGGTCAAATACTCGCCCTGATCGACAAACAAGTATTCCTGTTGCGGACGACCCCAAGGTTTGGCACGATTATCAATGCGGTCAAGATTATCCACAATCACCACGAGACCTTTTTTGCCCTGCTGTTTGAG
Organism: Mastigocladopsis repens PCC 10914; assembly: GCF_000315565.1. Taxonomy (NCBI): domain Bacteria; kingdom Bacillati; phylum Cyanobacteriota; class Cyanophyceae; order Nostocales; family Symphyonemataceae; genus Mastigocladopsis; species Mastigocladopsis repens. The sequence continues at coordinate 2,664,016 of NZ_JH992901.1, read as the reverse complement.
TTTGGTTATAGCTGGTTCTAGCAATTCCTTATTAATCGCGTCCAACAGCTGAATTTTTTGTGGTCCTAGATACTGATTGAGTTTTTCTCGTAACCTTGCATCACTCTTGGTCTTAGCAGTGATTTCCCCAATTCCAAAAGCTAAAGTCAACTTTTCTTTTTCAGAGGTGACACCAACATCACCAACACTGGGAACCTTCAGTTTTACCCCAGTCACCTCAGCGTTTAAAACCCGCACCGCACCTTGCAGTAACTCCTTTAGCTGACTGGGTTCCTCAAGCTTGAGTTTCTCTAAACTTTGACTGACACGACGGGCGATCGCTAGCAGTATATCAGCGATATCTATATCAGTCATTTCCAAATCTTCGCTGGACTCAAAATAAACCACATGAAAGCCATCCGCTTCCAGTTCTAATTTCAGCCGCAGCAATTCTGTAGATTTGCCACACCCAATATGCCCAGTAAAAAGAGTGCAACTAGGGTCATTTGGCTTGAAAAATGTAATTTTCTGCTTCAGCTTGCCGATGATATCGCCGCCTCGCACCGAGGAAAAGTCAATATAATACTTCTTATCCTGAGTGTTATTAACAACTAGAGTTCGGCTGGGGTCTGTTGCTTCAAAAAATTTTCGTAAATCTACTACCATAAAGCTTGTAATTTAAATATTTTTCATATCCTTGGTTCTAAGGATATAAGTAATTACAGCTTTGATGCTTGATTTTTCGGGGATGTTAACATCCTACATCTTAAGTTATTCATAAGTGGTTCCTAGAACACCAATTCAGTATTCAGACTTGGAGCTAAAAAACCCGTTTTTTTGTAGAGACGCGCCATGGCGCGTCTCTACAGCCAACGAAAAATTAATCTTTTCAGGAACAGAAACCGGGTTTTTGGGATTAGTGAATCGGTGTTCTAGTAAGCGCTTTAGCGCTAATCTGGAGCTACACCCATCGTACGCAACCGTGCGAGCAACTGAGCGCGTTCTTCATGCTTTTCAGACAAAATTCTAGCTATCAACCCGTTAAGGAAACCTGTTTTTCTATACGAGTTTGTAAATCTGCTATCAGGCTTTCCCCACTACGTCGGGCTTCCCAAGGACCAGAGTTTGAACGTTTGATGCTCCATTGCCCTTGCATATAATCTTCATTCTCTGAGATTGTGCCAACGTAGCTAACTGGATCAGGTGAAGTGGTAAAGTAGCACTTGATAAAGCTGATTCGACGCCCAACCACCTCACCTGTAAGCTGGGCTTCTCCCAAGTTGCTGTCATCTAAAATCCTGCCAGTCAACGTGTTACCACTTTGAATCAATGTCACTTCAAAACGGGTAGGACTTCCTTGTTGCCAGTAAGTTCCAAGCCAAGTACCACTTACATCAGCCATCAAATTATTCCGCCACTTATCTCTATTGTGCTTAAACTATAGGCAATGAATATACAGTAGTCAAAGCTTCCGCATATTTCTACTGATAGGGTCAAAACCTCTAGAAAAGCGGGTGCTGTCATCGTAGCAAGCGCCACTCAAGTTTGCTCCATATAGCTTGGCAAAGTTGAGCTTGGCTCCCCGGAGATTCGCTTCATGCAAGTTGACACCGCTGAGGTTAGCTCGTGTCAAGTTGGCTCTGGCTAAGTTAGCTCCTCCAAGGTTAGCTCCCCACAGTTTAGCTTTAGCTAGGTTGACTCCGCTTAAATCCGCTGCAAATAAATTGACTCCAGCTAGGTTGGCTCCAACCAATTTGGATCTGCTAAGGTTGGTTGCTGCAAAATCTCTTTCTCCTGCTGCGTAACGACGCTTCAGTTCATCTGCATCCATACTTGGTTCACCTTGCTCAATAAACTAGAAGTTATCTGCTCCCATTCCTGGTTTAGCCCTACTGTTGGCTCTGGCTGACTGCTGCGTCTATACCAGTAACGGGCATTGCTTAAATCGCCCTCTTTGCGGTGTAGGTAAGCGTGAACCCAAGCACTATCAGCATCGTTGGCATTTTGTACTATTTCGTGTGCAGTGTTCCACTCACCTTTTTTATCGTACCAAAGGGCTTGCAACGCTTTTGGCAGTGACTCAGGACATTTTCGCCCTTGTTCTATTAACTGCTTGAATTCCTCTAGAGTCATCATATCTACCTAAAAAATATCAAGCCTCTATTTCTAGGATACAAATGAACTTCATCACTGGCTCAGGCATCGGCAGATATTCCTGAGTATAAACTACCCTAACCTGCTTGACGGCTGAGGTTAGGGTTTTCAGTAGCCCTGAATACATGGTCTTGCAAAGAACAAGACAATGCACCCGAACCTCCCGGCTGGTTTATGGCATCTTATCAGAACTGCTTTGAAAAAGAAGTCAGAATAGTGCCTCCGGCACGCTAAGCGAACAGAATACAGAATTCAGAATAAGCAATTTGGTTGCGGGATTCCGACCCTTCCCAATTGAAGACCACCACAATCGTTGATTTGGTGGGGGACTGAAGCCTTTACTCATCCTTCATGGGGTGTACTCGTCATTCTGGCTCCTGACGACTGACACCTTTGTTCTTTCTTGTTCAACCTCTAAAACTTCGATAGATAGATAGAAAACAATACTAACTATTTATTTTTTTTTAGACTATAAGATTTTTTTAGAGTAATCATCTATTAATTATTTAGTTAACTTATTCCTTTTTTCCATAGTAAAAGTTAATCTATATCTAACAAGATTAAGCAAAAATTAATTTTTCTGAGATGACATATCTGCGTTGATTGCAAATAATGGTTGTAGATTGACAAACGCGCTCTGTTTTGCTGCAAATATAAAGGAGAATGAATGGCTCAGTTTCTGCTTGAATCTATTTGGTTAGTGCCTTGCTATGCCTTAATGGGCGGGCTTTTAGCCGTGCCTTGGTCTCCAGGAATCATTCAACGCACCGGACCAAGACCGGCAGGTTATGTAAACTTGGTCATGACATTTTTGGCGTTTGTTCATTCTGCCTTGGCATTGCCAGCTACCTGGAATCAGCCGCCATATCAAATATCTATACCTTGGCTGAGTACTGCTGGTTTAAACCTCTCCATTGATTTAGAAATCTCTTCAGTCAGTGTTGGCGCGATGGTTGTCATTGCTGGTTTGAATTTGCTAGCACAAATCTTTGCCATTGGTTACATGGAGATGGATTGGGGTTGGGCGCGTTTTTATTCCCTGTTGGGATTGTTTGAAGCTGGACTATGTGCGCTTGCCCTGTGCAACTCTTTATTTTTCAGCTATGTCATTTTGGAAATCCTGACTCTGGGAACTTACCTGCTAGTCGGATTATGGTTTAGTCAGCCTTTGGTAGTCACAGGGGCTAGAGATGCTTTTTTAACCAAGCGGGTAGGAGATTTATTTCTGTTGATGGGGGTACTGGCAATATGGCCCCTAGCAGGGACTTGGAATTATACAGAACTAGCAGAGTGGGCGGCTACTGCTCATGTCAATCCCACGTTGATAGCGCTGGTGTGTCTGGCATTAATTGCAGGTCCAATGGGTAAGTGCGCTCAGTTTCCCTTGCATCTATGGTTAGATGAAGCGATGGAAGGACCTGTACCCAGTACAATTTTGCGAAACTCTGTAGTCGTTGCCAGTGGTGCTTGGGTACTGATTAAGCTGCAACCTGTTTTTAGCCTCTCGCCCATAGCTACCTCTGCAATGGTGGCTATTGGTGCTGTGACAGCTGTGGGTGGTTCTTTGATTGCGATCGCCCAAATTGACATCAAACGTTGCTTATCCTATTCCGTGAGTACCTACATGGGTTTGGTGTTCATCGCTGTAGGAACACAGCAAGATGAAGCTGCACTGTTGTTAGTACTGACCCATGCTTTAGCAGCAGCACTCTTAGTCATGAGTACTGGTGCAATTGTATGGAACAGCATCACCCAAGATGTTACCCAGCTAGGGGGACTGTGGTCACGCCGTCCAGTATCGGGAATAGCTTATGTTGTGGGAATTCTTGGGTTAATTGGTTTTCCACCTTTAGGTAGTTTTTGGGCGTTGCTGAAATTAGCTTCAGGGCTGTGGGTCACGCAACCTTGGCTGGTGGGAGTTGTGATCATAGTCAACGCTTTGACAGCTTTCAGCTTAACCAGGGAATTTAGTTTAATTTTTGGCGGTAAACCTCAGCAAATGAGCGATCGCTCTCCCGAAGTGAGCTGGCAAATGGCTCTACCCATGATTATTCTCCTGGGATTTACCCTCCATCTACCCTTAGTTTTGCAAAGCTTATCGCTGCTCCCAAACTGGGCAAATCTTAATAAAGACGTAGCACTACTACTGATTTGGTCAAGTGTTTTCGGTTGCAGCATCAGTAGCGTGATTTATCTGGGCAATGTTATTCCCAAACCGATTCGCTTCCCTGTGCAAGCTTTGCAAAACTTGCTGGCTTATGACTTTTACACACCAAAACTGTATCGGATGAGCATAATTTTCAGCGTTGACATGATTTCAAAACTTGCTGACATTGTTGACCGCTTTGTCTTCGATGGCATCGTTAACTTGGTTGGTTTAGCTTCCCTTAGCAGCGGCGAGGGTCTTAAGTACAGCACCTCTGGACAAACCCAGTTTTACGCATTCACTGTGTTGCTTGGAGTAGGAGTCTTAGGAATCCTTGTGAGTTGGCAATACTGGGGAGTTCAGTTTTTAGATTTGATGTTTTAGTTTCGAGACTGGTTAGTAGGGGCGCGGCGCCCTTGCGCCCGTACATGAGTAGTTCGTGGCAACGAAAATTAACAATCATCAATTAACAATTTCTTTTTGTCTGTTTCAATCTTTAAGTGTGAGAAGAAGGCAATGAATAGAAAAACTCAAAAGGTCAATCTTTCCAGAAGAACTTTGCTCAAGTTTGGTGCAGGAGCCGTAGGAACAGGAGTGCTAACGGCAGGAGTTGGCTCTAACTTTATTTCTCCTGAACAAGCTACAGCACAAGCAAAGGACATGACTCCCGAGCAGGCTCTGCAAAGTTTAATGGAGGGAAATCAGCGCTTTTGGACTAGAAAACGTCGCAACTCTGACCAAACTTATGCACGTCTGGTTGAAGTGGCAAAAGGTCAGACGCCGTTTGCATCTATCCTCGGATGTGCGGATTCACGAGTTCCTGCAGAGATTGTTTTTGACCAAGGACTAGGGGATTTATTTGTATGCCGAGTGGCTGGTAATGTCGCTACACCAGAGGAGATTGGTAGCCTGGAATTTGGCAGTTTAGTATTGGGGTCAAAGATAATCATGGTAATGGGTCATAAAAGATGTGGAGCGGTAGATGCCACGATAAAAGGTGCTCAAGTCCCAGGTCAAATAGCCAGTTTACTTGATGCCATTAAACCAAGTGTAGAAAAGTCAAAAAAACTACCAGGTGACCAGCTAGAAAATGCTTGTAAAGCAAATGTTTTGGCACAAGTGGAAAAGTTGAAAACATCACCAGTCCTATCTCAGTTAATTGAAGCAAGTAAATTGAAACTTGTAGGTGCTTATTACGATTTAGATAGTGGCAAAGTAACTCTAGTTAGTTAGCCTGAGTATTCAGAAATAGCATTCACCAATAAATCACAATTTTTCTTTTTGGATCAAATCTCTCTATGCTCACTACCTTAATTTGGCTACCTATTTTAGGTGCTGCTGTGATTGGTTTCTTTCCTGGTGCTATCGCTGCTAGTAGCGCTCGTTTAGGAGCATTAACGATTGCTGGGTTAGTTCTGCTTTGGAATCTTTTCCTGCTACTAAAATTTGATATCTCCAATCCTGGGATGCAATTACAAGAGTATTTACCTTGGAATGATACTCTCGGCTTGAGCTATCAATTGGGAGTTGATGGGCTGTCGATACTGATGCTCATTTTAAACAGTCTGCTCACATGGATTGCTATTTACAGCAGCAGCCAACAAACTGAACGTCCCCGGCTTTTTTATTCCCTCATCTTATTAGCTAGCGGTGGAGTGGCAGGTGCATTTGCAGCGCAGAATTTGTTGCTTTTCTTCCTGTTCTACGAAATAGAATTAATTCCTTTCTATCTGCTGATTGCGATTTGGGGGGGTCAAAATCGAACCTATGCCGCTATTAAATTCCTGATTTATACTGCTGTTTCTGGAGCGTTAATTCTGGCAACATTTTTAGGTACTGTGTGGCTCACAGGCTCAACCAGCTTTAATTACGATACACTTTCTACCCAAACCCTCTCAACAGCACTGCAAATTATCCTCCTTGCAGGGATGGTGTTAGGTTTTGGGATCAAAATTCCTCTAGTTCCCTTCCACACTTGGTTACCAGATGCTTACGTCGAGGCTTCAGCCCCGATTGCTATTCTTCTTGGTGGAGTGCTGGCGAAGTTAGGAACATATGGCGTTTTGCGGTTCGGGATGGCGCTGTTTCCTCAAGCTTGGAGTATTCTTGCACCCAGTTTGGCAATTTGGGGAGCAGTGAGTGCCATGTATGGAGCTGTCACCGCCATTGCCCAAAAAGACATCAAGCGGATGGTGGCGTACAGTTCCATCGGTCACATGGGTTATATATTGCTAGCTGCTGCTGCTAGCACTTCGCTGGCACTCGTTGGTGGTATCGCCCAAATGGTTAGCCACGGTATAATCCTTGCTATCCTCTTCCACTTGGTAGGAGTTGTGGAAGCTAAGGTAGGAACCCGCGAGTTGGATAAACTCAATGGATTAATGAATCCCATACGCGGTTTACCTCTCATCAGCGCCCTGCTTGTTTTAGGAGGCATGGCTAGTGCCGGCATTCCCGGTATGACAGGATTCATTGCTGAATTTATCGTATTTCAAGGAAGTTTTTCTGTCTTTCCCATACCAACACTGTTGTGTGTCATCGCCACTGGTTTAACCGCAGTCTACTTTGTCATCCTGATTAACCGCACCTGTTTTGGCAAACTCGACAACAACTTAGCTTACTATCCCAAAATCCTATGGTCTGAGAAAATGCCAGCTCTCATCTTGGCAGCTCTCATCTTGTTCTTGGGAATACAACCCACTTGGTTAGTGCGTTGGGCTGAACCAACCTCTACAGCAATGGTTGCGGCAATTCCCCCTCTTGAAAAAACCGTAACTTCTCAAGTCGCTCTTAATCCATGAAGTGGGGTGTAAGGAATAACAATTTATAACTTCTGACTCTTTGTTTTTTCCTTTGCGTCTTTGCGGTTTGTTCAAAACAAAAGTTTTATAGTGCGCGTTAGAGAACTCAAAATGGTACAAACTCCAGATAAACCCGTCGCTAAATTGCCTCCTTCTACCCATGAATTTGCAGAAGTCATTCATCGCTTGGAAGCTGGCGGCGCAATGTTGCCAGATACCCCAGAAAATTTAATGCAGATCATTGGTATTTACAAAGCTTATGCAGTACCAATGGACTTCTACTGGCGTGACCTGCTTTACATTGCTGAACGCGTATTTTTAAATCCATTTCCCTTTTTTAAATACTTCTTGCCTCAGGAGTATTTGGAACTGCACAACCATTACGCTGGTGATGATGCTGATGTCAGAGTTTGGCGCGGTGAAGCTACAGCCCATCCGGAACTCTTGGCATTTATGGAAAAGGGTGAAACTTTCAAAATGCCCAAGTTATTGCATCACTTATTCCATGACCGCATCAACATGGAGTTTGCCGAAGCTTGTATGCGGGCAATGTTGTGGCATAGAGGTATGGGTGGGCAATTTGACCCTTACTTGGATAGCGATGAATATAAAGCCAACGCAGACAGGGCAATCAAAGCGTACTTCAAAGGCAACCCAGTAATGTTGGGGCTTTACAAGCTGTTCCCTGATATGTTCATTGAACAGTGCCGCCAGATGTCTTACTACGCTAATTTGGGGCTATTCTGGGAAGTCATGGCTCCCGTGTTCTTTGAAATGTCAGATTTGTATGACGAAGGGAAAATTACGACTGTCCCAGAGGCAATGAATTTCTTGGTGAACGGAATTTTTGCGATTGCAAATCGTCCCATTTATCATCATGTTTACATTCGTGGCGAATGCTACGAAATCGTTCCCAAATCAAAAGGCTTCGTTTGGCTGCACGAAGCTGCATTACCCTATGTGGAAGCTGTTTTTTATCGTACCATTCCATTCCGTGGTACCAAATCTTACAATGCTCAGGCAGATCAAGTGCCTAGAGACCAAAAAGACTTCCATTATGGAATTCTCTATGCAGATGTCTTTCCAGTGGGAACCGCAGGTATTCCACCAACACTCTTAATGCAAGATATGTTGCATTTTTTACCGCAGTATCTTATTGATTACTACAAGCAATATTGCCGGGGAGATGAGGATATATTGATTCAGTTAGGAATCAGTTTCCAACGCTCAATGTACTGTGTCACATCTGCGGTCATTCAAGCATTGCGAACTGCGCTTTTACATCCTTTAGATGACCCAAATCCCGAACATTTACAAGCAAATCGGGAGTTCTTTGAAGCTCAGCTCAATCGCTTCACTCGTGCCGAATACGGTATTCGTAATGCTGCTCGTCTACGGAATATTCAAAGGCAAGATTATAGATAGGTATTCACAAAACAAAAAGGCTCTCCGATTGGGAGAGCCTTTTTGCTTAAAAATAAACCTGGCACCGAGCTATTGTAGCAGGCAGCAACCCGCCAACTATCGTCGCCACAGCAGCGTTTCACAACTGAGTTCGGGATGGGGTCAGAGTGGTTCCACTGCGCCATAGGCACCAGGAAAGACAGTGGTCAGTGACCAGTGATCAGTTATCGGGCATCCTGTTAACTGCTCACTGATTCAAAACCCTAAAGACTGCATAGAACTGAAGCGATAGAAATGAGGTCAAGCCCTCGGTCTATTAGGACGGCTCGGCTGCATACATCACTGCACGTACACCTACCGCCTATCAACAGGTGTTCTACCTGTGACCTTACTGGCTTATGCCATCAGAGCACTCATCTTGAGGTGGGCTTCCCACTTAGATGCTTTCAGCGGTTATCCACTCCGCACTTGGCTACCCAGCGTTTACCGTTGGCACGATAACTGGTACACCAGCGGTGCGTTCCTCCCGGTCCTCTCGTACTAAGGAGGACTCCTCTCAATGCTCTTGCGCCTGCACCGGATATGGACCGAACTGTCTCACGACGTTCTGAACCCAGCTCACGTACCGCTTTAATGGGCGAACAGCCCAACCCTTGGGACGTACTTCCGCCCCAGGTTGCGATGAGCCGACATCGAGGTGCCAAACCTCCCCGTCGATGTGGACTCTTGGGGGAGATCAGCCTGTTATCCCTAGAGTAACTTTTATCCGTTGAGCGACGGCCATTCCACGCTGTGCCGTCGGATCACTAAGACCGTGTTTCCACCCTGCTCGACTTGTTGGTCTTGCAGTCAAGCTCCCTTATTGCCTTTACACTCAACGCACGGTTTCCAAGCGTGCTGAGGGAACCTTTGTGCGCCTCCGTTACCTTTTAGGAGGCGACCGCCCCAGTCAAACTGCCCACCTGAAATTGTCTCCCGACCGGGTGACGGTCGTGGGTTAGAATCCTAGCTTCGCCAGAGTGGTATCTCACCGTTGGCTCCACACTCCCCACAAGGAGTGTTTCAATGCCTCCCACCTATCCTGCGCAAGCCAAGCCCGGACCCAATTCCAGGCTACAGTAAAGCTTCATAGGGTCTTTCTGTCCAGGTGCAGGTAGTCCGTATCTTCACAGACATTCCTATTTCGCCGAGTCTCTCTCCGAGACAGTGCCCAGATCGTTACGCCTTTCGTGCGGGTCGGAACTTACCCGACA
>NZ_JH992900.1:305879-378280 GCF_000315565.1 Mastigocladopsis repens PCC 10914 | reverse complement strand
ATTGGAACAATTAAACACATCAATCGTTGCTTCTATTACAGGTTGGGATTTTATTCTTGATGCTTTATTTGTATCAGGCTTTTCGTGAAATGGTATAATATGAGTGGGAAGGCTGGCTACCAACACTGGCTACCGACCGGGGAACTCTAATAACATCTCCAGTTCATCTGATATCTATATCTACTAAATCTACTAACACCGTAGCCAGCCTCCGCTTGTCGAGGGCTGGCTACGGACTCATGTATTTCTTAACGCTGGCGACGGACTTTTCGTGGTGTTAGGAAAAACTATGCAACGGCTTAGTGTAGCTATGGGTATAATATTATATTTGTCAACTGTACGCGCTCCCCTAATTTATTTAATTTCCAAATATAACTTAATTTTATTATTGTAATTTTTAATTGTTCAAAAAAACTGTACATAGCCAAAAAGTATCTTTGAGCTAGCTTTTGGTTCAAAGAAGTTTAATAAAAACACCAAAAATACCGAGAATTAACGCTAAACTCTGATTCTTCTGTCTATAAGTTCGTAGTAATCTGTAGCAATTAAAAGTAAAAAGCAATGGCAAATGTTATATCGTGTAACACCTGCCATTGCTACCCATTTAGTCCAGACTTGACTGCTATTCAAATCTGGCAAACTTTGTCGTTTCAAAAACAAGACAATGATAGACAATACTAAGATAAATTCAACCAGCGAACAAGTTGAGATTCCATCTAGCTATCCACCCACTCCACAACCACCTTATTCGCAAACGGCTTATGACTATCTGGCATTAGCCCCAAGTCTACTAGTAGCCGTAACACCTCTAATTATTGCTTGGTGGCAGCATCGGGATAGGGATGACGATAGATAACTTTTAAAACATGAGAACAGGCGTTGCATAGTGCAACGCCTGCTACAAAGATTAATAATAACCGATGGCGATCTCTGTTGCCGTACTTAGGGCAAGCAATCGCTATTCCCACAACTTGACCAAATCCGTAATCTCAACTCCCTTATGACGCTTGTTGTGGTACTGCCCTAGCGCGTACTTGTTGTTATGGTCGTCAACAGTTAACTGATGTGTTTTGACCCAATCCCCTACAGCTTGCCTGTTACAACCTGATACTGAACTCAAGGTAACACTGCCAATGTACCAACGGTCATTGTTGCTTGGTGCGTTGTCGTTGTAGTCGGCGATCGCACGAAACGCCCGATAAATTTTTTCCTCCACCGCGCCTGGTGCTTTCATGTTTCTCAATTGCTCGTTTGAGATACCCCCCCAATCTATTTCGGGCTTAGGTTCGGGTAACTTGCGACCTGTCTCAGGTTTTTCTTGTGGTACTGTTGCCACTTCCTCTTGTGGTTTGGTTGCGGTTGCCGCGCCAGAACTCATCATCTCCATCATCTGCTGCATCATCTGTTCTAGTCGTGCCGTTTGCGCTTCCAGCTTGTCGATACGGCTTTCACTTGGGACGCCTGTGCTTTCAACAGTAGAAGCTTCAGATACGGGTGTAATTTGTGGTTGCTGGCTCATTACTTGTGACTCCTCTTTAAGTCGCTGATTTTGTTGCTGTAACTCTACTACCTGTTTTTCGTAAACAGTTATCACTTCCTGCAAGTGAACAATCTTCTGCTGAGACTCAACCAATCGGCGCTCCAGCGATTGGATATGGTCCATGGATTGTAGTAACCGATGAACGACTTCTTTTTGACCAGGGAACCCCCAAAGCTTTTGTAGTTCCTTAACTTTTTCTAAATCTGAGACCGATGCTTTGACATTAGCTAGTTTCTCTACATCCACTTCAACAAACCTCACTGGCTTAGTAACGTAATAGTCGCTGTAACCTGCTGACGTAGCGAGCTTTCCTAGTACCCTGTCATCTTGAATTTGTGGTGTGAAATGACCAAGGATTCTAGAGGCATATAAAATCTTTGCTCCATACGAGCCATGGCAATCACGCTCTGTAGCTAACACGGCGTAAGCAGCCCTTAATGCTTTGTTATTATCTTGGTCGTCACCGTAACGGAAAGCGAGTACTGGTGTTTTTTGTCCTTTATCTCCGAAGTAAGTCCGAACAACACGGCGCAACGACTGACCACGGCGGTTATCAATCTCTATATTCTGCTTGGTAATGCTAGGAGAGCCTTTCGCGACCTCTTGGAGTAATGATTGGGTGCTAGATTCCTTGCGTAACCTAGCTAAAGCTTTGATTACGTAGTCGGCAGGAAAGAGTGTAGCAATCTCAAATACTGGTTTGTCACCGCGCTTTTTGCCTTGCCCCTCGAACTTCACGTGATAAGGTTTATCTTTAATAGCAGCGAACTTAGCACGGGCAATAATCTCGTGGGGTCGTCGTCCGGTTGCGGCAATCAAGCCAACAGCCAACTCATGAGGGTCGTCGCTGGCTAACAACTTCCCAGTCACTTCCAGATAGCTGTCGGGGTCAATTTCTGTGCTGTTCTCAAGACGGTCAATTACTCGCGTGCTTTGATTCCGCTCGTCCCACTGCTGCTTATTCAAACCACATAGCAAGGGTACATAGTGCTTTAGTTCATGTCCCTTGACGTTACCTTCAGCATCGTGTTTAGCAATTACTTCAGCGTTCTCCCCTGGTTTCAAGTCCAGATTTTTGAATTTCTTGTAAAAGCCATAAGCACTAAACTTAGTCCCTAGCGTTGCTTCGCTGTAGTTCTGTTCATTCAGCCATTCATTGAAGCGATCGCAATGTGGCTTAATCTCCTCAAGGCTCATAAGGTCTTTTGTCGCTTGAAATAATTCTTCTATCTTTTCTTGTAACGCCTTGCTCATCTCATCCCCTCCTTAACTAGTTATATAGTATCATAACGCGTTATGTAATGTCAATAACGCGTTACGATATTTTCATTTTCTGTTTTTTCTAGAAGCCTACTCTGATAAGTAATCCCGCTCTAACGCTGTCCTGGTATTGCTTCTACGCTTGGCTGTACCTGTGGCTCCCTCATGGATTGCCCTACTAGCATCCCCATCCCTAACAACGCCACCAGCCCACCCACAACCACCCGAACGGGTATATTCTCAAAGCTCAATCGCCGCGACTCGTAGCGGCTAAATGCCCAAAGCACCATTGCGTACTGCCAAGGGTTCAAATCAAACCATTCACGACTTTTAACTAGCCTGACATTGCAATGCTTAAATCTTTGGTGCAGTGTAGTTTCTACAAATTCCATGTCCTCAACATAGATAGTCTTGATAATTTCAATGTCACATGGTGGTTGGTTGTCTATGAATGTTTGTAAACGTGCTTCAGGATTTCGAGATAAGCCAATCTTGCAACGCTGAAGATAACAACCAGGGACTAGTCCGTGATACCCTTTGGCACGCATTAAGTATATGTACCCCGGTACATGGTCATCACGGTACTCACGGCGTTGGAGGAAACGTGACATGATAGCAGAGATTCCTTTCCTGTATGGATTTACGGAGTTAAGGCACTGGATGACTAGCTGTCGCCCCAGTGCTTTTGACTTTGGGGATTCAGATAACGCAATCCCGTTAAATTGATGTTTTGCGGATTTTCTAGTACCAGGAATTGAGGATTTTCAATATCCGCGCAAACATAAGCCCTCAGCCAATCAGCAATTACAGTAACTGCGAATCCTCCACCACAAGCGAACACTGGTGTCCCGTTCAGCAGCGCTTGGGAGACTTTAGTGAGCAAGCTTTCCACAATAGGCATTTCTGCAACCCACTCACTGAGGGCGTGGGTGACAATGTCGCCTATCTCTAGACTTTCTTGCCCGTGACGGTACTTGACCGAATGACCTCCTTTCTCATCTGGCTTTGAATTTTGCAATGCCGACTCCAGGTTTTCTTTTTTGAACTGGATTCCGCCTCGGTCTGTGCGAGATAATGCGATACTTAATCGCTCAATAATTGCTTTTATTCCGTTGCCACTGCCTGGTGTTTGCTCTACTGCCCGTGGTTTCTTGCCAACTTGATAGGTACTAAAAGTCAATGTCCCGCCGCCAAGGTCAATTACGCAAAATTCTTGTGTACTAACACTGCCTTGCAAGAGCATGGCACTTGCAAGGCAAGCACTGCCGTATCCTTCTGGATAAAGACAACTATCCGTATTTACAATCTCGATTTCAAAAACAGTTCCTTCCCAGGTAAAAGTCTTAATACCTTGCAAGGTCTTGGCGATGTCATTCTTTTTGCTAGAAGAAAGAGACAGTAGACGAAGCGTGATTTTTAATCGCGCTGGTTTACCTTTGTACTTCCTGCTCTCACCAATATCTGATAACAAGTCGGGGCAGTTAGTCAATGCTCCCAAAAGCCAGATATGGAGGAATCGGACTTTGTTATCTCGGAATGCTTCTGTCAGCGTTCCGTTAAGCGAACTGGTCACACGTCCAGCAGCATAGTTCTTGCTTCCTAGCGAAAAACAGCCAGAAATACCAGATGGCAACTCTCCTGAAACTTCTTTGAAGACACTAGGATAACTTCCTGCCCAACCATTAACCACAAACTTGCATCGACTGCTACCAGCATCCAGATCTAGGTCAACTGTCACCGACTTGTTTTGCACAACAGCAGCCCTGCGTGTTTTTTTAGCTGGTTTGTCTACTGTCTGCGGTAATTCAAGCGATTCGGAATTCTCTACAACTTCCAGTAATTTGATATCGGTCGTCACACCTTTGCCGTTCGTCGTCGTGTTTACGCTTGCCGGCGAAAATAGAAGGTTCGTGTCATCAGGTGCAGCCTGTGGCTATAACACTTGATATATATGGATTTTAGCCTCTGAACAACTTTTCTCTATTAGCTCCCTTTTTGCCCCTAATTCATAATTTTTCTAAATATATATTTTTTTAGGTATTTGACAAATAACCTAAAGTCTGTATTGTTGATTAATTTCTCATAGTGCAACAATCTTTTCTCATACACTCGCTTGAGAAATACTCAGGCTTTCAAACGATGGGAAGAAGATGAATGGTCAAACCAAATTGGGATACAGAAGAATTAATTGAAAACTGGACACTTCTGCCAACGGAATTAGAATTAGTCAGAAACAAAGTCGGCGGTAATCAGATTGGGTTTGCTTTGTTCTTAAAACATTTTCGGATTTTTACCTGTTTTCCTGATGAAAAATCGTCTATTCCTCAAATTATTATCTCTTACATAGCAAATCAACTTAAAATTCCTGAAAGCTCATACTCAGATTATGATTGGCAAGGACGAACCGCAAAAGTTTATCGGGTTGAAATTCGTCGTTTATTTAATTTTAGAGTAGCTACCGTCCAAGATTCAGTAGCAATGAGCGACTGGCTCATTAAAGAAGTATTACCTCACGAACAAAAGTTTGAATCACTCGTTGAAAGTGTCTATCAAAGATGGAGAGAATTGCAAATCGAACCGCCCACATCAGGAAGGATTGAGCGTTTGATTCGTAGTGCTATCAGTCAGTATGAAAGTGACTTCTGCTACCATACACTTTCTGGGCTATCAAAAGAAACTCGTGCTGAAATTGATATTCTCTTAACCACAGAACATTCTTTGAATACAGAAGAGAAACAAGATTCTGTGAAGCTAAAAACTTCCGAGTTTGCCTTTATCAAAACAGATCCAGGACCTGTGGGCTTAGAAAGTTTCTTAACTGAAATCGAAAAACTCAAACAGATTCGCAGTATTGGTTTATCCCTTGACTTATTTGAAGGAATATCACCCAAACTAATTAAAACCTACCGTCATCGGGCAGCTACAGAAACTCCCTACCTTTTACGACAACATCCCCCAGCGATTCGCTATACTCTGATGGCAGCGTTTTGTGTTCAACGCGCTCAAGAGATTACTGATAATCTCATCGAATTACTAATGTCGATTATTCAACGAATTGGGACAAGAGCGGAAAGACGGATCAACAAAGAATTAGTCTCGGACTTTCAAGAAGTAACCGGAAAAACTAATATTTTATTTCGCATTGCTGAAGTAGCTGTAGCTGAACCTTCGGGAGTTATTGAAAAAGTTATATATCCTGTAGTTTCTCAGAAAACTCTTAGAGATTTAGTAGCTGAATATAAAGCAACTGGTACAGCTTATCGTCAAAGAGTACATACTGTAATGCGTTCTTCTTTTGCTAGTCACTATCGACGGCTGATTCCTCAACTATTAGAAGTCTTAGAATTTTGTTCTAATAATGATATTCATCGCCCTGTCATTCAGGCATTAGAGCTACTAAAAAAATATGCTCAAAGTAAATCCCGATATTATGACAACGGAGAAACTATACCAATTGATGGAGTCCTCAAAAGTGGTTGGAAAGAAATTCTCTTAGAAAAAGATTCTGATGGCAAAGACAGAATCAACCGGATTAATTACGAAATTAGCGTTTTACAAGCTCTGAGAGAAAGACTCAGTTGTAAAGAAATTTGGGTAGTAGGAGCATCTCGTTATGGTAATCCAGATCATGATTTACCTACTGATTTTGAACAACACCGTCAAGTCTACTATCAGGCTTTAAGTCTTCCAAACGTTTTAGCAAAAATCCCTTTAAACATCCTACTTATCTGGCATTATTGGAATTAGGTCGGGTAATAAAAACGATTTTCTTGTGTCAGTACCTTGACTCAACAGAAGTCCGGCGAGAAGTTAATGAAGGATTAAATGTAGTAGAAAGGTGGAATGGAGTTAATGATTTTATCTTCTACGGTAAGGGTGGAGAGTTTGCTTCTAATCGCTTGGAAAGTCAGGAATTATCGGTTTTATCTTTGCACCTATTGCAGATATGTTTGGTCTATGTGAATACTTTGATGATTCAGAGTGTTCTGGAGCAGAAACATTGGCAGCAAAAGTTAACTGAAGTTGATTTTAGAGCAATTACTCCTTTAATTTTCAGTCATGTAAATCCTTATGGTACATTTAAGCTTGATCTCAAAGAGAGAATTGCTGGTTTGACACAACAACTGGTTGCTTAATCTCTCCAGAACTTTTCAAATCTTTGAGGTGACATTTGAGTATAACGAACTGTGTGGTGTATATTCTTATGTCCTAAATAGTCTTGAATTGCTCTGGTATCATGACCTTGGGCCGCTAAATAGTAGCCACAAGCATGGCGTAGTTGATGAGGATGAACTGTCCAAGCGATTTGAGCAATTTCTCCAGCTCTGGCTATGATATGACGGATTGAACGGGTTGATAGAGGTGCTTTGCGCTCGGATACGAAAACGTAACTCGAATCGGGGTAATCTCTTTGAATTTGACGCAAAGCTCTCAATTCGGGAGAACGCAGAGGATGAATGCTGTCATGACCATTTTTGACACGATGTATCTCTATAATAACCTCCTACTAAATCTATCTGCGACCATTTCAGAGCAACCAATTCGGCAGTTCTTAGTCCGTGACGAAACATCAATAAAATAATTGCTCCATCTCTAACACCATGACGACCTACTTTTTGAGCAGCACCAATCATGGCGTTGACTTCTGATGTCCGCAGATATTCTCTTTCCTTCTGAGATGATTTTTTCGACGGGGGAGTATTTTGAGAAAATATCTTTGCCGAAAATGGAAGTTGGATAGTGCTAAATAGCATGGGTCAAGTCCTCATGCTGAGGTCTATATTTGCATTGTACTTTGCCTAAAAGGAGACAAACTAGGCAAAGTTATCATTTGTATTTCTTATCAATTAACCCGAAAAAATCGGTCATTTTTACAAAACTTTACAAGGCTGCACCTGGTGACACGAACCTTCTATTTTCGCCATCTACAGCGGTACTAATCTCTCAATGTTTGCAGTTCGATTTTTGTAACTCCTGTAGCATCAAGTGACATATGAGGAATTTCCTCATATGTCACATAAAAATACAAAAATTACATACAATTGCATAAACCCTTATTATTCCCCAAGCTGACCCTGAACTAACAGGAGCCAGAAGAAAATTTCCAAAATTCGTTAAAAAATGTCGAATTTGAATAGAGGAACCATTCTGCCAATGATGATAGAAGACATAAGCTCCCGGACGCTGTCTGCTAGTGAACCTTAAGCTATCGGCTTTTTGCCGTACTTCTCAAACAAGTCATTCAAAGCTTCAGCCAACAAACCTTGAACAGTTGTGTCTTGCTCTAGTGCTAGTTGCCTTAGTTGTCGGGAGACTGCTGGGTCGAAATGTCCCGCGATCGCCTCACGAAATAATGAGCATTACAGCCTCAGTAGCGGCAACATTATGGTTCCAGTCGCGGCAAGATTATAGGTATACCGACAGCAGTACTTTCAGGCTATCTTGGTCCTGGTGACAGCTTCGCTATATCTACGCCAAATAACGGCTTTTTTTGACTTTGATGTAGCAATTTTTCAAACCCACACAGGATAGCGGTTTACAGTCCATCTTGCCGGAAATTACACACATCTCGGCTCAATACCTCTTAGCCACTGTTTCAACTACTTTGCTTGTTTTGAACAGGTTATGGCCTGTTTTACTTGGTCACCCAGTGAGACTGGCTCTACAGCTTTAGTAATCTCAAGAGCTTTGTCGTATTGCTCTAACACCGCATAGCCACGGGCGACGGTAATCATAACAATATTTTTTGATGAAACTTCCTTATCTGGTTTAGCCAAAGCGAGCGCCTGTGATAAAACTTCACTAGCGCGAGCCGAGTATTTTAGCTGTGCATAAACGTTGGCAATTTGAGCTAAGGCTTGGGCTTTGACAAATGTCTCCTTAATGTTTTTAACAGCTAATAACGAATAATCAAGAACTTCACCAGCTTTGTCGCTTTGTCCTGCTCCTTCGTAGATTTCAGCAATACCAGACAAATTAGTAAGCGTCATATAATTCTGCTGTGGTAGCGTTTTAATAAACTCAAACAATTCAGACGATAACTCAACGGCTTTCTGTTTTTGTCCCACAGCTACATACTTATCGATAAGCCTAGGCAAAATAAAAATTTTGAAACGCGGATTAGCCAAAAGGTTAGTTGAGTTAGGTTTGCTCGCTGTTCTATAAACTGCATCCGCCTGTTCTATGATAGAAGCAGCGCGAACCGATTGTCCGGCTATTCGATACTTTTCAGCGATATCCAGTAAAGTACTGAATTTGAATCCTTCGCCCATGATTTCTGCAACCTGAAGGGCTTGATCCAGTTGCCCTGCTTGTGCATAGGCTTGGACTATTTCCGACAACGCATTATCTCTCAATGAGATGTTTGACTGCGACGGCTCTATTATGCTCTTTGCAACCTGAAAAGCTTGATTGAGTTGCCCTGCTGACTTGTAAGCACTGGCTATTTTCCTTAATGCCTCGTTCTTGAGAGAAACATCCTTAATTTTTTGGGCAACTTGCAGAGCTTTCACTAGTTTTCCCGCTCTTACCAAGTCACTCACAGTCGCAGCGGAGCGCTCATCCGTTGGTACAGCGAAGCGCTCACTTGGTACAGCTGTAGAAAAGGTTGGTTTTACAGGGTCAGTAGTGATTTGTGCAGATAATCCAAATCCAAATAGGGATTTGGCTGCGGCTGTTGACATTGGTAAGGGCGGAAACGGACAAGCTGGGGCGATGGAGGATAGCGAAAAAGAAGATTCAAATTTAGTTGTTTGTGAGGCAGTGTTAGGACGGGGAGTGTTGCTAGACTGCTGTGGGTTTTGGGCAAGCAACAGAGGTAATGTCAATGAGGGGATCTGAGCAGTCGCCCCATCGAGGCTGAAAAAACCTAGCCACATACCCACTACTAAGTAACGCACCGCAACCGAGAGCCGGGATTTCCTCATAACTACTGCTATTCCATTGAACGAGGTATCTAGATGATCTTAGACAATTGACAAGCCTAGCAGCTTTCCTTACCGACGATTTGAGATATTCTGATGAAATTGAAACTCTGGGAACCCTCGTTTTAAGGTAATTCCTCTATCAGCCCCTTTGCCCGAAACCAATGAATGTAACCGCACTGTTCACACACCAAGCAAGCCGCGCTCTCGTTAGCCCAAGCCAAATCGAATAATTCAGCCCCCGTGGTGTTACATGGTTAGTTTTTAGAAAACAAAATATTTCAGTTCGGTTGACATTCAAAAATTTGGCAGCAACTATCAGGGGCATTTTTGGTTATGTAATACATGGCTTGAGGTCAGACAACTTCATCGCTTTACTCCTCAAGCCATCCTCTCTACATAAGCGTTTCCCGAATTCGCCAACAGTGTCTTCCGTAACACTACCCCTCGCAGCAAGTTGAAAAGAATTTAGAAATATTAGCACAGTTAACTCAACTGCTAACAGTTGAACCATTTGACTTAGATGCGGCTGTAGAATTTGGTAAGATTCAAAGCGAACTCAGACAGATTGGTAAACCAACGGGGGAAATTGATGCTTTGATTGGTGCTGTTGCGCGATACTCCGTAGGAGTGGCTGCCGCCATCGCGTAATGACATTCTGGTTACTAATAAGGCATTGAGCCGAGATACAGACGAAAACGGAAATAGCGGCTCTCAATGCTTAATTTTTTGTTATCTTTAACGGCTTTAAGTACAAATAAGTAACAAATTACCAAAGCTAGATAGGACAATTGTTGTCAGCCCTAATTTCCGAATATGCAGCTATCCCGGCTCAATGCCTATTTGCCCAGATCCCGCGACGCCCGAGTGGCTGAGCGCGGACAACCTTGAAGCGATCGCCGAATTCCTGGAGGCGTGCGAAGATTTCAGTATGCTCGCTGACCTGCGCGCCCTCTTCCCGCGAGAAGCACTCCGGCAGGCGAGCCGACGGGTCAACCCTGCCCAGCGGGCGCTGCTAAAAGATTGGTTGGCACAGTTGGTGGACGAGGCAGTCGTGGCAGCATGACTGTCTTGATACCAGGGTGTTGATAATAAACCTCAGAAAACCTTAGATTGCTGGCAGTTCCACCAAAGTGAGGAACTGCAAAGCCTTGCCATCAAACAGCTTTTAAGCAGTTTGGTTTTGAGGGTCGAACAGTCTAGAATAACGCAAGTCGCGCCCTACAAGCTTGCCGGGGTGGGGATTCCGTAGCACTGACAAAAAAACTAGAAAAATGATAGAAAAATGACAAAAAAACTAGAAAAACGGCGAGCGATCGCTCTCCTCGCTCAAGGTCACACCCTGAGCGAGATTGCGCGTAGACTGAACATCTCGGTCTCTTCCCTCAAAACCTGGCTCAAAGATCCGGATTTTCAAAGCGCTGTGGTTTTAGAGGCGAAAATTGGGCAAGTCGGGGGCGTTGTCAAGTCATTTGTGATTCGCGATCAAAAATTGGTCAAAATGTGCATCAAAAAACACGTCTGATGGTTCAGCGCGTAAAATGAATAGTCTCGTTCACTCAGCATACGATACTATGTCAAGAAGCCCAAACCTTCAAGATTTTGTCCACCCGCGAGCAAAGTCCCTCGTGCAATTAGAACGAGAAAGCGATGAATACGATCTCGTCTCAGCCGCCCTTTACGGGTTTTGCGTGCAGCCAAACCCTAAAGTCAAACTTGTAACTCTAGGATTACTCAAGACAGCCAATCTCGACGAATACAGAATTTCATTTTTACTCGAAAAATGCTTCAGAGGTGAATGTTTAGCAATCTTTGAAACTCAGAGTCTGATGCTTGAAGGATTTGAAATTCTTTGTGAGTCTCATGGGAGGGATATGCGATCTATTCTTGCAAATCTGGGAGACGCAAAATGTCCGTATCGGTAGGATCTGTCTTTTTGGATTTCAACCTAAATGTAGATGATCTTGATCGAAACTTAGCTCGGGCGAAGCGGCTTGTCGGCGTAAATAGAAGGTTCGTGCAACCAGGGGCAACCTATGGCTATAAACCTTATACAGCAACAGTTACAGGGATTGATACGAGATTTAACCGCACTCATGAATAGATTTGTTGCACAAATACTTTTTCTAGCGCATAGACAGTAAAAGAACTTTGCCTAAAACGGAGCTTGGAGTACCTGGAAGTGTCTGTTTCAAAGTATTATCGCTCCGTCTCGAAACTGAAAAACATTGCCTAAAAGAAAGCAAACTAGGCAAATATATGATTAGTATCTCTTATCAATTAAGGCTAAAAAAAGAGTAATTTTTACAGAACTTTACAAGGTTGCCCCTGGTTGCACGAACCTTCTATTTACGCCATCTACCAAGTTTCAAGGGCTTTGGGATGATTAATATTTAAACCCCTTGGTTAATTCTTGCCCATCTCCCCCGAAAAAAATCGCTCTCTCAGTATTTCCCCAAAGATACTTTGTCGTTGATATTACTATTTGTTTGGGTCTGGTGGCTATCCTTTTTTCTGTCCGAGCTAAAGCAAGCGAAATTAATAAGTTTTTCTGACAATTTTCGTCCCAACACAAATAAGTAATATCACCAAAGAGCATAAATTTTTATATTACTTAACCTACTTAAGTCTCTAGTAGGGTTAGCAGATTTTATAAAAGAGGCGGAAAACTATAAAAAACTATAAATAAGATTAATCATTTTGTGTTCGCGCATAATACCCGTGAACAAGTCTTTTTTGTCCAAAGTCCAATGCCTTTGGACATCTGGCGATCGCTACACTGACCCTGGTATAGATGCTTACGAGCAACAATATCGAGAGCGCACGCTGAAAAACCTAAAGAAAAAAGCTCAAGCTTTTAGCTTAGAACTCATCCCTATTTCTAACGCTACGGAATGTGTTTCTTGAAAGAATTACTAAAAAACGATATAGTTTATCTCAACATGGTTGTCTTGAATCTTACCTTTAATCTTGAGCTATTTCGATAATTTCCAGAGAAGCAGAGCTTGGACCTGATAAAAGTTTACCTGAGGTTATCTCAAATTTTGAGAAGTGCAAAGGACAAGTTATAGTTCCATTTTTTTCATTAATTAAACCGCAATACAGTTTACCTCCTCGATGAGGGCAAGCAGCAGGTACAAGGTATTTGTTGCCCTTAAATTTAAAGGTAATACCTTCTGAAGTATAATCCGAACTGACAGAACTCAACTTCTGAGTTGAGTTATAACCTTACAGGTACTTGTCTTCTCTAACACATCAAGACAATTAATAATTATGGATGCACACACTTTTAAAACCACCAACGAAGACCGTTTAAGTAGAACTCAACGTAGCATCCTTAACGCTGCTGAGCAAACTATTGAAAATGCAGTTGCTTTGCCCCCTAGCGCATATATAGACGCTGACTTCTACAACTGGGAGGTCGAGCATATCTTTAAGAAGCAGTGGCTTTGTGTTGGGCATGTTTCGCAGTTGCCCAACCCAGGTGACTACTTCAACATAAATCTGTTAAACGAACCGATGGTCGTTGTTCGTAGCAAGGATGGAAAAGTGCGCGTCCTCTCTCGTGTGTGTCCCCACCGAGCGATGGATATTATGCCACAGGCATATGGACACCCACCTAAAGGAAATCGTCGCAGTTTCGTCTGCCGCTATCACAACTGGTCCTTCGACTTGAATGGTCAACTGGTAGGTGCTCCTGAGATGCAAAAGAGCGAAGGCTTTAACCGCAAGGAAATTTGTCTCCATAACTTTCGCACAGAAATTTGGGAGGGTTTCATCTTCATTACATTCGATCCCAACTTGGAGCCTGTGAGCGTTCATTACACTGGATTGTTGCCGTATCTGGAACGGTGGAATATCGCCCAGATGGAGATGGTTGCGGATCTTCAATGGGACTGCAATTTCAATTGGAAGGTGCTGGTCGAGAATTTTATAGAAGCGTACCACCAGCTCGGCGCTCACCCCGAAACATTCGAGGCGATAATGCCCGCAGTAGGTTCATGGATTGAGCCTGAAACGCCCAACTACTTGGTTCTTCACCTGCCACTGGCTAAGCAGATTGTGGAGCAAGCTAAGGCTGGCAAGGCAACAGTTGATTTTAAGCCGCCTGACACGCTCAAAGCTGAAGATTATTACGAATATACGGTGTATCTGGGCGAACCTGATTTTATGGTATTAGTAGGGCCGGATCGGGTCTACTGGTTTTTCATTTTGCCTGAAGGTCCAGACAAAATAACCCTTCGCACTACGCTTCTGATACCGTTGGCGAATTCCCAAAACATCTAAACTGAACGGGTCAGTTCAACAATGAAACGATTGAGAGCTTTTTGAGCAGTTTTATACCCAGGTGCTTGTTTACCTAACTTCAGTTCAGACAAAACACGGTCACGTAAAATTTCAAGTTCTGCAACCATTGGCAGAGCAATAGACTGTTCTGTAATAACGGGATTAGATGTTTGATGAAAATCCTCTTGTCGTGTATTACACGGAGGAGGTTCGTTTTCTGGTCGAGTCTGAGTGAAATTTTCTGAGTCTAACCGTGTAATACTCGGTAGATTCTTATGCCTAGTAATGTGTTCTAAATAATCAGCCCTGGTTAAGCCTAAGCATTCAGAAGCAATACCAATAGCCTTCCAGGTTTCATCAGTTAATCTCAATGAACGAACTAGACGATAATCTTCATTCTTGAGAGCAAATTTCCCCTGAATATCTCGTTTTAGCATCCCAACTTCCGTGTATGACACCGTCTTAGTTTAACCTGAAAACCAGGTCTCTCACCGAGTAATACACGGAAAAAGCAACAGATTATTTCGTAGGATTTAAATGTTTGGTTCTGCCAGAAGCGCAAAGTGTGAGGAGCGAGTTTTAGCCCGTGGTATCTCCTCCAACCAAGCGAAAACTCGACCTAGATTGATAGCGGCTGCCGTCAGGATATGCTGTAAGTGAGTTTTAGCTAGCCCAATATAACGGCAGTCGCGCATTTCAAATGCTCGGATTCCTTGAGAGATAGTTCCTTCAATACCTGAGCGCAGCCCATACTGTTTTTGAAACTGTTCAGTTTTTTGTCGTTCCCTGGCTTTTTGAAGAGCTTCGTAATCGGATTGCACCTGTATGGTTAACCCACGAGGGTTTGTTTTTGCACGAGTGCATTGAGACCGAACCGGACACGCTAAACAATCACGCTGCCGAAACTCGACGTAAATTACGGGTTTTCCATAAACGTCTTTATTCTTTTTCCAAAGGTAACTACGCTTACCTTGAGGACAATATACGGCTTTATGCTCCCAATCTATTTTAAAATGAGATAAATCAAATCCAAGACCTGCTTTTGCTTGCCATCCAACGTTGAGGGCTACTGGCCCGAACAAATCAATGTTATAGTCTCGCTGTGAGCTAGAAAGCAATTGGGAAGAAGTATACCCTTGATCAACCAAATGCTGTTGAGGTAAAAGGTCTTTCTGCTCCAGAGCTTGATGAATTGAGGGAACAACCGTTTGGTCTTGACTTGTAGCAGGAGTAGATTCTACATGAGTAATGATATGAGGTAAATTTTCATCACAACTTTCTGTTAGATGCACTTTGTACCCTGTCCAGTTGGTAGTGCGCTTAGTACTATTACGCGCTTCTAAGTCGTAGGGTGAGCGAATTCGTAGTGCCGAAGGCGGGCCATCTTTTTCATTGCGTAACTGAATTTTCTCTGTTGGTGCATAGTATTGCTGTAACCAGACCTGACGCAAAACTTCTACGGCTGGCAGTTGTCGCAATTCAACGGGTGCTGTTTGAGAATAGATAGCATCAAGTAAATCAAAGCCATCAGCCCCAATTGTCACAGCCAAAGCTTCTCGTTCTGGAGCCGTTCTGGGTAGTCGGGAATCTTCAAAGCGTTTGCTATAGCGGTCATACCATTCGGGGGGAGCCAATGACTTCAGCCAGGTGGGTGCTATTTCTGCCACAGCATTTAAAGTATACCGCAGGGTTTCTCCCAGATGTTCCAGTCTTGTTAACTCTCTGACCACCGCTAGTATATGAGTTGAGTCAGTGCGCTGTTTTCCTCTTGCTGACAGCAGTTTGAGTTCCTGAAATCTCAACAGCATCTTGTCTAGTATTTGCTGCTCAATACCACCTGAGATCAATCGATCACGGAATTCGCTTAAAATACTAAAGTCAAAACCTGGATCTGTTAACTCCAACGACAAAGCATATTTCCAATCAATCCGTCCTTGCACTGCTTGGGCTGCTTGCCTGTCTGAAAGATTTTCTAAATATTGCATCACCAGTACCATTGCCAAACGCCAAGGTGCAAGTGCAGGTTGACCGCGTTGTGGATAAAGCGATGCGAAATCTTCATCCTGATAAAATACCCCAAGTTCATCACGCAATCGCATATATAAATTACCTTTGGGAAACGCGGCTTTGGCTACACGTACCGTTTCATTGGGAACAGGAGGAATTTTTTCCGGATGTAAGCACATATACTGCCTCCAAAGGTATTTCTTCTAGTTTATTGATAATTGAGGCAGCTAAGTTCATTTTTTGTTACCGTGTATTACATGGTGGAGTGTAGCTCTCTTTATCATGTAATACACCGTAAACTCTCCGTTTTTATGTTAAGTAATATTTCGCCAACGGTATCCGCTTCTGGTCACTCCCGAGAGTAAGCAAGCAGATGACTACGAGCAGATACTTGAACGTGAGATCGAGGGGTTGAAGCTTTTCCACATAGAGGACATGGAGGTTTGTACAGCAGTACAACAAGGGTTACGCTCTTCGACCTACTCGCCTGGTCCGCTTAGTCACCTTGAAATGCCTATTTTGCTTTTTTATCGTTACTTGGCATCGCGAATCCGGGAAGTGTCAAATTAAGCAATCCCTTCTCATGTGGTTGTCATTTGTTGTTAAAAAATTTAAAAGGGCAGAGTTAACTCGCGTTTTCAGAGGGAAAGCCTATGACTGTATCGTCCCGTCGTTCATTTATTCGTTCATCTATTTTATCTACGATGACCGCTGTGCTTGCAGTGAGCTGTAACCGACCTCAAGCAAATCTAACCTCTGCTTCACAGCAATCCGGTCAGCCAATTCGCTTGGGATTTAGTTTGTGGCCGGGCGCAATTCCCTGGCAGATCGCCGAGGATAAAGGGTTTCTCAAGGCGAGTGGTGTAAATACAGAAATTACCTGGTTTCAGACGCTAGCCGATCAGCTTAACGCATTTACCGCAGGCAAGATTGACATTGCAAACCTTACTCTAACTGACTTGTTCATGAGCAATGCCAACAACGTTCCCTGCAAAGTAATTTCGCTGCCTGACGTTTCGGCAGTTGTATGGTGAGTACGGGAGCGATATTGCCTTCATAGACTCTGCATTAATGCAGACATTCAGTCGCTACGCTGTAGACCCTGCACAGATCGCGGTTGAAGGTTTTTCTGACGGTGCTTCTTATGCGCTTAGTGTCGGCATCACTAACGGCGACTTGTTTTCCCACGTCATTGCGTTCTCGCCCGGGTTCATGGCACCAAAAAAGCAGCATGGGGAGCCGCAAATCTTTATCTCACACGGGAAGTGGGACAATGTCTTGCCAATTGACCGCTGCAGTTGTAAAATTGTGCCGCAACTGCAACGTGCTAACTACGATGTAGTTTATCAAGAGTTTAATAGTTTTCATACTGTTCCTACAGGGATTGCACGTTCTGCACTGACTTGGTTCACCGCAGAACGGGAATAAAAAGCGGCGGTTATTTGCTCAAAGCAGTTTTTTCCACTCCCTTGAAATATCTGCTACAACAAAATGTCTTTATTTTGGCTTGCCCCCTTCTGGATGCCATAAGTGCGAATGTTTCTATAAAAATAGCAAGTTATGAACACGCATGGTAACAGTTGTATTTGATGGGAATGTTTTACGTCCAGATGCGCAGCACCATTAGTCTCATTTTCTACAGTTGTCAGGCGGTCATAGGAATCATGCTATAGGTAAAGTGTCTTGCTGTAATGCTCAACCATCGTTAACCGTCCGTTTTGACCGTAATCATAAGCAAGCGGTTTCACCTGCTTGAGTGACTTTAGGCAAAATCTGTCCAGCACGCAAAGTAAAAACTGTCCGAAATTGGTGTTAACTCCTTCCAGGATTTAATAAGTATTTAGTTATGGGAAGTGTCAATATTTCGCCGCCATAACCAGACTTTTAATATATTTTGAAAGTTAAAAAAATAATAAAGATTTCAGGCGATTTTATTTGGGCTTTCTATCACGACTACAGCAATACTTTTGGCACGCAAGGGCGGCGATTGCGCTCTGCGCAGTGCCGTAGGCAATCGCTATGCGCGTCCATCCAGACTATAGGTACTTGAAAGGTAGATGGTGTGAGCAATAGGAAATCAAGGGCGAATGAGGTTTGTGAAAAACTTTTCGGCACTGATTTTTAAAAATATGCATTCACGAGCGCACTTGCACAATGTGGGATAATAGCTGACACGGCTCATGATGCTCATCAGGAAAGAGTTCTATGATTGCCCTATCTGGAGTTGCCATCCAAAGCAAAATCTATGAGAGTTCAGCATCTCTGGTGTATCGGGGCATCAGAGTGCAAGATGAGCAAGCGCTCGTCGTAAAAATGCTCAAGCAAGATTATCCCTCTCCTCAAGAACTGACTCGCTACAGACAAGAATATCAAATTACTCGTTCCCTCAACATCCAAGGAGTTGTTAAGGCATACAGTCAGCAGGATTATCAACGCACGCTTGTTATTCTTTTAGAAGACTTTGGCGGAGAGTCCCTAGAGCAATGGATGCACAAGCGCCTAGACTTCTGCCCGATGCCCTTATCCACATTTCTACCTCTTGCCATCGACCTCACAGATATTCTGGGCAAAATCCATGCAGCCAATGTCATTCATAAGGATATCAACCCTGGAAACATCGTCCTCAATCCGGATACTGGCGTTGTCAAAATTATTGACTTTGGGATTGCTACTGGGTTTAACCGCACGAATCCGACTTTCAAAAGCCCTCATGTTTTAGAAGGAACCCTCGCCTACCTGTCTCCAGAGCAAACAGGGCGAATGAACCGTTTGCTCGATTACCGCACCGATTTTTACTCGCTCGGTGTGACGTTCTACGAACTGCTCACTGGACAGTTGCCGTTTCCCACAACGGACATCCTTGAACTAGTTCATTGTCATATTGCCAAACCGCCTGTTCCCCCGTATGAACTGAATGCAACGATTCCCAAACCTGTTTCAGATATCATTCTGAAACTGATGGCGAAAAATGCAGAAGATCGTTATCAGAGTGCCTGGGGCATCAAAGCGGATTTAGAACGCTGTGCTAACCAACTCATAGAAACAGGGCAAATTGATTGCATTCAATTAGGTCTGCAAGACGTTTCGGATCAGTTTCAAATTCCCCAAAAACTGTATGGACGCGAACCGGAGATTGCAGCATTATTGGCGGCGTTTGAAAGAGTAGCAAGAATGGGGAATGTTGGCAAAGCCCACCGACCAAAGGAAAGCATAGAAAATCCTCAATTTAACGTCGAAATGATGCTGGTTTCTGGCTACTCTGGAGTTGGCAAATCAGCGTTAGTGCAGGAACTCTATAAACCGATCACAGCAAAGCGCGGCTATTTTATCTGGGGTAAATTTGACCAATTAGGGCGCAATATTCCCTACAGCGCGATCGCCCATGCCCTGCAAAAATTGGTGCAACAACTGCTGGGTGAACCAGACGAGCAGTTGAAACATTGGCGATCGCGCTTACTCACGGCATTAGGCAGCAATGGACAACTCATCATTGATGTGATTCCCGAAGTAGAACTCATTATTGGCAAGCAGCCGCCCGTACCAGAAGTTGGAGCAACTGAAGCTCAAAATCGCTTTAATTTAATCTTTCAGAAGTTTGTGCGGGTGTTTTGTTCTCAGTCACACCCGCTTGTTATCTTCTTAGATGATTTGCAGTGGATAGACTCAGCAACGCTTACGTTAATCGAGCTGATGCTGCTCGATGAGCAAACCCAATTTCTATTCTTGATTGGGGCTTATCGAGATAATGAGGTCAATTCAACACATCCCTTGGCATTAACGCTCTCGCGATTGCGAAAAGGGAGGGCAGTGCTTCAGGAGATTGTTCTAGCCCCCTTAACGCTCTTGCCGTTAAGTCAGTTGATTGCCGAAACGCTGCATCGGGATGCAGACACCGTTCATTCCTTAGCCCAGTTGGTGCTGCGTAAAACTGAAGGCAATCCCTTCTTCGTCGCCGAATTTTTGCGAATGCTGCATAGCGAAAATCTATTGACCTTTGATGCACAACACTTAATCTGGCAATGGAAAATTGCTCAGATTCAAGCCCAAGATATCACCGATAATGTGGTGGAGTTGCTGCTAATCAAGTTGAAGAAACTACCAGAGAAGACACAGCAAATTCTCCGCTTAGCCGCTTGTGTCGGTGCCGAGTTTAATTTAGATACGTTAGCGATCGTTTGTGAGCAATCCCCTAAAGCGGTTTCTCTAAATTTATTGGCAGCGATACAAGCTGGATTCATTCAACCCTTGTCTGAATTAGACGAGGACTTGTTGATTCAAGAATATAAGTTCTTGCACGATCGCGTGCAGCAAGCAGCATATGCCTTAATCGATGAGTCCCAGAAACAAGTTGTTCATCTTCAAATTGGTCGCAATCTACTCGAAAAAACTTTGAGCGCGCGACTATCAGAGCGGCTGTTTGAAATTGTTGATCATCTTAATCATGGGATTGAGCTGGAGAGCGATCAATCAGAACGAAATGAAATCGCTTTCTTAAATTTAATCGCAGCTCAGAAAGCAAAAAGGGCGATCGCCTATAGTGTGGCGAAAAAATATTTAGCTACAGCAAGAGTTTGGCTGGCAGCTTCTAGCTGGCAAACCAACTATGACCTAACCTTAGAGTTAGCTTTAGAAACTACAGAAGTTTGCTACTTATGTGGCGATTTTGAGCAGGTAGAATGTTGGGCAGAAATCGTTCTACAAAAAGCTAAAACAGTTCTCGAGACCGTAAAAGTTTACGAAGTCAGAATTCAAACTTACATCGCACAGAATCAGCTATTAGAAGCGATCAATACTGCGTTGCAAGTTTTGCAGCAACTGGGGATCTGTTTTCCCGAAGCGCCAAATCAGGTAGATATTCAGCTTGAACTCGACACAATCACATCCCTTTTGAGGGAGAAGGCGATCGGGGATCTCATCCATTTGCCCAAAATGACTGAACCGAACCAGTTAGCGGCAATGCGAATCCTATCGGGGATCACAATCACCGCCTACATTGCGGCTCCTAATTTGATGCCGCTCCTTGCATTTAAACAAGTTAACTTGTCAATCCAGTATGGCAATGCATTTGTGTCTCCCTTTGCTTATGCCATCTTCGGGATGATTCTCTGTGGTAGGGTCGGGAATATTGAGTCTGGCTATGAGTTTGGGCAGCTTGCTTTGAGGCTATTGTCGCAGCCTCATACCCATTCAATTAGAGCCAGAACACTGTTCATTGTGCATAATTGCATCATTCACTGGAAAGAACATATTAGAAAGGCATTGAAGCCATTGCTAGAAGCCTATCAAAGTGGGCTAGAAACTGGAGATTTAGAGTTTGCTGGCTATTGTGCTCATGTTTACTGCTCTGAGTCCTTTTTCATCGGAAAGGAACTCGTGGAACTTGAACACAACCTAATAACTTATAGTGATGCAATCCGTCAAATTAAACAGGAAACCGTATTAGCTTGGCATCAAACTTACCAGCAGGCGATCGCAAATTTGATGGGATGCTCGGTCAATCCATCCCGTCTCGTTGGCGAACTCTACAATGAGGAGAATGGACTGCCACAACACGAAGCCGCCAATGATGGAATCGCAATCTTCGATGTTTATTTCAACAAACTTTTCCTGTGCTACCTCTTTTATGAGTATTTCCAAGCAGTTGAAAACTCAACTAGAGCGGAAAATTATTTGATCCGAATCACAGGCACATCCCTTGAGGCTTTGTATTACCTCTATGATGCTCTGGCAAGACTGGCAATATACCCCGGAAGCAGTGCTCAAGTGCAGAAGGAAATCCTTCAAAGAGTTGCGATTAATCAGGAAAAAATGAGGCAGTGGGCACATCATGCGCCGATGAATCGTTTGCATAAATATCATTTAATCGAGGCAGAGAAAGCACGAGTTTTGGGACAGTTGCTTGAGGCAGAAGAGTTTTACGAGCAAGCAATTCAAGGTGCCAGAGACAATGAGTACCTTCAAGAAGAAGCGTTAGCCTATGAATTAGCTGCCAAATTTTACCTATTGCGGGGTCGGGAAAAGTTTGCTCAAACATACATGAAAGAAGCTCACTACTGCTATGAACGCTGGGGAGCCACTGCAAAAGTCAACGATTTAGAAACTCGCTATCCACAGTTCTTTCCTAAGTCGTTAGGCATAGCTGATACGACAAGCCCCAAAACTTTTAAAACTACCTCTAATACCTCACACATCGCTTTCGATTTGGCAACGGTAATGAAAGCGTCCCAAGCGATTTCGAGTGAAATTGAACTAGACCAGTTGCTCCGTTCCTTAATGCAGATATTAATCGAGAATGCTGGCGCACAAACTGGATGTTTGCTTTTGGAAAACGATGGAGAATGGGTAATTGAAGCTGCTTGTGAACTCAATGATAGTGAAAATGTTTATGCTACACAAGTGCTGCAATCGTTTCCAACAGCAGGTCGCTTATCTGAACCAATTATTCAATATGTAATCCGAACGCATGAGTCTGTCATTTTAAGTAATGCAACTCGTGAAGGTAATTTTATCAATGACCCCTACATTCAACAGAACCAAATTCAATCACTTGTCTGTTTACCGCTATTAAATCAGAGTAAGCTCGTTGGTGTGTTGTATCTAGAAAATCAATTAATAACTGGGGCATTTACACCAGAGCGATTCTCCGTTCGCGCAAGCGTGCCGGAGGCATTAGGAGACGCTACGCAAACGCAAGTTTTACATCTGTTATCATCCCAGGCAGCGATCGCCATTGAAAATGCCAGGCTCTACTCAAAGCTACGGAAGAGCGAAAGTAGAATGAAACAATTTCTAGAAGCTGTCCCGGTAGGAATTGGAGTATTGGATGCGGCAGGTCGCGTTTACTACGTCAATCAACGGGGAATTCAGCTAATGGGTAAAGGGATTGATCCTTCTGTGGCACCAGATCAAATTCCAGAGGTTTATCAATTTTATCTGGCGGGAACAGATCAAAACTATCCAACTGAGAACTTGCCAATCATCCGGGCGTTAAGTGGTGAACGCACCACGATTGATGATCTGGAAATTCACCAAAACAACGCAACCATTCCAGTCGAGATTTGGGGAACTCCTATCTTTGATGAACAGGGCAATGTAGCATATGCGATCGCAGCCTTTCAAGATATCACCGAGCGTAAACAAGCAGAGAAACTGCTCGCCGATTACCACCAAACGTTGGAACAACAAGTAGCTGAGCGGACTTTGCTCCTTTCTCAGGAGATTCAAGAGCGTCAGCGAGTTGAAAACGCCCTGCGGCAGAGTGAAGAACAACGCAGGCTGACGATGGACTTCACCCATATTGGCAGTTGGAACTGGAATATTGTGGAGAATACAATGGAGTGGAACGATAACCATGCCCGACTGCTAGGGTTGGTACCTAGTGAAATTGAGAGTAGCTATCAGACGTGGCGTGAGCGGGTTCATCCAGAAGACATCGAGCGAGTTGAGCAAGCTATTGTGGAAGCTCTGGAAAACCGCACCGACTATGAAGCTGAATATCGAGTGATATACCCGAATGGCAGTATTCACTGGTTAGTGGGTCGAGGTCAAGGTATTTATAACCAAACTGGACAACCTGTGCGAATGCTGGGTGTAATTCTCGACATTAGCGAGCAGCGAAACGCTGCACTGCGTGAACGCAAACGCGCCGAAGCCGCCTCAATTCTGGAAGAACGCAACCGCATGGCGCGAGAAATTCACGATACGCTGGCACAGTCCTTCACCGGCATTATCATTCACGCTAGATCTGCTGAACGCAAGATAACGGTAGACCCAGAAAAAGCTCAGGCTTACCTAGCTCAAGTACAGAACTTAGCCCGAACTGGACTCACAGAGGCACGCCGCTCTGTAGAGGCGCTGCGCCGTCCATACTTATTGGAAAATAATGATTTGCTCAGCGCTTTCAAGCATCTAACAACCCAGCTAGAATCATCCACTGGTACGATAATTATATGTGAAGCCATCGGTATCCCCTATCCGCTCCCCTGTGAGGTGGAGAATAATCTGCTTAGGATTGGACAGGAAGCATTGACTAATGCACTCAAGTATGCTAAGGCAACTGAAATTCGCGTTGAACTAATCTATCAATCCATGCAGTGCATATTACGAATTAAGGACAATGGACAGGGATTTACCATTGATCGTGATTCTAGTCACAATGGTTTTGGTTTATTGGGGATGGCAGAACGTGCCGATCGCATTGGGGCACAGCTCCAGATCCAGAGTACCCCCGGACAAGGGACAGAAATCGTGGTGTCCGTGAATCAGGAAAAGCCATCATGAGCCAACCCAATACCATTCGTATTCTGGTTGTAGACGATCACCCTGTTGTGCGTCAGGGCTTGGTTGCGATGCTGGAAGAAGCGCCAGATATTCTTGTAGTTGGACAAGCTGAGAATGGTCGTGAGGCACTCGCCGTCTTTCGTCAACAGCAACCAGATGTGACTTTGATGGACTTGCGAATGCCACAGATGGATGGAGTCGCTGCCATTACTGCCATCTGCGCCGAGTTTCCTACTGCTCGGATCATCGTGTTGACGACCTACGACGGCGATGAAGAAATTTATCAAGGATTGCGCTCAGGTGCCAAAGGGTATTTACTCAAGGATGCCGATCCAGAAGAATTACTGTCCGCCATTCGCGCCGTTTACAAAGGACAGAAGCATATTCCACCCCAAGTAGGTGCCAAACTCTTAGAGCGCATGGCGAGTCCAGAATTGAGCGATCGCGAGTTAGAGGTGCTTCAACTCATTACAACAGGCAAGAGCACCCAAGCCATTAGCAAGGCTCTACATATTACTGAACGCACGGTCAATTTTCATGTCAATCATATTTTAAGTAAGCTGGGCGTGGAGGATCGCACTCAGGCTGTGATCGTTGCATTAAGGCGGGGCATTGTTAGCTTGTAGCGTCATACCTGTCAAATTTGTCAGTTTATTAGCTGTCTAAATTGTCAGCTTATCAACTGAAGTTTTTCTCAGCGACAAAATCAAGTGAACCCTCTAAATTGAGATTATGCAACAAATAACAGAGCGACATCGGTTTACCCAATTGTGAAAAAAGTTTCATTCATAGCAATCATCTGTCTCTATCTGCTGCACTCCTTTCCTTAGAGGTGCCTTCATGAGTCTTGGTGATTATAATCGGTTGCTTGTGCCGATTTCAAAACAAGATCATATTCAGGGTAGGGTAAGCGCTTCAGTGGCACTCGTCCAATATGGTGACTACCAGTGTCCTACTTGTGGCGAAGCTCACCAATTAATCAAAGCAATCCAGCAACAGGTCAACGACTTGTGTTTTGTATTTCGCCACTTTCCACAGCCACAAATCCATCCTTGTGCTCAACGTGCGGCTGAAGCGGCCCAAGCGGCTGCCGCCCAAGGTCAGTTCTGGCAGATGCATGACATTCTGTTTACTCATCAACAAGAGTTAAGAAACGATTATCTTGTGGAGTATGCCAATAATCTAGGACTTGATATTCCCCAATTTCTGCAAGATATATCCAGTCAAGTACATATCGCTCGCATCAATCAAGATATCGAAAGTGGATTACACAGTGGAGTAACGGCTGCCCCAGCTTTGTTTATTAATGGAATTCAATATACCAGTCGCTGGAACATTGAGCAGTTGATGGCAGCCATTGTCACTGCAAGTCATTAATGTTCCTGGTCTTTCAACTTTCAGTTCGTTACGTCCGAAGCTATTCCACAAATGAAAGAGTAATACCAATTCACTAAAACTATGATACAGATAAAGAAGGAATAAATATCAACGAGCAAAGATGGCTGGAGTCACCAAAGTAGAAATATATGGAGTCAGCAGAAGAATTACAGGAACTGCTGAGAAAACAAAAAATAGTATCAAGTCGTGAACGGATTCAAGCGTTGTATTTGCTGAAAATAGGTCATGTAAAAACAATACAGGATGTAGCGGTGGTGCTAGGGAGAGCAAGGGTAACGGTACAAAGATGGTTGAAGGACTATACCGAATCAGGAATAAAAGGTTTATTGTCAACGAAAAAGAGTCCAGGAAGACCGCCAATGATTAACTTACAAGCAAGAGAGCAGCTAGACAGAGAACTTCAACAGCCACAGGGATTTAAAAGTTATGAAGAAATACGAACTTGGTTAAAAGCAGTGGAAGGGATAGAAGCATCATATAAAGTAGTACACGACACAGTGCGCTATCAAATGAAAGCGAAGCTAAAAGTACCGCGAGCCGTAGGTGTCAAATACGATAGTGAAGCAGAATTGGAATTTAAAAAAAACTGCCACAATACCTAGAAGTAATTAAAAAACACATCATAGCACCAGTCGATAAACAAAAAAAAATTAGATATTGGTGTGGAGACGAAACCCGTGTGGGGTTGAAGACTGAACCTGGGAGATTAATTACGACAAAAGGAGTCAAGCCCATCGGCATTATGCAATGGAAGCGGGATAATTTTTATTTATATGGATTAGTAGAACCATTAACTGGAGAGCATTTTATTTGGGAATTCTCTCATTTAAATACAGCTTGTTTCAATATTTTTTTAGAAAAATTCTCAGAGACTTATTCTCAAGATATACATATTCTTCAGTTAGATAATGGAGCGTTTCATTTTAGTCAGCATCTCAAACTACCAGAAAATATAGTTTTGTTATTTCAGCCTCCGCATACACCTCAAGTTAATCCAATTGAAAGATTGTGGGAGGAGGTTAAAAGGCATTTAACTTGGGAAAGCTTCTCAACTTTAGATGAATTAAGAGAATTTATTTGGAAGCGATTGGAACAATTAAACACATCAATCGTTGCTTCTATTACAGGTTGGGATTTTATTCTTGATGCTTTATTTGTATCAGGCTTTTCGTGAAATGGTATTACACGTAAACCATTCACTTTTATACAAACAGGAGCTTAACAGTGACCACGTTTTCTGGAAAAGTCGCAGTCGT
This sequence comes from Mastigocladopsis repens PCC 10914, assembly GCF_000315565.1. Classification (NCBI taxonomy): domain Bacteria; kingdom Bacillati; phylum Cyanobacteriota; class Cyanophyceae; order Nostocales; family Symphyonemataceae; genus Mastigocladopsis; species Mastigocladopsis repens. The sequence goes on along the minus strand of NZ_JH992900.1, from coordinate 351,329 downwards.
TACAGGTGGAACATCAGGGATTGGGAAAGCAGCCGCGATCGCACTGGCTCAAGCTGGAGCAAAAGTCGTTGTTGCAGGTCGTCGGCAAGCTGAAGGCGAAGAAACCATTCGCCAAATTCAAGCGATCGGTGGGGATGGCTTTTTTGTCGCGACAGATGTTTCTAAAGAAGCCGATGTGCAAGCTCTGATTGAGAAAACGATGGCACAATATGGACGACTCGACATTGCCTTCAACAATGCTGGAGTGGATCAACAGACCACACCTTTACCAGAGCAAACTGAAGCTACCTACGATCGCATCATGGATATCAATGTTAAAGGCGTATGGTTGTCCTTGAAACATGAGATTCCAGCCATGTTGAAAAATGGCGGTGGGGCTATAGTCAATACCAGTTCGGGTCTGGGCTTGGTCGGTGCAGCAGGGGTGCCAATTTACGTGGCTAGCAAACACGCCGTGGAAGGGCTAACAAAATCGGTGGCATTAGAATATGCCAAGCAAGGAATTCGGGTGAATGCCGTCAGTCCAGGACTGATTCAAACCGAGATGTTTGATCGCACTGTCCAAACAAATACAGAATTGATGGAGTATTTCAAAACGACGTTACCAATGGGTCGGATTGGTACGCCAGAAGAAGTGGTAAATGCTGTGCTATGGCTCTGTTCGGACGCTGCTAGTTTTGTCACTGGACAATCGCTCACGGTTGATGGTGGATATATCGCGCAATAACAAAGAACGTGGGGGAACTTAAAATCATTGTAATATCGCTCACTTCAAAATAGAACAGCGATGTAGCCAGTTTTAAGAGTTAGTTTTTAGAGGAAAATTCAGTGTTCATCAACTTCAGCAAGCACTGACCCTCGTACAGCAACGATGTCGTAATTATTGTTCCGAGAGGCTGCACCAACGCCGTCGGAAACACTTCACAAGGAAGCAATACATCTACTGAATGGAGCGCTCAAGTAGCAGATTGTGAAACTGATTTTCTGTACTCAAAAAACATGGCAGTAATCGAGTTTTGTGAAGCGCATTTCTCCATCATCTCCTCACTGCCTTTCACTTCACCTCTCTGTCTGCGTAAGTCTTACCTGGCTACCTACATTAATCCATTACAGACAACAAAGAAAGAGAATTTTATGACTCCCTATGACTACATTGTGATTGGTGTGATTGGTGCAGGTTCGGCAGGCTGCGTGGTCGCCAACCGTCTGACAGAAGACAGTGACACAACGGTGTTACTTCTCGAAGCGGGCAACCCGGATACAAAACCAGAGATTCAAATCCCGGCCCAATGCCTCAGTCTACTAGGCTCTGAGGTGGACTGGGCATATTTCTCTGAACCAGAACCCTACCTGAATAACCGCAAAATCTTTTGTCCCCGTGGCAAAGTCCTGGGCGGCAGCAGTTCGATTAATATCATGATTTATCTGCGGGGCAATCCCCACGATTATGACCACTGGCAGTCATTAGGCAATCCCGGTTGGAGTTACCAGGATGTCTTGCCATACTTCAAGAAATCGGAACGCTCCTCACGAGGCGCGTCTGAATTTCACGGGGTCGATGGAGAGTTAAGCGTCACCGATCTTATTGCGCCAGCTGTGGTATCCCAACGCTTTGTAGACGCAGCGGTGGCACTAGGATATGACCACAATCCTGATGCCAATGCGATGCGGCAGGAAGGGGCAGGACTCTATCAGTTGACCATCAAGGATGGCAAGCGGCAAGGATGGCAAGCGGCACAGTGCTGCTGCTGCCTTCCTTCTGCCCATTCTCCAGCGTCCCAATTTGACTGTAACGACAGGAGCGTTAGTAACTCGTTTGTTGTTTGAGGGCACCCGTACCGTCGGGGTAGAATACCTGCACGAAGGCACGCTGCACCAGGTTAGGGTCAACTCCGAAGTGATTTTAAGTGCTGGCGCGTTCGATTCGCCCAAGCTGTTGATGCTTTCCGGCATTGGGGATGCAGAACACCTGCAAGCGATGGGAATTCCGGTAGTTGCTGATTTGCCGGGTGTTGGTCAAAACCTCCAAGACCACCCTGTCGTGTCCGTGGCACACGAGGCAACTCAGGATTTACACGCTGCAAGTACCAGTAGTATCGCTGAAGCTGGCTTGTTTTTGCATACCGAGGGTAATCTGGATGCTGCGCCAGATTTACAGTTTCTCTTCGGTCCCGTTGTGTTGGTACCGCCTGGTTATGCCCACTCTGGTTTAGGATTCACAAGTTTCGTCTGTTTGACTCATCCCCAAAACATTGGCAGTGTCAGTTTGCGTTCCCCCGACCCCCAAGACGCACCGATGATTCAAATGAACTATCTCCAAAGTGAAGCTGATGTGCAAAAGCTCATTGTCGGGATTAAATTACTCCGTAACTTGTTCGGTGCAAGTGCCCTTGATGAGTTTCGCGGTGAGGAAATCGCTCCGGGTGCCGACAAGCAGAGTGATGCAGCACTCGTTGCTTACGTCCGGGAAACTTGCAGTACAGTGTGGCATCCGGTGGGCACTTGCAAAATGGGCACTGACCCAATGGCGGTGGTAGATCCTGAATTACGAGTACGTGGGGTTGAGGGGTTGCGTGTCGTCGATGCATCAATTATGCCAACGATCACCAGAGGAAATACGAACGCGCCCGCAATTATGATTGGCGAAAAAGCAGCCGATTTAATTAAAGCCGCAGGTTGCCTTTCACAGCAATTACCTTCAGCAATTACAAACTAACTCCTTCGCAATTATGGGGTTCCCTACACCCTTTTGATGATCTGAAAGCTTAAGAGTCGAGCTAAGGCAACGTACTTTTGCACAGTTCTTCGCTTAGGTGCTGCGTCACGCGCTGAAACACAGATGGATCATCCAATCCTTGAGATACAATTAATGAACCTTGAATCGCGATCACCGCATTTTCTGCACGCTGTTGAGCAAGTCTCTCATCCATACCAGACTCAATTAGCACCGTGGCGATCGCATCAATCCAATTCCGACAAATTGCTTTCACTCTATCATGAAACACATCGCGGGCCGAACCCAAGAGCAAAATCGCAAATAAGCAAGGTTGCTTTCCCCCGTCATAGGCTTCATTCACGCGATCGCACATCTGCCGTAAACGAGATAAGGGTTCACCTGGGCTGTTGAGCGTTTGCAGAATACTTTGGTCTAACCAGTACTCAAGATAATTCAGCACTGCTTCAACCATCTCATCCTTACCGCCGGGGAAGTGATGGTAAAGACTAGCTTTCCCTAATCCAGTTGCTTGAGAGATCTTAGATAGAGTTGCACCATCATAGCCATACTGCCGAAACAGGCGCAGCAGACAGGGAATATAGGTTTCTTTAGGCATTTATCGTAAGTTTCAAGTTTTCTATTGACATTGTACCAAATGTTCGGTACAGTTGTAGCAGCTTAAGAGGGCATTATGCCACGTAAGTTTGGAGAAATTGCTTTTACGCCACAAGTGCAAGCCGCACAAGAACAAAGGGGTTCACGGCAGACCTATGAACGCTATATTGCGAATGGTCCTGACAATGATTCCATTACTCCCAAAATTGAGGAATTCATAGCGCAACTCGATGGGTTTTACTTGGGAACCGTCAGTTCTAATGGCTATCCCTATATCCAGTTTCGGGGCGGCCCCCCTGGTTTCCTGAAGGTTCTCGATGAGAAAACCCTCGGCTTTGCTGACTTTTCTGGAAATGTGCAGTACATCACGGTGGGCAATTTGTCTGGCAACGACAAAGCGTTTTTGTTCTTGATGGATTATCGTCATCGCAAACGCATTAAGATTTGGGGAAGAGCCGACGAGGGAAAGTAGGGGCTAGGACACTTTCGTGTCCCAATTGTCCGGCTCGTGCGATAAACACCCCTCCATAGCCACACGCGCTATTGGAACTCTATGTGCTGGAAGGTGAGTTCATGGTCTGGGAAGGTGAGAACAAGGTTATGCTAAGTGCGGGTGAAAGCTTCTTGATTCCGCCTTTTTTATTTTAGCCGGAAGCTTAAAACAACAAACCAATTAAAAAAAAGCAAACTCTTATGCCTTACGTTACTGTCGGTAAAGAAAACTCTGGAAGCATCGATATCTACTACGAAGATTTCGGAGCAGGGCAACCCGTTGTGCTGATCCACGGTTTCCCTTTGAGCGGTCATTCCTGGGAGAAACAGGTGGGGGTTTTGCTCCAAGCGGGTTACCGGGTCATCACCTATGATCGCCGGGGCTTTGGCAACTCCAGCCAGCCGTCGTTTGGCTATGACTACGACACTTTCGCTGCCGATCTGAACACACTAATAACAAAACTTGATCTACGTGATGCTGTGCTAGTCGGCTTCTCGATGGGGACTGGCGAAGTAACACGCTATCTCGGCAAGTACGGTTCCGAGCGCGTCAGTAAAGCAGTGCTAATGGCTCCAGTGCCACCTTTCCTACTCAAGACAGACGACAATCCCGAAGGAGTTGATCGCAGTGTTTTCGACGGGATTATCAAGAGCATCGTAGAAGATCGTCCAGCGTATCTGTCCGCATTTTTCAAAGACTTTTACAACGTAGATGTGCTGCTCGGCGACCGCATCAGCGAAGATGCCATTCGGTCGAGTTGGAATGTGGCAGCAGGAGCTTCCGCCAAGGGGACTCTGGACTGTGTGCCGTCATGGCTGACCGATTTCCGTGATGATCTGCCGCGCATTGACGTGCCAACCCTGATCATCCAGGGGGATGCTGATCGCATCCTCCCGCATCATTCCACCGGAGCGAGACTCCCGAAGATAATTAAAGACAGCCGCCTTGTGGTGATACCTGGCGGTCCGCATGCCATCAACTGGACTCATGCAGATCAAGTCAATCCTGTGCTGCTGGACTTTCTTAAAGAAAATTAATCAGCATTCCAAAGTCCAGTAGGTTGTCATTGGTGGTATGTCACACAAAACCTGACACTGATCAACCCAGGTTCAGTAAACCTCACATTGTGGAGAAATAGTCATGTTTGCAAACCAAATGAATCAGAACGGTTTTTTGTTACAACCAGGTCAGGGGACATCTTACTGGGTGTTGGGCGACCTGTATACCTTTAAGACCGTGAGCAAGGATACGAATGGAACTTATTCGTTAATGGAGATGATCGTTTATCCCCAGACTGGCTCACCTCCCCACATCCACAGCCGCGAAGATGAATCCTTCTTTGTTCAATCGGGAGAAATTCAGTTTCAAATTGATGGACAAACCCTTGTGGCAACGCCTGGAACATTCATCTACTCCCCCAGAGGACAGCGTCATCTGTTTACCAACAAAAGCAACCAACCTGCCCAGATGTTGTGCTGGGTAACACCCGCTGGACTGGAGCAGTTTTTCATGGAGATCGGCACTCCGGCTGATGATCCAACTGCACCGCCACCTCCTGTTACGGATGCAGATATCCGTCATACGATCGCCCTGGCTCCCCAATACGGTCTGACCATTCTTCCTCCAGACTCCGCTATCAATTAAATGCTGCGTGAGAACAGAGGTATCTCAGGAAATCATTTTGGTGGCAGACAATCTCTTCATCTCCTGTATCTCACATGAGTGAAAAACGCTGCCTATCGAGGGTAAATTCTCGTGTTTTCCCAACCCACTGCGGACGACTCTTTCAAACTCAACAACCACAGGACTGCTCATCATGAACAAACTAGAAGGAAAAGTCGCTCTTGTCACCGGCGGCACTAGCGGCATCGGTCTTGCCACTGCCAAGCGTTTTGTCGCCGAAGGTCCCTATGTCTTCATTACGGGGCGTCGTCAAACTGAACTTGATGCCGCCGTGAAAGCGATCGGTGAAAACGTCACGGGTGTTCAGAGCGATGCCTCGAATCTTGCAGACCTTGATGGCCTGTTCGCCACCATCAAACAAGAGCAGGGACACCTCGATGTGGTCTTTGCCAATGCTGGTATTGGTGAAATTGCTCCACTCGGCGAAATCACCGAAGAACACTTTGACAAAACGTTCAACATAAACGTCAAAGGTCTACTGTTCACTGTGCAGAAAGCACTGCCGCTGTTGCCAGAGGGGGCTTCCATCATCTTGAACGCCTCGATTGTTTCGATAAAGGGCACCCCAGCCCTCAGCGTTTACAGCGCGACTAAAGCCGCCGTGCGATCCTTTGCCCGTAATTGGATACTCGACCTCAAAGAGCGCAAGATCCGAGTTAATGTGGTTAGTCCTGGCGTGGTTCCGACTCCTAGTTATGATCGCTTGGGAGTGGAATTTGTGGACAGCGAAGCCAGCACTATCCCGCTAGGACGAGTTGGCACACCCGATGATATTGCCAAAGCCGTTGTCTTTCTCGCTTCAGACGACAGCAGCTTTGTCAACGGCATCGAGCTGTTTGTCGATGGCGGTATGGCACAGATTTGAAGCGCCCTAAAAATACCCATCACCAAAACCGTTGAGGAGTTCGTTGCTATGAATGCAAATAACGGTATCATCAGTCAGCCCAGCCCATATTCAGTAACCGAAACCATCGATCGCTTAGAAGCTATCCTTCAGACAAAAGGCATCACCATTGACTTTTGTAAGAGGTCTATTGATACTGCTATGAGGAGAATCTCATGAAACTGACAAAGCAAAATCTCTCAGAACGTAGTGATTATGTTTACGACGCGATCGTGGTTGGTGGTGGAGCAGGTGGTTTGTCTGCCGGAATTTATCTGCAACGCTATCTTCTTTCCAGTTTAATTATCGATAAAGGTAAAGCCCGCTCTTTCTGGATGCAGGAACTGCACAACTATCTTGGATTACCGCCAGATACACCGGGGCGATCGCTCCTGCGGCAAGGCAAGGAGCACTACCTTACTTTAGGTGGTGATATGCTCGATGCCTTTGTGGAAGAGATTGTGGATGAGGGAGAAACCTTTGCCGTAAAAGTCAAAATTGGTCGGCAAGACAGTTTCCATCAAACGTTTCATGCCAGATATCTGATTGCTGCCAGTGGCATTATTGATTACCTGCCTAATTTGGATAATATGCGAAACGTGTTTGACTATGCTGGGTACAATATGCACGTTTGTTTAATCTGTGATGGCTATGAAATGGCAGACAAAAAAGTAGGCGTGTTTGCCAGCACTGCCAGCAACGCGGAGGTTGTTTTTTCTCTAGGTTGGTTTACACCTCACATCACACTATTCACGCAAGGAATGTTTGAAGTCGGCTATGAGTTACGCCAGAAATTGCAAGATAATGGTTATCAAATAATCGAAACGCCGATTCAACAATTCCTGGGCGAAGACCATCAGATGAATGGAGTGGAACTGGAAGATGGCACAGTAATTGGGCTAGAAGCTGGTCTGATCTCAATGGGGTCGAAGTATCACGCCGATTATCTGGAAAAGTTTGATCTGGAAAAGCAGGGCGGAAACTTAGTCACCGATAAGATGGCGCGGACTTCCCATCCCCGTATTTTTGCGATTGGGGATCTCAAAGTCGGACTGAATCAAGTTGTAGTTGCCGCCGCAGATGGGGCATTAGCTGCGACCCAAATCTGGCGAGACTTGCGTCGCAGTCGTCCAATGACTGGTAGTGGCTCAGAGATGTTGAGCGGTCGTTAAATTAGCAGTCCGCGCCTCGTAGATTTTCAAAGCAGGTCTAATAAACAACTCATTCATTTTTTCGATATCCCATGTTGGCTGTCGTAATTGAATGCAATCCAAAACTTTGGAGCTAAAGATGAAACTCATCTCTGTCAACGTAGGACTTCCGCGTGAAGTGACCTGGAAAGGAAAAACCGTTAGTACTGGAATTTTCAAACAGCCAGTCAGCGAACGGGTGATGGTGAGATCGCTCAATTTAGACGGTGATAAGCAAGCTGATCTCACCGTTCATGGAGGAGCAGACAAAGCAGTCTATGTCTATCCGTTCGAGCATTACGATTACTGGCGAGGTGAATTGCCAGACACAGAGCTACCGTTAGGCATCTTTGGTGAAAACTTCACAACTACTGGGCTGAGAGAAGAAGAATTGAACATTGGCGATCGCTTTGGAATCGGCACTGTCAAACTGATGGTGACACAACCTCGCCTACCCTGCTACAAACTTGGAATTCGGTTTGGACGACCGGAGATGGTTAAACGTTTTCTTGCGAGTCGTCGCACCGGATTTTACTTTCGTGTTTTGCAAGAGGGCGAAATCGGAGTCGGAGACACTCTAGAGTTGTTGAGTCGGGATGATAACAATATCACTGTTGCCGATATCACTCAACTTTATGTGCGTGAGGAAGACAATCCAGAGTTACTCCACCGCGCTGCTCAACTTGAAGCCTTACCCAAAAGTTGGCGTGACTATTTCCAGCAGTAGCGTGTTTCCATCTAAATTGACCGCGTGATCGAGATGGCAACAGAAGAGTACATCTTCACTGACAATCGTCACACCACAATTTCACCTTCACCAATAAACTCACAAGGAGTAAAGTCATGACCACATTTCGCACGATCGCAATCGATGGTTTAGATATCTTTTATCGAGAAGCTGGCTCCCGTAATAATCCAACGATTCTGCTGTTGCACGGCTTCCCGACCTCATCTCACATGTTCCGCAATCTAATGCCTGCGCTTGCCGATCGCTTCCATCTAGTTGCACTTGATTATCCTGGCTACGGCAACAGTTCGATGCCAACCGTGAATGAGTTTGACTACACGTTTGATCACTTGGCACAGATCGTGGAGAAATTTATTACAGCTATCGATCTCAAGCGATATAGCCTTTACGTGATGGATTATGGTGCTCCCATTGGCTATCGGATTGCGGCTAAATATCCAGAGCGAGTTGAAGCACTCATTGTCCAAAACGGGAATGCCTACGAGGAAGGTCTCGGCGAATTTTGGAACCCGATCAAGGCGTACTGGAAAGACCGTTCTCCTGAAAATGCTGACAAGCTCAAACACCTTGTCACACTCGAAGCAACGAAGTGGCAATATACCAACGGCGTTCGCAACCTTGAAGCGATCAGCCCGGATACCTGGAACATGGATCAACTCTTCCTTGATCGCCCCGGAAACGATGAGATTCAACTGGCGCTGCTTTATAGCTATGGCACGAATCCACCATTATACCCGCAATGGCAGGAGTATCTCCGCAAATATCAACCCCCCACCCTGATTGTTTGGGGTCAGAACGACTACATCTTCCCTGCCGATGGCGCTCATCCCTACAAGCGCGATCTGAAAGACGTTGAGTTCCATTTACTAGATACCGGACACTTTGCTTTGGAAGAAGATGGGGAGGCGATCGCCACTCATATCCGTCAATTTCTCACGTCACGGCTGCAACCCATCCCTGCCTAATCAGTGCAAGGCTTAGCCATTGGCTTGACAACAATTTGACGCAATAAGTACACATCTCCATGAAAAAGGGTTCGGAATTCGCTTGAGGAATACCTCACTTCTGGGAGTTATCAAATTTTGATTTCAGACCCCCATTAATGAAAAGTTGTACTAAGGAGAGCACAATCATGCCGTACTTGCTTTATCTTCCTGGTGTCTGTTTCAACCAAGCTGATGGCGCTGGCGGTCTCTTCATACTTGCATTCAGCAACGCTGTTTAATTTGGTCAAAGTCTAAATAGCAAATTGTTAAAAAGGAAGGACACCATGACAACTCAAAATGTAACCATTCCAGCCTTGTCCGAGGGCAGCTTTAGCGCCTATCTAGCAGCACCCAGTACTCAGCCTCGTGCAGGAATTGTGCTGATTCAAGAAGTTCTTGGGGTCAATAATAATATGCGACAGACTGCCGATGATTATGCTAAGGCAGGCTATTTGGTGCTCGTGCCAGATTTATATTGGCGACTGGAACCCGGTGTGCAACTTGATCCTGAGGATGAGAAGCTATGAGGTACAGACCCTGAACTGAACCTGGCGCAGCTAACGTAATTCCTTTACCGAAGATGATTGAGGCTTCCGAGCCAGGAGGGGTTAACTGCACCACCCGGAAGTCCTTACTAGTGACGAAGTCGGCATCCAACCGCCATCCCAACGTTTTATAGAAGTCCTTGGAGCGATCAACATCGGAAACGGGCAATACCACAACTTCGAGTTTCATGTTTTGACTGTTTACTTGATTGCTACTCATCTTGTTCTCCTTTAGGTTCGTGAGCTTGCTGCCCACCTCGATTAACTTCATTCTTCTGCGATCGCCCAATTTAGACCACTCAAGTTAGTTGAGTTAAAACGCGACTTAATCATTCGGATTGGAGGAAAGCAAGAGGAAGTGAGCCGAAAGTCGTTAGACCTGATATGCTTCAGGGGATCTGCGTGATGAAGTAATTCTGGATTGTCCTGCTCACGCACATAAAGTTGAGTGATATCGGCAACGTTAAGAAGAATGCAGAACGCAGAACACAGAACTCAGAATATTCCCACGGATTCCATCCGTGGGTATAACAACAAAGGAAAACTTTCTTTTTCTCCAAAGGATTTATCCGGGGGCTTCTGACCAATACTCGCTCGTCAGAACTCTTGATTTATCGCTCCTTGTAGCGCGTTTAATATTCTGACGAATGATTAGTAGCGGATGATTCTTTTTTGGTGATGTTGTTATCATCTCGACTCACTAACCCTCAATACGGTTCAGTTAAGGATAATTATAGGTTGGGTAGAGCGATCGCTCTACCCAACAAAGCCGTGATAATGTTGGGTTTCGTTCCTCAAACGCCAGTCGCCTGCGGAGGGAAACCCCTTCGGGTGAGTCCTCCGGACACGCTACGCGAACGCCAGTTGCCTACGGAGGGAAACCCTCCTGTAGCACTGGTCTCACCTCCTGCAGCGCTGGCTCCCCAATCTACGCATGCATCAGGTTTTTAGCTCTAACTGAACCGTATTGCACTAACCCTAGAGTGTCTCCAGCTCCAACTTCAGTAATGTCGATACATAAAAATTTTTGTGTGCAATGCGTGCGTCTTACTCGTCCTCCGGTGTGGTCAGGTTCTCTTCATTGGTATCGACGACAAAGACGGCTAGCATACGCATGGGTTGAGTATCACTGGCATTTGCGCTGACACGATGATGATCGCCCGGTACTTCAAAAAAGTTCTCACCAGCGTGATACACCTGCTCCGGATTATCATTGATTTTGCTACGAATCGCACCTTCCAGCACTGTTGCATAGACAAAAGCCGAGGCTGCATGGATATGTGCGGGTGTTGAGCCACCTGGGGCATATTCGACCAGCAAGCCTTTCACACTCTTTCCAGGCACGTTGAGAAGGGCGTGATCAAAGACCAGCGTTACCTTAGACGTATCATTAGACGTATCAGCAGATAAATCATTGGCTGAAGCTGCGAATACGGGTAGAGTTGCGAATATGGAGAGCGCTGTGAATATGGAGAGAGTCATGAATGCAACTCGCGAGAAAATAAGAGTAAACATTTCCGTTCTCCTTGCGTGAATAAAAACTGGTGAATATAAATCCGTCTGATGTGCTCCCATGCTGAATCAAGCAGATCGCGGATTAGACATATGTAGGTTGAGTTAAGCTTTGTAAAACGAACGCAGTTGCTGGATGTTGGGCTTTGTGTCCTTAACTCAACCTATGTCAGCTTTGAATTCTCATTGCTGATCTTTAACAGTTACCAGTTATCAGTTACCAGTTATCAAGTACCCGCAGTATCAGTTATCAAGATGTTCCAAGTCAATCTTCTCACTGGTCACTGGTTACTGTTCATTGGTCACTGCGGCTGGTACTGTTTTAAGCGATAGAGCGGTTGAGCCAGTCCTCGAAACGGGTCGAGCCGATGAGCGAGTTGCCCTGCGGAACGAGCTGATCGTTCAACGCTGCACCAAAGTAACGGGCGTGAGTGTCTACAACCACCTGACGTGAGTCGTGAGTTGCACTCAGGAATTGGCGGATGATTTCCTCGAAACGGAACCGCTCTGGACCCGCTAAATCGATAATGCCGTTGACTGGCGCTCCCAGTGTGATATCGATCAGCGCGGCAACAACGTCCTCCGACTGGATGGGCTGGATAAAGGCAGGGGGCAAGTGAACTGTTTGCCCATCTGTGGGGAATTGAGCGATGATCGTCTCGATGAACTCAAAGAACTGCGTAGCGCGGACGATTGTATAGGGTATTCCTGCGGACTGGATCAACTTTTCCTGAGCGACTTTTGCACGCATATAGCCGCTATCAAGGATGCGATCGGCACCGACAATTGATACTACAATGTGATGAGCCACACCAGCGTCTGCCTCCGCCGCAAGCAGGTTCTGGGATGACTTCTCGAAGAACTCCAACACTGCCGTGTCCTCAAAGGACGGTGAGTTTGTCACATCGACAACAACTTGAGCACCCACTAACACCTCAGCCAGTCCCTCACCTGTAACAGCGTTGACACCTGAAGAAGGGGATGCTGCCACCGCCTGATGCCCAAGCTCCTGTAGCTTGCTGACAAGCTTCTTACCAATCAGTCCACTGCCACCAATGACAACAATTTTCATGACAACACCTCTCATTGTTTAAAGAACAAAGAACATGGTTGTTGAGTTTTGAGCCATCCGCAGTGAGTTGTTCTCAACTTAGATGGCTGTTCCCACCCGCCTCAAGTAGCGGCACTTTCTGCCTGAGATCATCGTGCTCAACGATTCTTACGACAAAACCCAAAATTTTGCATCCGGTCAGCCCAGTCGCTTATTTGATCTCAGCCGGGTCAAACTCGGTCACTCGTCCCGGACGGGCAGCCAGAAATACATCGTAGGAAGAACAATAGGCAATCGTGACATCATTGGCTTGGTTGTAAAGATGAACCACGGTATTCGCTCCTCCGGGTTGAAGGGCAATGGGTTCTAAATCACCAAAAAAGAGACGACGAATGGTATCACCGCTGCCCAATTCATCCCTTAATTTTCGTAACAGAGCCAGTTTCCCTTCCAGGGTTGGAGGGGTTGGATCAGCAGGATGCTTTGCTTGAGTCATAATTGTTGTTCTCCGATGTTGTTGAAATCTACTGGTCAAACTTTTTCATACCCAGACGCAGTCAATTTGCGATGAAACCATGCTGCTCAGACAAGTGGCAGGTTTCCTTTTAACCAAGAGCCACGGTGGTGTGAACCTGGGAAGCCGCACCTTTACCGTCTGGAGCACTGAACGTTGAAATGCTCTACTTTGTTTAGACAGGGAGATTGAGTTTGGCAGTCACCGTTGCGAGTTTGCTGCCAAGTTGCAAGATACTTGTCTGTTGGGCTTCATCCTTCAAATTGCCATTCTCATCAAACGCTTGATAAGCGTTCCCAATTGCTTCCTGATCTGGCAACACCAGAACCCCAATGTTGCCAAGAATGGAACGGACATGAGTTAATCCTCGTAAGCCTCCCAATGTTCCAGGGGAAGCACTCATTAACACCGCAACCTTTTCTTTGAAACACACCAATGAAGGTTCGTCCGGTTCAGGACGCGATGCCCAATCGATCGCATTTTTCAGCAGTGGGGTGATCGAACTGTTGTATTCTGGGCAGGCAATGAGGAATCCCTGATGCGCTTTCATTAGGGCCTTGAGCTTGAGGGCATTCTCTGGCAGTCCCTCAGCCTCCTCCAAATCCCCATCATAGAGCGGTAAGGGCAGATCGCGGAAATCCAGGTAGGTCACTTCTGCACCTACGGCTTTAGCTCCTTCAACGGCAATTTTCACCAGTTTTTTGTTGACAGAATCTTGGCGAGCACTCCCGGCAAAAGCGAGAATTTTGGCAGTGATCATGAATTCCTCCTTTCCTTCTAGTTTTCTGATGATGAGTCTATGGTTGTTGAGTTTTGAGCCATCTGCAGTCAGTTGTGAAAACACGAGAACTTACCTCGATCAGCAGTGTTTTTCACTCAAAGCCATATGTCTAAACAGTTTCAGAGGTTTATAGTACAAATGTACAGAAAAAGTTCAGTTTAACTTGTTAACCGGCATGAGCTACGGTGGTGTCAACCACCCATTCCAACGGTCGAGGCTGAAAATTCAGTTCGCGTTTTGCCTTGGCATTCGATGCGCCTCGCATCTGAGTCTGGTAGTAAACAATGTCCGCACCACCCTCCAGTTTGAGAGCATCCTCAACGGATACTCGCGGCGGGGGTGGAGCATTCAGCGATCGAGCAAACGCAGGGAGCCATTCGCGCACCGCTAAAGGGTGATCATCGGCAATCAGATAAACACCAGGATTGCCCTGCTCTGCGGCTGCAACGGTTGCGATCGCTGCATCCTCAATGTGTAACCACGACCAGACGCCATCACCATTTCCCACAATTGGAAACTGTTGCTGCCGCACCTGTTGCGCCACATCACCATCAGGGTTGAACCAGGTGCCGGGTCCGTAGAAGAAACCATAGCGTAAGGCAATTCCTTCGAGATTGGATGTTTCCAATAAACGGTGTTCAATCTCAGTTACGAGGCGAGCATCTGCGGCAACGGCGGGAGAGGCATCAAGCGATAACGGTGTTTCCTCATCTGCCAATCCAGCACCGGGAATTCCCCAGAAGGCGACCGACTGTCTCAGGTAACGGCGCACCCCCTCTGCCTGTGCTGCCGCCAGCACATTGGCACCGCCTTCTAACCGAATCCGCGTATTCAGAGGCGCTGCCGCAGTCATGGATTCGCGACTGTAAGTCCTGGGTAGGGCGGTGAGTTGTTCAATCACGACTTCCGGTTGAGCGCGAATGACAGCCGCTTTAACTGAATCTGCGTCGAATACATCTGCGATCGCCGGTTCGATTCCCTGTGCGGCTAATGACGGTGCTCTTTCTGGAGAGCGGGTCAGCGCTACAACGTTGTGTCCTCTAGCAAGTAATTGGTCGAGTAGCGGGCGACCGATCGCTCCTGTTGCCCCGGCAATAAAAATCTTCATTTGTGACTCCTCTAAAACTTGTTGGCTAGTACGGTACTACATTTAGATTGATGAGCTTGCTGCCCACCTCGGTTAACTTCATTCTTCTGCGATCGCTCAATTTAGACCACTCAAGTTCTTTGAGTGAAAACGTGATTTAATTGTACTGTGCTTGAGGAACGCCACCCTAGTAGGTCATCAAGTTTGAATTGAGGGATAAAGTCGCTTCAATTTGATGCGAGCATCTGCTGTGGTAAATCGCCAATTAACAGAATGGGATTTTTGATTTCTCTGTTCTGACCAAGCAGCAATTTCCAGTTTGAGAGTATCTTGGTCAGGAAGGCGACGATCAAGACACTGATGATTCAAAACACTAAACTCAATTTCTGCCATATTCAGCCAACTGCCGTGTTTAGGAGTGTAGTGAAATTCCAATTTGTCTAAAATACGTTTGGCTTCTTCTGGTTCAAAAGCTTTATATAAAGATGCTTTAACGTGAGTATTTAGTTGGTCTTGTATTCCCCCAATTTTATCCGCTTGGGGGTAACGCTCATCCACCAAATATTTCATTTGATGAGCATAGTCAATAGCGGTTCTTTGGCCAGTAACTTCAACGTGTCTCCAACCTGTTAATGGCTCGAAAAATATAAACAGATTAGCAACTCCATTCCTTTCGTATTGATAGTCATAACGTTCTAACTGTCCTGGTTCTGGGGGAATGGGGTGACGACCAAAAGCAGTGGATGATTCGATTCCTGCTGACTCGTGCTAGTAAGAAAGGCGCTCAAATCTTTATCGTGTTGCACGGGAAGAATTTAACATCGTGGGTGGGAACCAAAAATACAGCAGGTTTTGGAGATACTTTCAAAACGGGTGCAACATTTGTAGGGTGTGAAGCGACTAGTAAAAAGTTATCTCCCTTAAAGTCAATTTCTGTAGCAACAGGACGGTATTTCTTAGCAGACCCAGATAGTTTTGAGTCGGCAGTCAAAGATGGTGAGATTGGCATGATTCCTGATTGGCTGAAAACGGAAACAAACCCAGCGACAGGTCAACCCGACCCAGCTAGAACACTTATAAAATTCTTCCCAGAACTAGTAGATAATAACTCCACTGTTGATGATTCTTCATCAGTTCAGGATAACCACAACGCCACAGTTTCACAACAAGAAGAATTCCCTAATCTAGAGCCAACTTCTACAGACATTGAACAAGAAAAAACAACAGAATTAACAGAGCCAACAGAGCAAACCAACAAGCAGAGTTTTGATGAATTATTAAATGCCATTATCAAAAGTTTTACTGGTAAGGAGGCAACGCCTATAAAAAGAATTCCTTCAGGCTGTAACCGCGTTCGTACTGCCTTAACTGAATTCGACAAACAACGCTCATCAGATATTTTAGTATACCTGATTGAGAAACTGGTGCAACAAGGTAAAGTCAGAATTGTGGGAGATGAGCAAGCAGAAAAAAAGGTAAAACAAGGTCAGCCTACGCTGACACCAGACCACGAATTCGTAATAGTTTGACATAAGCGAGTGTGGTTGTGTGGCTTGGGTGAAACTCTCTCAAAAACTGCCTGTGTGGGGGTCACACAGCATCACACACACAAATCGCTCAAATCCACACAACCATTACACACACTTGCACACAGCCCACATACACAAGTCCCACTTTCCCCACACAACCACACAACTGAGTATTTTTACTTATACTGTTTGGGCTGCTAGAAATAGCCAGAAATTGATGACACACAAGCAATAAATAAGGTAATTTTTATGAGAATATTCAGATTACAAATACTAGCAGCAATCACATCTACAGCAGGAATTGGTGGAACACTAGCTCTAATTGTTGGAGGAGGTAGCTGTTTTGGAGGATTGGCAGCAGTAGGAACAATTGAATTAGGGAAATGGCTTGCTCACAGCAGACCAACCTATCAAAAGATGATTGTCTACGGCAGTGCGAGTGTAGGCAGTGGATTATTTCTAATTGGTGCTGCTTTAGGAATGGCAGCAGTAAAGGAGAAACTTGCTCCCTTAAGAATTGAAGAAAACCCATGATGAAGTAGAAAGCCAGCGCACCAGACAAACAAGCCAGCCACCACAAGTCATTAACATACAAATATCAATTCCAACAGAAACAGACGTTCTTGAAGAAGAAACAGAAGAAGAAGTAAATGTTGAATCCAACCAATATTCTGCTTGTGTTGTCTGCAAGCATTTTCATGGTGAAGAATACGGCGGCAACTTTCTGGTATGCGGTATGCATCCTTATGGATGGCAGGATGGCAACTGCCCAGATTATGAAGAATAATGCAAAATCCTGATTGTTTTATGCGAAAAATAGCCCCCTGGTCAGCGCCAAGGACTCAAGTTGTGTGCTGGGGAATAAGACCAATTGTTCTGACGAACAATCTGCTTTGAAGAGCGCTGTGAGCTTCCTGCTGTTCCTAGTTCATTCTTCATCCTCCGAATCCTCTTCATACCCAAAGTCGAGCATTCTGCTCACGCCTGCAACTAACTGCTGTGCAACTTCCATTTCTATGTCGTGCGTCTTCTTCTGAAGAAATGTTGATGTACAGGCTTTCGGTATCCAAGCCTGCATAAATGGGGTGATAAACAGCAAAAACCCTATCATTAGAGCTTTCGTACAGTTCAATCTCTGTGTACTATCATGCTTCTCGGTCAATCAATTCATAGCCGTTTTCAAATAGCCATGATGCCCAGTTTCCCTCACCTACACTGGGTAGTGAGGATAGCTGCTTGGTCTGCCAGTCCATCACTTTTACTGGTTGCATTATTCTGACTCACTTGTTTGTTGGTAAGTTTAGAGGAAATTGGCGGTGGCAGTGAGCGTAAAAGTTTGATGCGTTTCCCCTGGGGCGCGTCCCTCCAGCACGTCAAACAAAAATTTTGCTCGGCACTCGCCCAACCATTCCAAGCTACTATGAATACTTTTACTTTCTCTGTCAAATTTTCCCTTGAGGAAGTGTATGGCGATGATCCAAATGGCAGAAGTCCGCGTGTAGATCAAGGTGAATCTGGTCGTTGGCGCTGCTTCATGCGGGAGGATATTGCTAAACGCGGCGAAAACCTGGATATCACTTGGCTACGGGATGAAAGTTTGCACTCTGGGGATGATTTACCAGAACCAGATGTAATTGCAGCCGCTATTATGGTGAAGTTGCAAACGGCGATGGAGGAAATGGAGGCTTTGACGGCGTTGCTGGAAGGGGAGGAAGAAACTGAGGAAGGGACAGCACTTCTAGAATAAAAGCAATGAAGCCAAAAATATGGACAGTATATGTTGAATCTTACCTTAACCCCAGAACTTGAACAATTTGTCAAAACTCAATTAGAAAATGGTAAGTATACCTCACCTGAAGAAGTTGTCTTAGCAGCATTGCGGATGTTTGCTAAACAGGAAAATATTTACAAAGGACGATTTGAGGAATTACAACGGGAAATCATGATTGGTGTAGAAGCATCCTCACGCGGTGAGGTGATTGATAGTGATACTGTTTTTCATCAAATACAGGCGAAATTAGAACAACGTCGCCAGCATGAGGGTGCATGAGTAATAGGTGTAAATGTTTGACGAAATAATTGATGAATGAGTATGGATAATCCTATTGAATTAGTATCATTTGACATCTTAAAAAGATTATGAGCCAAGCCTTACCAAAAATAGTTATCTTTGACGAATTCATTGCTTGGTATCCCGAAAACTCTGGGGTACGCTACGAACTGCATAATGGGGAAGTTGTCGAAATGTCACAGCCTACAGGGAAACATGAAAGGATAAAAGGATTTGCGGCTGCTGAATTAACTTTAGAGTTTAGACGATTAAATCTCCCCTACTTTATCCCTAATCAAGCAATAGTAAAACCACCGGAAAGAGAATCAGGTTATTTCCCAGATGTATTAATATTAAATGACGCTGCTTTGGCTGACGAACCTTTTTGGGAAAAATCTTCTACTGTGACTAAGGGTACATCAATTCCTTTAGTTATTGAGGTTGTTAGTACCAACTGGCGCGATGATTACTATATAAAACTTGCAGACTATGAAGAAATGGGCATCCCCGAATATTGGATTGTTGACTATGCAGCCTTGGGAGCTAGGAAGTTTATTGGTGGTAATCCCAAACAACCCACAATCTCAGTTTATCAACTCATTGATGAGGAATACCAAGTCACTCAGTTTCGGGGTAGCGATAAAATTCTCTCTCCTTCTTTCCCTGAGTTAAAGTTGACGGCAGAACAAGTTTTTAATGCTGGTCAATAAGTATTGACTTTATTAAATTATCCGAGGTAGGTAGTAAAGATGAGTGCAGAACAAGAATTATTAACCAAATGGCGTTCCCTTCCACAAGACAAACAAGAGGAAGTTTTAGATTTTGTTGAATTTCTTTACGTTAAAAACTCTGTTAATAAAGCCTCCTTGGGAGAACGTCTACGGCAGATTCGCTCTAGGATTGTTGCTGATGGTGAACCTTTATTAAGTCGAGATGAAATAGAAAAAGAAATTGCTAGTCGTCGTGGAGGATTACAGGAAACTGACACATGAAGATAACTTTTATTGATTCTGGAGTGCTAGTAACTGCGGCGCGTGGTGTGGAAGAAGATTCAGAGAAAGCTTTGGAAAATTTAGCAGATTCAAGCCGCGAATTTGCTTCGAGCGAATTCATCAAAATGGAGGTAATACCTAAAGCAATTTACAATCGAAAAACGGCAGAAGCTGAATTTTACGAATCATTCTTTGGTGCTGTTACTTACTGGGCTAACGATATAGAAAAAGTAATACAAGAGGCTTACCAAATTGCTGCTCAGTATGGTTTAGCTGCTATGGACGCGCTTCATGTAGCTGCGGCGTTGTCAGTTGGTGCAGAGGAATTTGTGACAACTGAGAAAAAAACAAAGCCTATGTTTAGAGTATCTAGTATTAAAATAATTTCTATTTTTGATTAATGTTTGATTGTCGATATTAAGCGAGCGTCGTACTCTAGAATGCAAAGTCTTCATAATCTGGTCTAATACTCCATCTGAGCGCCACTGCTTGTAATGCCAGAACACAGTGGAATAAGGTGGCAAGTCTTGCGGTAAATCACACCAATTGCAGCCATTCTTCAGTTGATAGAAGATACCATCCAAGATTTGTCTTTTTGTCCAAACAGGCGGTCTAGTTTTCTTCTTTTGAGGGAGCAATGGCTCAATGATTTCCCACTCTTTGTCGCTTAAGCTGCTGGAGTACGGCATTTATTTGTCATCTTACCTCATTTTTAGAGATCCCAAATGGGTTCTATAAAGTAGTTCTTGGGCGTGGGCAAGCATTGTCTTGCTAATTTACGAATACATTTCACGCCCTTTTTCTCATGTTTTGAGCGCTTTGTGCAAACCTAACAATTTCATGTTGGCGATCGCCAAGGGCGGTGGCCACGCCGATCGCACTTCGCGTCGAACGCTTTAAGCGTCATTCCCGCATCTTAATCGTTTTTGAAGCTATCTATAGTATCATCACAAAAATTTTTGGTTCTATTCATCACTTTATATTACTTAGATTTATCTTTCATCTACTGTAACATTTTGCGCTTTTCATTCGTATTTTCCGAGTTTCTCCGGTTAGGTGCAAGATGTGAGTATACTTTCACTATTTGCCCAGATTCTACCAAATTTTGGGCTATTTTTATCAAATTTTTCTTAACATTCAACATTTCTGGGTTGACCTACTTAACACTGGTTAGTTATTTTTGCCAGCCTGCACTAGATATCCTCTCTCCTGTCCATCGCCCTTTTTTACCAGTATCATCAGACCATTCACCATCAAATTTGTAGCCATTGCTTGACAAAACGAAATAACAATTGCCCCCTGTCTCATCGTAAAACGTACCTTTTAAAACCTTACCCTGTTTATAAAGTTTCCCTTTGATTTTCCCTTTAATAATACGATTTTTATTATTTAAATATGAAAATGTATATTCTGCAATTGTGCCGTCTAATCTTTTTTTTTCCAATATCTCCATCTTAGTTTCAGTAGTCTCATAACTCCAAGTAGTCTTCCACTTACCTACTAGCGTATTCAATTCTACTTGTGATTGTGATGGATGTTGTGGTACTTGTAGTATCTGGGGCAGTTTGGCAAGAATTAGAATGGCAGATGCCAAACCTAACCATCCAACTACACTCAAAAGAAGCACGGTTTGGGGCCAAAGCCAACTGAGTAAGATTTGACCTTTACGCTTTGGATGGCGCAACTCTTGCCAAGTCGGGGGTACTTTAGCGGGATTCTGACAAATCACTGGTAACCAAGTAGCACCAGGTAAATCTTGAAATTCTTCTAGCCTTTCTCGTGCTCGCCGAACTGAGGTATACAAAGGCTGTCCATAAGCATATTCAGTGAGAAACTGTCTCAAAAATGATTGTGCAACTTCGTCTGGCACAGGCTCGCACATGACGATAATGACTGGGATATGCAAATCGGCTAGCTGCTGCGCTAGTCCCAATCCGTCACAAGAATTAAAAATTGCGAGTTTCAAACCGTAACGAATAGCTTCTTTCAAAGCATTCTTGAAATGTGAAATCTCTAAGCTCTCGCTTTCATTGATATAAATTCGAGCAATTTCACCATTTGTCTCGCTGTGACCTGCAAAAAAGAAGATATCCCAGCCTTCTCTTCTCCGCAGACAGTTGATAAGTTCTCGTGATGTAGGTTGTGGCAAAAATTCTGGTTTAGCATCATTTAATTGTCTGATTGCGTCTCGATCCGGCTCAGTATCAATGCCACTACTGTCTCCCAAAATAGCCAAAATTCGGACTTGGTTATTATAATTTGTTTCCGGTAGTTCTGATTCTCCATCATTCGGGTAACTGAAGGCGATTTCGACATCGGGGTTCGACTCCATCAAATCCCATACATGCCAAGGCAGCTTGCACAATTCAGAGTTAATTGCTGTGATAATCACTCGAAATTCGTCGGATTTATTGGCTAACTCCTTTACCAATCTCTCTCTGATTTTTTGCCACCCCTGATCTTGCGAATGTTGGAGCCAATTTATCATGCTGGTTTCTAAGTTTCGGACAAAGTAGCGGCAGGCATCAACCTCACTGGTGGAGTAATTGGTTGGTCTAGTTTCAATCTGCCAGTCCGAGTCAGTTCCGCGCTGTGTTCTCAGCCTGACAAAAGTTTCCTGCCAAACTGTATATAAATCCTCAAATTCAGTGTTGGCAGGTAACCTACCTGGAATTTCCGGCGATGGAAGGGCGTTATCTCTACAGACCTGTAGCGATACATCAAATCCTTGGTCAAAGTCACCGCTTCCTACCTTCAGAACTGCTACCCTGCCCATAACTGCTTCCCTACAACTGTTCCTGAAGTTAAGCAACAAAATCCTCGCTCACGGTAACATTATCTCTCATAACCCTAACGTGGAAACATGTTCCCGGCGGAGGACTAAAACGCAGATCAATGGATTTATCCTTACCTCGACCTGACGAGTCACTTCTGGCTTCGATTTCCAGGCGTGTTTCGCCTGATTCTAAGAGTACACTTAGTTTAAGACCGGAAGGCAGGGTTGTTTCGCTATGTGGCTGCACTTGCAGAAAAACGCCGATTCTCCCGTCAGCTTTTGGCATGATGGCAACAACTAGGGTGACAGCGTGATTCCCCAATTGCATCCCCAAGTCAATTAATCTAACTTTTCGGCGTTGCAGAATAGAAATATGAATTAGAGCGATCACTATGCAATGTCCAAGATGTGAATCAACTCACATTCGTAAGAATGGTTGGCAACGTGGTAAACAAAACTACATATGTGTTTCATGTGGTCGTCAGTTTATCGATAGTTACGAACCCAAAGGATACTCCGAAGATTTTAAACGTGAGTGTCTAGAAATGTATGTAAACGGCTCCGGTTTCCGTGCGATTGAAAGGGTTAAAAAAGTACATCATACAACTGTTATAAATTGGGTCAAAGAGGTTGGCAACACCTTAGTGGACGCACCGGAATCTCAGGAAATACCAGAAGTGACTGAAATTGATGAGCTTGAAACTTTTATCGGCTCAAAAAAAACAAAATTTGGTTATGGACAGCGGTGGACCATAAGGTTCCAGGAGTTATAGCTTGGGTTTTGGGCGACAGAAGCGCAGAAACATTTAAACGTTTATGGCAACGAATAAAGTGTTGGCATTCTTATTTTTATGTTACAGACGGTTATCCAGTTTATCCATGTTTTATTGATTCAGGTGATCACCTTGTAAGTAAAACATATATGACACGGGTCGAAGGTGAAAATAGCCGTTTTCGACATTACCTCGCTCGGCTTCACCGTAAAACTTTTTGTTACTCTAAGTCAGAAGAAATGCTTAAACTATCTATTCGATTGGTAATACATTATCTAAAATATGGTTCCGTGCCAGTGCGAGCGCTACGCGCCCGCAACCTTGAAGCGATTGCCCTTTAGGGCACTGCGCTCCGCGCAATCGCATGATTCATATTTTGATTCAGCAACGCCAACTTTTCTAATACCAGCTAGGGGATTTCCTGGATCTACCTTCCCCAAGCTAAGAGCGGCTTGCCAACGAGTTTTTTCATCCAAAGCGCTATGCAGCAATTCAGTCAGGGCGTTGATGGCATTTGGGTTTCCAGCACCAATTTCCCCTAAGACCCCAGCTGCTTGGCGACGGGTTTGCTCAGGCTGATTCGGTTGCAGCAGACGAATCACAGAAACCAAGTTCGTATTTCTTCATAACTTTTAAATCCCTGTGGCTGTTGAAGTTCTCTGTCTAGCTGCTCTCTTGCTTGTAAGTTAATCATTGGCGGTCTTCCTGGACTCTTTTTCGTTGACAATAAACCTTTTATTCCTGATTCGGTATAGTCCTTCAACCATCTTTGTACCGTTACCCTTGCTCTCCCTAGCACCACCGCTACATCCTGTATTGTTTTTACATGACCTATTTTCAGCAAATACAACGCTTGAATCCGTTCACGACTTGATACTATTTTTTGTTTTCTCAGCAGTTCCTGTAATTCTTCTGCTGACTCCATATATTTCTACTTTGGTGACTCCAGCCATCTTTGCTCGTTGATATTTATTCCTTCTTTATCTGTATCATAGTTTTAGTGAATTGGTATAAGACGCAGCGCTGATCAATTCCTCGCTTTTCGCCCAAAGCTGCTTGGCTTTGTTCGCGTTGAGCGCATACGACCTGACACCGTTGGCAAACGGGTTGGGCGTGTCATCAATCGGTGCGATCGCGCAATCTTCGAGATAATGTCCACCGATCTCGTCTTTATTCGCCACGACTGCGGCCCAAACCGATGTCGCGGCTGCCTGCAGAATTTCTTTCAACTCTTTCGGCGGCAGACCCGCTTCGGTGCGCGCTGCGTCAACAGTTTGCAAAAGTCCCTGCAAATCCTCCGGCGAGAGATGGCGGGGTAGATCCGTGAGACTGTTTCCGGGCATCACCGAAGCAGCCCGAATGCCGCGATCGCGATGCCGCCTGTCAAACTCCACAGCGAACAGTGAATTGGCGGTTTTCGATCGGCTATAAGCGACCCATGGATCGTACGCCTGCTGCTCGAAATTCGGATCGTCCAAGTCAATATCGGCACCGCGATGCGCGAGCGATGATAGAACCACCAGCCGTCCATTATCGGCGAGCAGCGGCTCGATCCCATTGATCAGGGCGAAATGACCAAGATGGTTCGTCCCGAACTGGACTTCAAAGCCATCGATCGTCCGACCGAACGGAGTTGCCATAACGCCAGCGTTAGCGATGATGGCATCGAACGGCTGTCCGTCAGCCAACAGTTTATCCGCACAGGCACGAACGCTTTGCAAGGATGCCAGATCGAGATCGATCAACTCCAGGCTGCCACCTCCTTGCGACGCGGCATCACGAACCGATGCAGTGGCTGGCTCAGCTTTAGCGAGGTTTCTGACCGCGCCGACGACGCTAGCGCCGTGAAAAACCAGTGAGCGGGCGGTTTCGCGTCCAATGCCCGACGATGCACCCGTAATGAGAAATCGCTTTCCCTTGAGATCAATGTCGGAAAGCACCTCGTCGGCGGTCGATTTTGCACCAAATGTTTCAGTCATTTCTTTTTCCTTTAATTGTGCGTTTAGCACTAATGGCCAGCATCACGGCTCCAGTTAGTAGCGAGATTCGGATATAAGTCGTAGCAATCATGGTTCTCCTCCCAGCGTGAGTTGGTGGCTCTACGTTGTGTGTGCGCCTATCAGGATCGGGCGGATGGTTCGAGAACAAGCGAGCCATGGGCAGACACTCCTTTCGCGTGATGGTGATTGTTCAAGCCGCTCTGGTGAGCACCAACACGAAGACCGTGGGCAGGTTGTTGACAGCGTGCGCGATGACACCAGGCCAGACCGACCCACTACGGCGCTGGAGCTCGGCAAGGACAAGACCCACCACCATCGCCACAACAAAAACGACATTGAGGCCGTGGGCGAGCGCGAAGATCAGCGTGCTGCCCACAACGCCAATGAACGGGCCGTAGCGCAGCAGCGCGTTGGTGATAACACCCCGGAAGAGCAGTTCCTCGACGAGCGGTACGAGCAGACCGATAAACAGCGTGGCCAGAACCAGGGACATTACCCCGCCGCTGCCACCGTCACCGAACACCTCCTGAGGGGTGGAGCTATCCCCGGTGAGGGCGGTGTAGGCCATGACCGCAAAACCCTTGACCAAGAAGGCGACCACGCCCGCTCCGAACCCGATGAGCAGCCAACGCCACGGGACGCGACGCACGCCAAAGGCATGCAGAGAGCGAATCCGCAGCAGCACGGCTGCCGCAAACCCGGCGAAGGGGGCGATAACAGACAGCGCGGCGAGGGCCAGTCCGTAGACGACGGGATCGAGACCGAGCTGCCCGGACAGCAACATACCCCCACGTGCGACAGCGCCAAAGACGACAAGACCCACAATGATTTCGAGCCAGCCCGGACGAAAGGGCTTGTTAGGTGAGGACTGCTCTGAAACAGCGGCGAAGGTCTTTCCCTGTCCCTGTGGGGAGTTAGAAGGCACTTTGGACATCATCACCTCTTAAGTTCTCTTTGTCTTAGTTCATGTGAGTGTAGTCAGTTCCAACACTCAACTTCTTGCAGATTCCTATGGAGTTTCCGATGGAATTAGCGAACATATTTCAGTGTTACTTTAGTAAGTCGCTTGAAGTGCTGTATCAAACATTTCGCACTGCCGATCAACTACTGCGCTACATACCCACCATCTACCATCAACGTTTCACCTGTTACGAACGATGCCAGATCAGATGATAAAAACAGAACTGCATTTGCAACTTCAAGCGGTGTTCCAATTCGTCCGATCGGGTGAAGTCCTGTTATGTAAGCTTTGACCTCATCCTGCCCACCTGTAGCTGCTTCAAACATATCTGTTTCGATTGCTGCTGGTGCAACGGCATTGATGCGAATCCCCGCTTTGGCATATTGGAGCGCAGCAGCTTTTGTTAAACCGACTACCGCATGTTTACTCGCGGTGTAGAGGGGTTGGCTAGGAGATCCAACGACTCCAACCCCAGATACCGTATTGACGATCGAACCACTTCCGTGTTTCAACATCTGAGCGATTTCATATTTCATCGACAACCAAACGCCTTTGACATTGACATTCATCATGCGATCGTATTCCGCTTCTGTTTGCTCAATCAATGAGGGGTTTTCGGCGACAGTTCCTGCATTATTAAAGGCAATATCTAACCGACCAAAAACGCCAACCGCTTTATCAACCATTGCTTCAACATCGGCTTCTTTCGTGACATCTGCTTGCACAAAAATCGCCTCTCCGCCAGCTTCCTGAATCAATCGAACCGTTTCTTCACCTTCATCCATTCGACGACCCACCACCACTACCTTTGCTTGTTGTTGGGCATAAGCGATCGCGGTTGCACGACCAATTCCTGAAGTTCCACCAGTGACTAACGCCACCTTATTCTGAAGTATCATTGTGCTTCTCCTAGCATTAATTTCGTTGCATTGATCTGAAGTGTACTAAGTTCCAATGCTTGATTTATTCCAGATTCTTATGGTGTTGATCGACATAATCTTGTCAAAATACTCGATCGCTTGTTCATGTAGCAGTAAACTTGTGGGGTTTAGCTCACTGTGAATCCGCCATTGATCGCTAAAGGTTGTCCAGTGATGTAGCTCGCAGCATCAGAGCAGAGAAACACAACCGTTGCCGCAATTTCTTCAGGTTGACCCCTATGTCCCATCGGGACGCTCGACGACACCATCGAATCAAACTGCTCTAAAGTCATACCCATCTCTTGGAGGCTCTTAGGAGTAACTAGTTCTGTGCCGCGAATATAGCCAGGATTGACGGCATTAATCCGAATCCCTTGCTTGGCATAATCGAGCGCAGCAGAACGAGTGAGACCCATCACAGCATGTTTGCTCCCAGTATAAGGACCCATTCCAGGTATCCCGATCGATCCCGCTACTGAAGAGTTGTTGATGATGACCCCTGCTCCTTGAGTCAGCATCTGTTGAATTTCATATTTCATGCATAAGAACACACCCCGCAGGTTAGTTGCCATCATGCTGTCAAAGTCTTCAACAGACTGCTTGTGTAGTGGCTTTAGGACTGTACCAAATCCAGCGTTATTGAAGGCAAAATCTAGCCTTCCGTAAGTTGCGACTGTTTTCTCTATCAGCGCCTTAACCTCTGGTTCACTCGATACATCCGATCGCACAAACAAACACTCCGCTCCTGTCTCACGAATCATCGCAGAAGTTGTTTCGCGTTCTGCATCGCGTCTGCCGGAGAACACAACTTTTGCACCCGCAGCACCACCTGTTTCGCGAATCAGTTTGGCAGTTTTTTCTCCTTCTGCATCGCGTCTGCCTGAGAATACTACCTTTGCTCCCGCAGCACCGAAGGCGATCGCAGTAGCTCTACCAATGCCCGATGTCCCTCCCGTCACTAAAGCAACCTTGTCTTTAAGCATCATGATAGTTACCTCTTGTTGTGAATGGTTATGTTACTTGCGTCAAAAACTCAATGGGCAGCAATACGTGTAGGAGCCAGCAACAAGAAGCGCCTCGATCTATAACCAGGATGAGTAACGATTCTGGTTGTAGGAGCCGGGTTTGAGCATTGCTCTAATTCACACGATGAATTCGATGCCGTACTTGGGTGCTACTGCCAAAATTCGCTCGATCGCTTCGGGAGTAGCTGGGCGGGATGGCGGGTTTGGGTGTTGCTTGTAAATTTGCTTGTCCGTCTACAGTTTGCTCTTTGACCATGATTAAATACTCCTGGTTCTATCTATCTAAAGTGTCTTGAGTTCCAATGCTTGACTGCTTCCAGATTCTTGTGATGTTAGTGAACTTGTTTCAATCGACGTATAAGCATTCAGCGCCTGTTTCGCGAATCAGTTGGGCGGTTTTTTCACCTTCTGCGTCGCGTCTACCGGAGAACACGACTTTTGCTCCAGCAGCACCGAGCGCGCGCTGCTCCGCAGATACCGCAAGGGTCGCCGTTGCTCTGCCAATACCCGTTGTGCCACCAGTCACTAACGCCACTTTATTTTGCAGTATCATTCTGTTTCTCCTGTTTCAATCAAGATTGACCTTCAGCAATGAACTGACGAGATCACCGACGACCCTTCCGATGGCTCTGGGAAACAGGTTCGGATGGCTCGTCGCGTTTGAACACCTTGTAGCCGATCGCCAGGAATATGGGGATTATCACCAGCGCCGATAGCGCCACGTAGGTCGCGTGGAACTCGCTGAGTGTGAACAGAGCCGGCACGGTCACGGCGGTTCCAGGTGCGTCGATCGCAAGGAAGCCGATGATGTTGTTGGCGAAGTGTACGCCGATGGCGAGTTCAGTGGTTCCGTCAATCAACGAGACTACAGTCCACAACAGACCCGGAACGAGGAAGTAGTTGGAAAAGACCGTGAGCCAGCCACCTGCCTGCGCTTCCGGGTTGAGGAGGTGCGGCAGCGTGAATATCACAGCCGACACGATCGCCAGAAAGATGCGGTTGTTCCAAATAACACTCGCGCCCTGCACGATGTATCCACGAAAGAAAAGCTCCTCGGTAGTGGTTTGGATCGCGGTGAAGACCAGTACCAGTGGCATGAAGAGCGCGAACGTTGCAAGGTCGGAGTTGAAGGAAAAGGTGTCAGGGTAAAAAAGGTATTGTCCCAGTACGCCTATCAGACACAATGGAATCGACCACGCCACAAACCCCTGGACGACGCGGTGCCAGCTTATCTTCTTCTGCGCCGTGACGAGCGTCAGGGGATGACGACGGTGGATAAGGGTAACGGCGATCAGAACCCCCGCAAGGAAAAATGGGAAGCCTACCATAACAAACAGGAACTTCCCGAAAGGATCAAGCACGGTGTAATCCGGCTGTCCGCTGAACGCGAATGCGACGAGTACACTGGCACCAGTCCCGACCACCAGCCACGCAAAGAGGATGACCACCAGTCCCAGAACATACCGCCACCCCCGATATTTACCCCACCGGGCAGCCTCCACGTAAGTCGCATCTTGCACTTCCGTTCCGATTCCCTGCTTGCCTTTGTTCAGTTCGATTCTCATCTTTGTCTCCTTTGTTCGTGCGTGTATGTAGTCCTTGGATCTGGTGGTTAGTTGTCTTTGCTAGTGTTTTCAGGGTTCGACGGGATTACCAAAGACCCTTCCGATTCGCTCTGGGAAACGGCTTCGGATGCCTCGTCGCGTTTGAACACCCCGTAGGCGATCGCCAGGAAAACGGGAATCAGCACGAGGGAGATGATGTTGTAGAATCTCGCATGGTACTCGCTGATGCTGAACAGGGCTGGTGCGGCGAAGAAGCTTCCAGACCAGTTAAACAAGAGAAAGTACGCGATGTTGTTGGTGAAGTGTGCGCCGATCGCAAGCTCGGTGGTGTCGTCGATCAATGAAACGATTGCATACAGCAGACCCGTGCCGACGAAGTAGCCGAGGAACATCCCGATCCAGCCACCCTCCTGTGACTCTGGATTGGTGGCGTGCGGCAGGGTGAAGATCACGGCTGACGCGATCGCCAGAAACACGCGGTTAGACCAGATCAGGCTCGCGCCCTGCACGATGTACCCGCGAAAGAAAAGCTCCTCGGTGGTCGTCTGGATCGCAGTGAGAATCAGCGCGATCGGCACGAAGAGCGCGAACGTCTTGAGGTCGGAGTTGAAGGAGAAGGTATCGGGGTAGAGGAGGTACTGCCCCAGCCCGCCTAGCAGTACCCAGGGCACGAACCCAGCCACGAAGCCGTGACCGACGCGACGCCAACTGATCTTCTCTCTCGCCGTGACGAGCGTCCGGGGATGACGCTGGTGGATGAGGGAGACGGCAATGAGAATTCCCGCGAGGAACACCGGAAAACCCGCCATGACCACGACGAAGCCCCCCACAGGACCGAACGCAGCGTAATCCAGCCGACCGAGCGCCGCGACACCCTCCTGACCGTCGAGGGCGAACGCGACGAGCGCACTGGCGACGTTGGCGGCGACCATCCAGGCAAAGAGGATGACCACCAGCCCCAGAAGATACCGCCACCACCGATACTTCCCCCACCCGGCAGCCTCCACGTAAGTCGTGTCTTTCACTTCCGTTCCGCTTCCCTGTTTTCCTGTGATTGCTTGAAACTTCATCTTTGTCTCCTTGACTCGTGCGTCATAGAGTTAGCGAATCTGTTTTGGGGTCATTCCAGTCAGGCGCTTAAACTGTTGGGTCAGATGGCTTTGACTGGAGAAACCAACTTGTAAAGCAATGTCGGAGATCGCTAAATCTGTTTTCGACAGCATCAATTTTGCTCGTTCCACCCGCTGTTGAATTACGTAGTGGTGTGGAGAAATCTCGATCGCTTGTTTGAATGCACTGGCAAAGTAAGTCGGGCTAAGATTAGGAGTCTCTGCAAGTTCAGCCAGTGACAAGTCTCGACCGAGGTGAGTATGAATGTAGTCAAGTACTTGTTGCAATTGGAGGTGTGTTAAAATTTTGCGCTTGAACTCAATGGTTGGTGTTGTAGTTGTTAGCATGGTTCAAAAATTGGCAAGTTGTTCAACAAAACAGGCAAAAGCTAGCGATCGCGCATTCGATCACTTACTAGCACTAACAAACAAGTCAGATATGAATAGAGCTTAGTGACTTGCAGCGACAATAGCTGCCGTCAACTCTGTTATTGTCCAGCGTCCGGTATACCGAATGTTATTGATAAATAGGGCTGGAGCGTCGGTCACTCCGCTGCGTATTCCACTTTCGATATCTTGATTAATGCGATCGACATGCACTTGTTTAGACAACTCTTTAAGAAATTGAGGGATATCAAGCCCTAAATCGTTGGCGTACTCTACAAGATAACCATTCTCCAACCTTTGTTGATGGGCAAACAAAGTATCATTCATTAACCAAAACTGTCCCTGAGCGGCGGCGGCAACTGCTGCTTGGGCTGCCCGTTGAGCATGGGGATGAATCTGTGCTTGCGGAAAATGACGGAAGATGAAGCATAAATAATCTTCTCCAAAACAAGTATTCAGCTCTCGTTTGATCGCTTTAATCATCTTGTAAACGTCTGCACTTCTGGAGCATTGATAGTCTCCATACATCACCAGCACTACCTTGGCACTCAACACACCTTGAATCCAATCTTGGGTTGAAGGTGGTACAAGTAAGGAACTGTGGCTACAATCGTCGTTCATCTTTCTACATCTGCATCAAGCATGGAACCTTGCAATTCACTTGCTCAATCCATTGACTGCATAACTGTTTGCATAAATTCAATATAGGAGATCGCCTTCAAGCTGTCGTCTATAGCAAGTTAAAATTTTTACAGTATAAATTGATAGAGCAACCATGCCATCGTGGAGTAGAAGGCTGGTTATAACTTAAGTTAGAATCCCAATTCTATCGAAAGTACATCCTATAAATTAACAATGCCGCGTTTAACGGCAACAATTACAGCTTGGGTGCGATCGCTCACATCCAATTTATTCAAAATCCGATTGACATGAGATTTGACAGTGCCTTCACCGATACTCAAAGCAGCTGCAATATCGGCATTACTCATCCCCTGTGCCATTGAGCGGAGTACCGCCAGTTCTCTTTCACTCAGTTCTGGATTGCTGAGGCGCTGTACCAACTTTGCTCCCACATCAGGCGGAATATACTTCTGACCCCGATGAACGGTACGAATAGCATTCAGAAGCTCGTCAGGTTCAGTTTCTTTCAACAGATATCCTTTTGCGCCTGCCTGCAATCCCCGATAGATATCTTCGTCACTATCATATGTGGTCAGTACAATAATCCGAGCAGATTTAGCGATCGCACAAATTGCACCGATGGCGGCAACTCCCTCCACTTCAGGCATTCGGAGATCCATGAGTGTGACATCCGGTTGGTGTTCCCCAAATAGAGCGATCGCTTGTTCCCCATTTTCGGCTTGGGCAATCACCTGCATATCTGGGTCACGGTTAATAATGGTGGCTAATCCTTGCCGAAAAATAGCATGATCGTCTGCAATGAGAACCCGAATGGTTGTGGCTTGGCTCATCGTGATGCTCACTCAAGGGTTGACGGTGACAACAATTTCTGTTCCTTGTCCAGGTTGACTCCGAATCGTGAGTTGTGCGCCGATGCGCTCTGCCCGTTCGCTCATGCCGAGTAAGCCAAAACCCTCAGAGGCTAGAATACTCCCAACTCCAAAGCCCTGTCCATTGTCTTTCACGCGCAAGCAAAACTGATCGCGATCGTAGACTAGCTCCACTCGAATTTCGTCAGCGTTGGCGTGTTTGATCGCATTGGTTAATGCTTCCTGCCCAATCCGCAGTAGGTTACTCTCTACTTCAGTTGATAGAGCATACGCTGTCCCCTTGATCTCATAATACAAAATGGTATCGTTTGCAGCCGCTCTGATTTGAGTTACGAGACGATGGAGAGCGCTCTGTAAACTGCCCTCCTCCAAAAGCTGAGGACGGAGCGCGACGACCGATCGCCGCGCTTCAATCAGTCCAGTTCGCGCCAATTCTTTGATAAAGTTTCGCACTTCCCCATCCCGCTTCAGCAACTCAATGGCTTGTTGGCGATCGCTGGGATTTACAAAATAGTCGATGGTGTGTTCCAGCCCAATGATTTCTTCTGGTAAATCAAAGCCAAGCAGATTGGCATAGCGTTGATTGGCATTGAGAATTAATCCATCCGAGAGGCGGGTTCGGTAGATGCCGACTTGCGAGTTTTCAAAGATAGCTCGGAACTTGGCTTCACTGCGTTGTAATGCCTCTTCTGCTTGCCTACGCTGGGTGGTGTCGTTGCCCACCGATAAGATTTCAACGACATCTCCCTGTTCATTGAAGATGGCTTGATTCGACCAGACAACCCAAACTCGCCGACCGTCTCGACACAGGTTTTCACCCTCGCCTTGCGGGTACGATTGAGGATTACGAAGTAAATCATGGACAAAGGGTTTGACATCGCGTCCAGAGATTTCGATGTCTGGAATGATTGTTTCAAATAAGGTTCGCCCTAAAATCTCATGTTCTTCATAGCCAAGAAGTTTTACCCCATAATCGTTGATGTATCGAATCCGTCCTTGCGGATCATAGCGAATGATGACTGAATTCGCGGTTTGTAACAGGTTGCGATAATTCGCTTCACTTTGTCTCAATGCGGCTTCGGTTTGTTGACGTTCAGCGATCTCCTGCTGTAAGGCTTGAGTTCGCTCTTCTACTTTCCGTTCCAGTATTTCGGAATAATCTGCTAATCGTTCATACAGCCGAGCATTTTCTAATGAAATTGCTGCCTGAGCAATCAACAGTTTAAGAACTTGCAAGCGATCGCTAGTAAACACTCCGGTACTGAGATTGTTCTCCAGATAAAGTATGCCAATCAGCTGATTTTGCTTGAGAATGGGCATACACAGGAGCGATCGCGTTTGTCGGTGTTGAATGTAAGGATCAGTTGAAAAAGACGATTCGCTGACTGCATCATCAAACACCAAAGTTTCTTGAGTGCGTTCTACCGAGTGAATGACGGAAACAGGAATCGTTGCACAGTCGGCAAGAGCGAACTTTTCTAGGTCACACTGTCTACTTCCGCTGCATTGAGCCACCACAGTAAGTTGATCCTCTTCTAGGAGAACCAGAGTACCAGTTTCGGCTCCGGCATTTTCGATTACCACCTGCATCAACGTGGCAATTAATCGATCAAGATGGATTATTTCTGAGAGAGCTTGAGCCGCTTTCATCACCGCCGCCAAATCGATCATCGCAGTCGGATGACGGATCGTTTCATCGGTCACGATTGAATGTGATTGCCGAACTAGGTTGGTGTTGAGGAGTTGTGGATAGCGTTTTTCTAAATCTTTAACTTTAGCGGTTGCGCCCCAGCGATCATAGCAATAGTGCGCCTCTTTCATGTAGGTTTGAGCAATTTTTTCCCGACCTCGCGCCAGATAATGTTTAGCCGCTAATTCATAGGCGAGTGCTTCTTCCTGGATAAACTCATTTTCAGCAGCCCCCGCGATCGCTTGCTCGTAAAACTCTTCAGCCTCAAAAAATTGCCCTAAGACTCGCGCTTTTTCTGCCTCGACTAGATGAAATTAGGGTGCTAAGGTAATCTCCTGAAGTACTGCCCCTTGGTTTCGTAGTTCTAAGAGCGTTAATACTAGTGGATGCGTTGGATGCACTTCATTATCTCGGTAGGCTCCAATCAAAAATAGATATTGGGTTTGCTCGTCGAGTAATATTAACTCGATTAACTTCAGCGTCGCGGAGTCGGACCATTGTAAATCGTCTAAGAAGATGACCAGGGGATGTTCTTTTGAACAAAACACCCGCACAAAATTTTGAAAGATTCGATTAAAGCGATTTTGAGCTTCAGTTGCTCCAACTTCGGGTACGGGTGGCTGTTTGCCAATAATTAATTCAACTTCGGGAATGACATCAATGATGATTTGCCCATTGCTTCCTAAAGCTGAGAGCAGACGTGATCGCCACTGTTGCACTTGCTCATCCGGTTCCCCCAGAAGTTGCTGCACCAACTTTTGCAGGGCATCCACAATGGCGCTGTAGGGAATATTGCGCCTGAATTGGTCAAATTTACCAGAAATAAAATAACCGCGCTTTGCTGTGATCGGCTTATAGAGTTCCTGCACTAATGCTGATTTGCCAATTCCCGCATAGCCAGAAACCAACATCATTTCGACTTTGAATTGAGGATTTTCTATGCCTGACTCTGGTCGGTGGGCTTCGCCAACATTCCCTCTTGGGGCTACTCTTTCAAACGCCGCCAATAATGCTGCAATCTCCGCTTCGCGTCCATACAGTTTTTGGGGAATCTGAAACTGATCCGAAACATCTTGCAGACCTAATTGAATATGAGCAATTTGACCTGTTGTTGTAAATTGCTCGCTACAGCGTTCTAAATCCGCTTTGATCCCCCAGGCACTTTGATAGCGATCCTCTGCATTTTTCGCCATCAGTTTGAGAATGATGTCTGAAACGGGTTTAGGAATCGCTGCGTTCACCTCATGTGGCGGTATAGGTGGTTTGGCAATATGACAATGGACTAGCGTAAGGATGTCGGTTGTGAGAAACGGTAACTGTCCGGTGAGCAGTTCGTAGAACGTTACGCCAAGTGAGTAAAAATCGGTGCGGTAATCGAGCAAACGGTTCATCCGCCCTGTTTGCTCTGGCGACAGATAGGCAAGCGTGCCTTCTAACACATGGGGACTTTTGAACGTCGGATTGGTGCGGTTAAAGCGGGTGGCAATACCAAAGTCAATAATTTTGACAACGCCAGTATTCGGATTAAGGACGATGTTGCTAG
This sequence comes from Mastigocladopsis repens PCC 10914, assembly GCF_000315565.1. Taxonomy (NCBI): domain Bacteria; kingdom Bacillati; phylum Cyanobacteriota; class Cyanophyceae; order Nostocales; family Symphyonemataceae; genus Mastigocladopsis; species Mastigocladopsis repens. Next base: position 315,694 of record NZ_JH992900.1, on the reverse strand, counting down.
GATTGATATCTTTGTGAATGACTCCAGCAGCATGAATTCTGCCCAAAATATCTGTGATATCGATTGCTAATCGTAAGAAATTGGATAAAGGTATCGGACAATAGTTTGGTTGCTGCCGCATCCATCTTTCGATAGATTCTCCACCGAAATCTTCCAAGAGAATAACGAGCGTGCGCTGATAGTCTTGCTGACTATATGCTTTGATTACTCCTTCCTCTTTAAGGGAACGGGTAATTTCATATTCCTGCCTATAGCGAATTAGTTCTTCAGGAGAGGGATAATCTTGCTTAAGTAGTTTGACGATGATTGCCCGACCATCCTGCACCCTGATACCCCGATACACAACAGATGCTGAACTCTCATAGATTTTGCTTTGGATGGCGATCCCAGCTAGAGCAATCATTGAACTCTCTCCCGATCAGTACCATGGGTTGTGTTGCTTTAACTGCGGTCTGACAAGCCATTGACTTGACTAAAACTTGCGAGAAGCAACCACTCCAAAAATTTGAGTTCCGAATTCTGCGACCGCGCTAAAATATTCCCTTTAGTATAGTAACGCCTTTAACTGAGAGCGATTTTTTTCGGGGGAGATGGGACTGGCAATGCGGTAAGATGACCCAATGACCGATTCTGAGAAACTTGTCATCTATCAGCTTCATATTTTTATCTTGGACATCAGTCCAATGATTTGGCGTAGGATAAAAATCCGCAGTGACAGTACAATCGCCGATTTGCACTACATGATCCAGATAGTAATGGGGTGGACGGATTCCCACTTACATCGTTTCATAATTCACGGTAAGGATTACGGGATTGCTCAAATTGGGGGAATGTGGTTTTCTGACGACCCTAAAGTTGTCAAATTATCAGATTTTAGCTGGAGAATGCGAGAACGTTTTTTATACGAATATGACTTCGGTGATAACGGGGTCTTACACGTAAAATAATCAGCCAGCCTTTCTGGTTGACTAGTTATCCCACACGATTAATCGAGGGGTTTTATAAGGCTGGCTGATTATTTCGGGGACAATGCGATAACTGGCAGCATCAAATTCGGGTCGAAGCAATTCTCACTCCAGAATCAAATTGCTTTTATCCAGTGTGCATTGATGGTAAACGCGCTTGCCCTCCAGAAGACTGCGGTGGCCCGTGGGAGTTCATGGCACAAAAACAGGAATACTTAGTAAGACACATAGCAAATCGCTTCAGTGAAATTGTGGAAGAAGGTGATATACCTGGCAATATTGAAGAAATATACGAACTACGTCAATGGTTAATGGTTGAACATTTTGACCACCAAGAAATAAACCAACGTTTACAGCAATATGTGGCTGGGGATAAAGAAATGTTATTTGAACAGAGGATAGTGTGAAAATCAAAATCCAAATTGTTGTGGAGTCAGATAATGGAGATGCCCAAGTTACCCAAGAAATTATGCAGATTTCGCGTGGTGCTTTACAACCAGAAAACTTGGGACTAAAACTAGCAGAAGCCAAAACATTACTACAAAGTCTCCAACGCACCCTAGCCGAACAACAGATAGCAGAGTATTCTCTTCAACAGGAATCATGTTTGCACTGTAGTAAGAAACTATTGCATAAAGACAAGCGTACAATGAAGGCTGTCCCAGAGATTGGGAGGAATTGCCCCGACCTGATTTACCGTTGGTACTGGGAATGGATGGCGGATATGTTCGTTCCTACGACAAAAAATCGCTTTCCAAAGGTAATTTTGAAGTCATTGTTGGGAAGAGTATAAAAGCAGACGGTACATCCAAGCGATTTGGGGGAGTTTATTCTTACGATACCAAACCCCAACGTCGGATCTTTGAGGTGTTGACTTCTCAAGGGATGCAGATGAATCAACAAGTAACTTTCCTCTCAGACGGTGATGAGAAGATACGCGAACTACAGCTTTATCTCAATCCCAACGCAGAATATATCCTGGATTGGTTTCATATCACCATGAGGCTGACAGTAATGAGTCAGACGGCAAAAGGACTTAGCAAAAAAGATACCGAACTAGATACGGATATACCCAAAGAGTTGGAACGAATTAAGTGGTATCTGTGGCATGGAAACCTGTTCAGAGCATTGCAACTGATAAAAGACCTTGTGGACGACCTAGAAATTGTAATTTTTGATGGTAAGACCGGAATAGAGCTAAAAAAACTGTTTAAAATGGTGCGGGAGTTTGAAAGCTACATTGCCAACAATGGGGCTTATATCCCAAACTATGGAGAACGTTGGCGTGCCGGGTGAAGCTATTGCCACTGGGTTCGTAGAATCAACAGTTAATCAAGTCATTAGCAAGCGATTTGTCAAAAAACAGCAGATGCGGTGGACTCCTAAAGGTGTTCATCTTCTGCTCCAGGTCAGAATATTGGTTCTCAATGAAGAGTTAGAAAGCAAATTCCAGCAATGGTATCCTGGTTTTAGAGTAGATAGCCAGCCGACCCAAGAAATACCTCATGCCGCTTAAATTCTCAGTATAAAAAGTAATTTAAATTACTTGCTATTGACGATTTACCGTAAAAGCCTGGACTGTTTTTTATGTCTTGGTGCTTACCAACTTTGGAGTGTAAGTTGGTAAAATCGGCTCATACACCCCAATGTTTTCAGGGGGTTGAGTCATGACAACACAAACCCTCCAACCACCGAAAGTTGGTAAAACCGAAAAACCAGAACGTCAATCGCCTAACTCTCGCAAGTACTCCTTTGTCAGGACTAGGGAACATTTGCTACCAGAAGAAGTTGAATTGATGCGGTCAGCTATCAAAAAATCTAAGGGTCGTCACGCTCACGCCCGATTCAACCATAATTTTGCTTTGCTACCGTCACGGATTGCGAGTGGCAGAGGTGGCATCTTTGCGATGGGAGCAAATAGATTGGAATGGTGGCACAATTTACGTGAAGCGAGTCAAAAAAGGAACACCCTCGGTTCAATCACTTTCCGGTCTGGAGATTCGTTCTCTCCGTCAGCTGCAACGAGATTATCCTGTTAGTCCCTACATTTTCCAGTCTTCTCGACGTGGCCCGTTGGCACATGATACGATCGCCGGCATTGTTGAGCGGGCTGGTAAATTAGCAGGTTTGCCTTTCCCTATTCATGCCCATATGCTGCGGCATGGAACAGGTTATTATCTGGCGAATCGAGGGATTGATACCCGAACAATTCAGAGTTACTTGGGGCATAAAAATATTCAGCATACCGTTCGTTACACCGAACTTGCATCTACAAAATTTCAGGGGCTTTGGAATGATTAATATTTAAACCCCTTGGTTCATTCTTGCCCATCTCCCCCGAAAAAAATCGCTCTCCGACTTCATTCCACTCCCCACTGATTGCCATCGATTGCGCTGGCTGTTCTCTGAGGGTGCGCCGCGTCCCTCTGTTTGCGCTCACAGTTATTAAGATAATTGATTATGCCAGCATTATGCAATTAAAATAACATGATTGTTCTTGATTCATTGAGGAAGTTTAGATAACTATTCCTCATGGCAAAACGCCAGCATTAATGGCGTCGTGCTGTTAAACTGATGGCATATCTGATTTAATAAGGAATGCAGATGTATACAGTCAGAATGCCTAGGAAATCGCGAGGGAGGGAGGAGACTAAAGCAACTTACAGATTGCTGTCATCAGTCAAGGACGGCATTGTTCGTACTGCTCAATTAGCTGGTAGGTCTGAAAACTTACAGGCAGAACATTTATTAAAACTTGGTTTACTGGCAATCGCTGGAATTGACCCAACAAGATTCACCCCTCAAGAAATTGAAGAGGCTTTTAATAATTTATATGGAGAGGAAGAATGACCACGAGCCAGCCAAACAGATTAGACCGCATTGAAGCAATTCTTTTACAGACAGCGACGCGGTTAGACCAAGTTGCCACGCAGCAACAAGTAAACACGGATGCAATTGCTCAACTAGAAGTCACCGTTGAGCAAAACAGCACAGCCATTTCTCAATTAGGACAACAATTAGAAGCCAGTATCAGCCATTTAGTCGGGGTCATTGGTGATTTCGTAGAGGAATCCCAACAAGACCGGGTGATTATCCGGGAACTCCAATCTGAGGTTCGGGGCATTCAAACTGAGAATCAACGCATTCTCCAGTACTTGTTTGGACAACAAGGGAGAGGAGAGTCCCAAATATGAAGATTGACCGACACGGTAAAGCAAAGGTATTGTCAAGCGAAGAAATCCAGCGGTTGTTTACCTCTGGGTTGCTCACTATCAGAGACAAAACTTTATGCGCTGTTATGCTTTACACTGCTTGTCGGATCAAAGAATGCGTCACCTTGAAAATTAAGGACGTGTACGACTCAAAAGGGAGGGTCAGAACAGAACTCATGATCCGCAAGAGCAACACTAAAGGGAAGCTGGCAACTCGCAGCATTCCCGTATTAGATGACTTGCAGCGTTACTTGGAAGCTTACAAACCTCCAAAAACCGCCTCGGGTTATCTTTAATAGTCCAATTTTATAAAAAAGGATGACAGCACTTTTGCTTTCGGGCTGTAGCTCGCTCTCGCACACTACCTCCAAGACGATTACCAGTCGTCACCCAGGTGGTGCCACCACCCAGCGAAAAAAAGAAAATATTCTTTTATCCTAAAGCGAGTTACTCCCACAGTGCCATACTAGAGCGCTAAAAAAGCAAAAGGCTGTCTCGACGAAGAGAAAGGAGGACAGCCAATGCATAAAAAGAAAAAACTTTTAATTAGCAACATTCTACCTCGGATCGGGGCATCCGTCCACAGGCGCGAACTAACGAGTTTTCTCGAAAACGCCGAACTTCTAAGCTATCGCGGTGGCTCTGCCTTATGTTTGCTGTGCTACTTGCAGCAGAAGGGGCTTGTTATTCAAGTTGAAAAACGTCAGTATGAGAAGGGGCGACTTATCGAATAGCAAAAGATAAGAATGAATTCTATGGAATTTTGCATTCCAAGTAATTTATAACTTGTAGACACTTGAAGTATGAAATTCTTCGGTTTCAATCAAAAGAAAAAAAAGGAAAAAAGCATGAGTAAGCAAGCAAGCTCTATACCTGCTGTTGATTTGGTTATTGTTATCGATACTAGTCCTTCGATGAAAGACCAAGCACAGGCTTTGAGCGATGCTGCTGCTAGTGCGATACGCGAAGCGTCAAGCCTTCAGCTTATCGCCAAAGCGAAATCTAGTTGTCCATCAGATCTAAGAGTCGTTTGGTTGGGTATAGAAGGTACTTGGAAAGGTACAAACTTCGACCAAACCCTGAGAGCTTATCTGACTCAAAAGAAGGTACCTGAATCCAAACTGCGGAGTCGAAAAAAAGGACAAGTTGCAGACGCAGGAGCGCAGGAAGATGCAGCTCGCGCCATTGAAGACATCTCAGATTACTTTGATTGGCGCAAAGGTGCAGCACGAGCTATCTTTTATCTCGGCGATGAAGCACTCGAAGGAGGTGGAGATAAAACAGACCTAGAGGATGTTAACGCCGCTAATTTGGCTATCCAAAAAGCCCAAGCAGCAGGAGTAACCGTTCACACCTATTTTGGAACTTCAAAGAGCAAGCATCAAGAAGGTATCAAAACCGAATACGCCAGACTTGCAACCTCAACAGGTGGACAATCTTTTACGGATAAAGACGCTCTGAGTGGTTTTAGTGGAGTTTTAGAAAAAGTTATCTGTGGCAGTCGCACAGCTCAAACTATTAAGCTCATACGAGGGGGAGTTTATATCCAAGATTGTGTCTCCAATGAATTGAGTAAACTTTATACTCTGGATTTAGCCAGAGGTAAAGCAACTTTTATTGGCGAGATAGTGACAGAGGTTTTTGACATTGCTTTTGTCGGTTCCCAACTATATGGACTTGATAGGGATGGCGACAAGACTCAACTCGTTAAAATTGACCTGAATTCAGGTGATGCCACTGTAGTTGGTGAGATTGGCTTTCCTTGTGCTGGCTTAGCATACAATCGCCAGCGTCAAACCCTCTACGCCACAACTGCTAAACAACTGATTGCTATTAATCTGGAAACAGGTAAAGGTACACCAATCATAACAGTATCAGATAAAAACTACAACTGTGGCGAAGTTGCCTTTGATGCTGATGGCAAAGCTTATATTACCTTGGTCGGTTACGACAAGAAGAAGTTATTAGCAAGCTGCAACCTCAATACAGGTGAAGTCAACACTATCGGTGATATTGGCTTTGCTGCTCTTGCCAGTATGGAATTTGTTGGTGATGTTCTCTATGGCGTGACTGGCAACTTCTTTAACTTAGGTAAAGACGGTCAATTAATCCGTATTGATACTACCACTGGTAAAGGAACTTTAGTTGCCACGACCGATCCTGTCGGTCGTTGGGCAGGCATCAGTCTTTATGAACCAGCTACGGTAGTAACAACGGAAACCACCTTAGAAGTCAACTCAGACGACACATCTGAAAAGACCAAATCTCAAGAAATTAAAGAGGTCAAGGAGGAAGATATGAGCATTTTAACAATCGATACCAAAAACAATTGTTACGTTATCAATCCCGACCAAATGAACAACCTGCAACAAAATGTTGCTAGTTCTTTTACTTTAGAGAAAGGTACTTTTGATATCAACATTATCGGCGGTCGTTACAGTTATGCCAAGGCGAAAACAGAGGGAGAACCTTTTGTCTTACTCTGGATATATGGGGTTGATGGTAGGAAATTTATCAATAAAACCACAGGTTATGAGGTAGGTGCGACCTGGACAACGTTAAATGGATATAACGATAATTTGCAGTTAGAAATCAAAGACAAAGCCGTTGTCAACGCCTTGTTTTTTGATTTTAACACTGATGATAATAGTGGTTCAATTAATCTTTCAATTACCAGTAATAAGCCATTTTTCAACCCTCAAACTTTAACAGTAGACAGCAAACGCAACTGTTATGTGCTGGATGAAAATACCTTGTCCAGTTTAAAGCAATCAGGCGCTAACTTCATTGAATTAAATCCCGGAAACTATCGCCTCAAAATTCGTGAAGGCAATGCAACTTATTGGTCAGACAACAAGAAGTTTGACATCGAACCTTGGGCTTTACTTTGGGTCAAAGGCGGAAAACTTATTACAAACCTAACAGGCATTGAAGTTGAAGAAACTTGGACTTCATTGAATGGTTTGAAAGATGAAATCGTTTTAGAGGTCAAAGAAAAAACTACCTTGACAGGTTTATTTTTTGACACCTACAAGGAAGATAACGAAGGGCAAATTATTTTGGCAATAGAGCCAGTGAGTGCAACTGAACTGGCTCTTAACTATAAAAAGCAAGAGAATAATAACGTTACACAACAGAGGCAAGGACAGACTACTACAACCAGGACTGTTACAAACAGTGTGACAGTTATAGGTACAGGTGGATCTGTCAGTCGTGAAGCAGTCGGTGCGAACAGCTCGACGGAGAATGTAACAAATATTCAAGGCACAACAGGTGGATCTGGTGGATCTGTCAGTCGTGAAGCAGTCGGTGCGAACAGCTCGACACAGTTCACCTTCCGCTTTAACGAAGACGAGTTCAAGAAAAAGTGGGAGGAGCAGTTACAGCAGATTGATGCATCTATCAATGTAATAGATGAAAACGATGTAACACTCGAGGCTAAGTATTGGGATCAGCTCGAACAGTGGCTGCTGAAGAACTACGAGAAGCACTTCAAGAACCTGGCTGTAGAAGTCGCAAAAGTCAGGTTTACGATGGATGCCTATCAGGAGCAGATGGAGTTCAGTCTGAACCAGCAATTGCAAAGCTGGTCTAGCTACTTAGATAGGCTAGTGGAAGATAGGATTAACGTTGAGATATCGAAGAGAATTAACCAGCAGATCAACCAGTATGTTGACCAAACCTTTGAGCAAAGGATACGTAACAACATCGGATTAATTATCAACAACATTTTAAATAAGCAGGAACTCAACCAGTACATTGATCGGCATATCGATCAGCAAATCGACCAAATCTTCGACCAAAAGATACGTAATAACATTGGATTAATCGTCAACAACGTTGTACGTAAGCAGGAACTCAACCAGTACATTGATCGGCATGTCGATCAGCAAATTGACTCCTCCTTCGAGCAAAAGGTACGCAATAACGTCAACCTAATTACTCAGAATATTGTCAATAACAATACTGACCTTGACCAGTATGTCAGCCAGCAAATTGATAACACTTTTGAGCAAAAAGTACAAAATCACATCTCTGCAATTACTCACAACATTGTCAATAACAATGAGGAGTTAAATCAGTACTTCGACCAGCGTTTACAGCACAGTGTCACTAACAACACTGAAGTTAACAACAACATTGTCAACTTCGTTGCCAACAGCACTGAAATTAACAACAAGATTTCCAACCTCCGCAACGAGTGGAATCAGACATTCATCAATCTGGCTACACAGCACGTGGATGAACTGAGCAACATCATCGGCGGTACAGAGACATTCAACAGACTCATTATTCAGAAGCTTGTCAATAACAATGAGGAATTCAACCAGTACATCGACCAGCGCTTACAGCACAGCGTCACCAGCAACACTGAAGTGAACAACAACATTGTCAACTTAGTTGCCAACAGTACTGAAATTAACAACAAGATTGAGAGCTTACGCAACGAGTGGAATCGGACATTCATCAATCTGGCTACACAGCACGTGGATGAATTGAGCAACATCATCGGTGGCACAGAGACATTCAACAGAGTTATTACTCAGAAGCTTGTCAATAACAATATTGAACTAAACCAATACGTCAGCCAGCAAATTGACAACACTTATGAGCAAAAGGTACGAAATTACATTTCTGTAATTACCCAGAACATTGTGAATAACAATGAGGGATTAAATCAGTACATCGACCGACGCTTACAGCAAAATGTAACCAACAACGTTGAAATTAACAACGAGATTGTCAACTTGGTTGCCAACAGTACGGAAATTAACAACAAGATTAATAACGTCTACAGAGATATTGATATCAAGATTGACAGCGTCCGCAACGAGTGGAATCAGACATTCCTAAGTCTGGTGAGACAGTACGTTGATGAAGTGATCAACATAATAGGCGACAGAGACACATTCAACACTCAGGTCGCCAATATCATCAACATCAAGGTGGATGAGCTTCTCAACCAAATCATCAGAACCAAGAACGAATTGACTGTGCTGATCAACAGTGCAGACAGACAACTCTATGAATGGACTCTGGGAGAACTCATGGCAATCAAAGGCTGCTTAACCGACCGTGAGGTTCTTGTCGAGACGCTAGTCACCTTTAGCGCTCAACTCAGAACCAAGCTGGATGGAACCCCCTGCGTGGACATCAACACATTCAAGCCGTTCAAACCTATCTCGATAAATCAGCAGCAATCGCAACAATTACCAGGAAGCAAATAACTGTTGCGGCTCGCAAACATAAACGCTCCGGCTTGCAAACAAGAAAATTGTTGGCTCACATTAATTGCAAATAAGATTGGACTTCGGCTCACATTATTTGCAAACAGACTCATTATTATTTGCAACGGGCTTGCAATCATCCGACTTGGCTCACAGGAAAGTGCAAATAAGCCGGATAAGTAGCTCACCAATTTGTCCCCTAAAAACAGCCAGCCTTTGAAGCACCTCGATTCATCGTGGAGACAAAACGAAATATCGTATTAAGGCTGGCTGTTTTTTCGTGTTAGACTCGGTCACCAACTGTTGCATGGAGTAATACCATTTCACGAAAAGCCTGATACAAATAAAGCATCAAGAATAAAATCCCAACCTGTAATAGAAGCAACGATTGATGTGTTTAATTGTTCCAA
>NZ_JH992900.1:303279-305779 GCF_000315565.1 Mastigocladopsis repens PCC 10914 | reverse complement strand
TAACACTGATGATAATAGTGGTTCAATTAATCTTTCAATTACCAGTAATAAGCCATTTTTCAACCCTCAAACTTTAACAGTAGACAGCAAACGCAACTGTTATGTGCTGGATGAAAATACCTTGTCCAGTTTAAAGCAATCAGGCGCTAACTTCATTGAATTAAATCCCGGAAACTATCGCCTCAAAATTCGTGAAGGCAATGCAACTTATTGGTCAGACAACAAGAAGTTTGACATCGAACCTTGGGCTTTACTTTGGGTCAAAGGCGGAAAACTTATTACAAACCTAACAGGCATTGAAGTTGAAGAAACTTGGACTTCATTGAATGGTTTGAAAGATGAAATCGTTTTAGAGGTCAAAGAAAAAACTACCTTGACAGGTTTATTTTTTGACACCTACAAGGAAGATAACGAAGGGCAAATTATTTTGGCAATAGAGCCAGTGAGTGCAACTGAACTGGCTCTTAACTATAAAAAGCAAGAGAATAATAACGTTACACAACAGAGGCAAGGACAGACTACTACAACCAGGACTGTTACAAACAGTGTGACAGTTATAGGTACAGGTGGATCTGTCAGTCGTGAAGCAGTCGGTGCGAACAGCTCGACGGAGAATGTAACAAATATTCAAGGCACAACAGGTGGATCTGGTGGATCTGTCAGTCGTGAAGCAGTCGGTGCGAACAGCTCGACACAGTTCACCTTCCGCTTTAACGAAGACGAGTTCAAGAAAAAGTGGGAGGAGCAGTTACAGCAGATTGATGCATCTATCAATGTAATAGATGAAAACGATGTAACACTCGAGGCTAAGTATTGGGATCAGCTCGAACAGTGGCTGCTGAAGAACTACGAGAAGCACTTCAAGAACCTGGCTGTAGAAGTCGCAAAAGTCAGGTTTACGATGGATGCCTATCAGGAGCAGATGGAGTTCAGTCTGAACCAGCAATTGCAAAGCTGGTCTAGCTACTTAGATAGGCTAGTGGAAGATAGGATTAACGTTGAGATATCGAAGAGAATTAACCAGCAGATCAACCAGTATGTTGACCAAACCTTTGAGCAAAGGATACGTAACAACATCGGATTAATTATCAACAACATTTTAAATAAGCAGGAACTCAACCAGTACATTGATCGGCATATCGATCAGCAAATCGACCAAATCTTCGACCAAAAGATACGTAATAACATTGGATTAATCGTCAACAACGTTGTACGTAAGCAGGAACTCAACCAGTACATTGATCGACATGTCGATCAGCAAATCGACTCCTCCTTTGAGCAAAAGATACGTAACAACGTCGAATTAATTATCAACAACCTTGTCAATAAGCAGGAACTCAACCAGTACATTGATCGGCATGTCGATCAGCAAATTGACTCCTCCTTCGAGCAAAAGGTACGCAATAACGTCAACCTAATTACTCAGAATATTGTCAATAACAATACTGACCTTGACCAGTATGTCAGCCAGCAAATTGATAACACTTTTGAGCAAAAAGTACAAAATCACATCTCTGCAATTACTCACAACATTGTCAATAACAATGAGGAGTTAAATCAGTACTTCGACCAGCGTTTACAGCACAGTGTCACTAACAACACTGAAGTTAACAACAACATTGTCAACTTCGTTGCCAACAGCACTGAAATTAACAACAAGATTTCCAACCTCCGCAACGAGTGGAATCAGACATTCATCAATCTGGCTACACAGCACGTGGATGAACTGAGCAACATCATCGGCGGTACAGAGACATTCAACAGACTCATTATTCAGAAGCTTGTCAATAACAATGAGGAATTCAACCAGTACATCGACCAGCGCTTACAGCACAGCGTCACCAGCAACACTGAAGTGAACAACAACATTGTCAACTTAGTTGCCAACAGTACTGAAATTAACAACAAGATTGAGAGCTTACGCAACGAGTGGAATCGGACATTCATCAATCTGGCTACACAGCACGTGGATGAATTGAGCAACATCATCGGTGGCACAGAGACATTCAACAGAGTTATTACTCAGAAGCTTGTCAATAACAATATTGAACTAAACCAATACGTCAGCCAGCAAATTGACAACACTTATGAGCAAAAGGTACGAAATTACATTTCTGTAATTACCCAGAACATTGTGAATAACAATGAGGGATTAAATCAGTACATCGACCGACGCTTACAGCAAAATGTAACCAACAACGTTGAAATTAACAACGAGATTGTCAACTTGGTTGCCAACAGTACGGAAATTAACAACAAGATTAATAACGTCTACAGAGATATTGATATCAAGATTGACAGCGTCCGCAACGAGTGGAATCAGACATTCCTAAGTCTGGTGAGACAGTACGTTGATGAAGTGATCAACATAATAGGCGACAGAGACACATTCAACACTCAGGTCGCCAATATCATCAACATCAAGGTGGATGAGCTTCTCAACCAAATCATCAGAACCAAGAACGAATTGACTGTGCTGATCAACAGTGCAGACAGACAA